>NZ_LT607753.1:6154266-6461979 GCF_900090295.1 Micromonospora coxensis | reverse complement strand
TCGCGGGCTCAGCCAGTTCGTGCAGGGCACCCGGTGACCGCCGGCACCGAGCAGCCGTTCGCGCTGGCGCCCGCGCAGGAGCGGCTGTGGTTCCTGCACCGGCTGGACCCGACGGACACCGCCTACCACATGTTCTTCACCCTGCGGCTGCGCGGCGACGTCGACGTGGCGGCGCTGTCGTACGCGCTGCGGGAGCTGACCCGCCGGCACGAGCCGCTACGCACCCGCTACACCGAACTCGACGGGGTGGCGACGGGTCTGGTCGCGGCAGTCGGACGCTGGCCGCTGCACGAGGTGGACCTCAGCGGTACGCCGGACCCGCCGTCCGCCGCCGATGCCGCGGTACGCCAGGACCTGGAACGGCCGTTCGACCTGAGTGCGGCGGCTCCGCTGCGCGCCACGCTCTACCGCCTGGCCGCCGGCGAGCACGTGCTCTCCCTGGTGCTGCACCACATCGCCGGAGACGGCTGGTCGCTCACCGTGCTCGGTGCGGAGCTGACCGAGCTCTACAACGCCGCGCGCGGTGGGCGTCCACCGGCGCTGCCCACGCTGTCCGCCCGTTACCGGGACTACGCCGCGTACGCCCGGCAACGCGCCGCAGCCGACCGCGACTTCTGGCGCGACCGGCTGGCCGGCGCGGCGCGGCTGGACCTGACCGGGTTGGCCACCGACACCGACGCGCCTGCCTCGGCGGGCGCGTTCCACCCGGTGCCCCTCGCGGCGGACGTCGTCCCCGCGCTGCGCGAGCTGGCCCGCGCCCAGCGCGCCACGATGTTCCTGGTGCTCCTCACCGCCTTCCAGGTGCTGCTGGCACGCCACAGCGGCCAACGCGACCTGTGCGTGGCCGCGCCGCTGGCCGGCCGGGACCGCAGCGAGTTCGAGCCCCTGATCGGTTACCTGAGCAACACCGTCCTGCTGCGCGCCGACCTCGGCGACGACCCGACCTTCGCGGACCTGCTGCGCCGCAACCGCAACGACCTGTTCACCGCGTACGCCCACCCCGGCCTGCCCTTCGAGGAGTTGGGCGCCAACGCGCCGTTCGACGCGCTGTTCGTCCTGGACAACCCCGCCGCGCCCACCGCGACCTTCGACGGCCTGCACGCGCAGCCGGTCGCCACCGGACTGCGGCAGGCCAAGACACCGGTGACGCTGGAGGCGCTCGACCTGCCGGACGGGTGCCTGCGCCTGCTGCTGGGCCACCAGCTGCGCACCTGCGACGAGGCGACCGGGCAGCAGCTGGCCCACCGGCTCGGCCGCCTGCTCACCGCCGCGGCACACGCCCCGCAGCAGCGGGTGACGCGGCTGGCGATGCTGACCCCGGACGAGTCGGCCCGGCTGGTCGCGGCGGGGCGGGGCCGGCGACCGGAGCAACCCGCCCCGGACGTGATGGACCTGATCCTGGCGCAGGCCGCCGCCACCGCCGACGCGACCGCCCTGATCGACGGCGACGACGAGGTCAGCTACGCCGCGCTGGCGGCACGGACCGAGGCGTTGGCGATCCGGTTGCGCGCGTGCGGCGCCGGACCGGGCACGACGGTCGCGGTCCGTGGGGAACGCGGCGCGCAGCTGGTCGTCGAACTGCTCGCGGTGCTGCGGGCCGGCGCCGCGTACACCTGCCTCGACCCGGCCGACCCACCGGCCCGCCACGACGTGCTCATCGCCGGCAGCGGGGCCACCCTGCTGCTCGACGCCGGTCGGATCACGCAGCTGCCCGGCCCCGCCGGCCCCGCGCCCGACCGGGCGGTGCCCCCGCTGGAGCTGGCCTACCTGTGCCACACCTCCGGCTCGACCGGCGCGCCCAAGGCCGTCATGCTGACCCGGCAGGCGGTGGCGGCCCGGGTGCGCTGGATGGCCCGCGAGTACCAGCTCGGCCCCGGCGACCGGGTGCTGCAGTTCGCCTCGCTCTCCTTCGACACCCACGTCGAGGAGATCCTGCCCGCCCTGGCCGGCGGCGCCACCGTGGTCCTCGGGCCGCAGCGCGGCGAGCTGCTGCCGGACTTCCTGTCCACCCCGCTGGCCGCCACCCTCACCGTGCTGGACCTGCCCACCAGTTACTGGCACGAGCTGACGATGCGGGAGTCGACCCGCTGGCCACCGGCGCTGCGGCTGCTGATCATCGGTGGTGAGGCGGCGCACGCCGCCGCCGTCTCGGCCTGGCGGCGCGCCGTGGGGCCCCGGGTGCGGCTGGTCAACACGTACGGACCGACCGAGGCCACCGTCATCGCCACCGCCGTCGAGGTGACCGACGCCCACGACGACCCGCCGATCGGACTGCCGCTCGACGACACCGACGCGCACGTGCTGGACCGCCACCTGATGCCGGTGCCGCCCGGCGTGCCCGGCCAGCTCTACCTCGGCGGCGCGGGCCTGGCCCGCGGCTACCGCGGCGCCCCGGGCCAGACCGCGCGCCGGTTCGTGCCCGACCCGTTCGGGCCGCCCGGCGCCCGCCTCTACGCCACCGGCGACCGGGTGCGCCGCACCGCCGACGGGATGCTGCACTTCCTCGGCCGCACCGACGACCAGGTCAAGATCCGCGGCTACCGGATCGAGCCGGCGGAGGTGGAACGCCACCTGATGGCCGAGCCGGAGGTACGGGCAGCCGCCGTCACCGTCCGCGACCAGGCGCTCGTCGCGTGGGTGGTGGCCGACCTGGCCGATCCCGGTGTGCTGCGGGCCCGGCTGACCGCACGGCTGCCCGACCGACTGGTGCCCGCGCACGTCGTCGCGCTCGCGCAACTCCCCCTGACGAGCAACGGCAAGGTCGACCGGGCGGCACTGGCCCGGACGGCGCTGCCCGCCCCGCTCGACGCCGCCGGCCACGTGCCGCCCCGCGACGACGCCGAGCAGTTGGTCGCCGACGTCTGGTCCGAGGTGCTGGGCCACCCGACGATCGGCGCGTCCGACGACTTCTTCGCCCTCGGCGGGCACTCCCTGCACGCCCTGCGGGTCGCCGCCCGGCTGGCCGACGCGATCGAGGTCGAGGTGCCGCTGCGCCTGCTCTTCGAGCACCGCACGGTGGCGCAGCTGGCCGCCCGGATCACCGCCCTGGTGCTGGCCGACATCGAACAAGCGGCGGACGGCCACGCGCCGGTCGCTGCCGGAAAGGTCGGGAATGACTGAGCAGCTGTCCGCCGAGGCGCAGTCCCTGCTGGCCCAACGCCTGCGCCGCAGGCCCCGCGCCGGCAGCCCGGCCATCCCCCGGCGCACCGAGGCCGACCCGCCGCTGTCGTACCCGCAGGAGCGGCTGTGGTTCATGGAGCAGTACGCGCCGGGCACCCGCGCGTACACGATCCCCGTGGTGCGCCGCATCCGTGGACCACTCGACCCGCACGCCGTCCGCGAGGCGCTGGGCCACCTCATCGCCCGGCACGAGGCGCTGCGCACCGGCTTCCCCGCCACCGACGACGGCCGTCCGCTGGCGGTGCTCGCCGCGCACGCCGACCCGGTGCTGCGAGTGGTGTCGGCCACCGGTGAACAGCAGGCGCAGGCCCTGGTCGACGACGAGCTGGCCCGACCGGTGGATCCCGCCGACGCGCCGCTGCTGCGGGGCCTGCTGATCCGGCTGGCGCCCGAACACCACATCCTCGTGCTCGCCGTCCACCACCTGGCCTGTGACGGATGGTCCGCGGAGCTGCTGCTCGGTGAGCTGCTCGGGCTCGTCGGCGGGCAGGCGCCGCAGCCGGAGCCGGCCGTCCGCTACGGCGACTTCGCCGCCTGGCAGCGGGCCACGCGTACCGGCGAGTCGGCGCAGCGCGACCTGGCGTACTGGGTGCCGCGACTGGCCGGCGTGCCCGCGCTGCACCTGGTCACCGACAAGCCCCGCCCGGCGCAGCAGACCTTCGCCGGCGCCCAGCACCAGGTGAGCGTCGACGCCTCGACCGTACGACGGCTCACGGCACTGGCCCACGACCACGCGGCCACGCCGTACATGCTGCTGCTGGCCGCGTTCCAGACGCTGCTCGCGCGGCTCAGCGGTCAACGGGACTTCGCCGTCGGCACCCCGGTGGCCGGCCGCCACCGCCCGGAACTCGAGGACGTCGTCGGGGTCTTCGTCAACACCCTCGCCATGCGCGCCGACCTCGACGGCGACCCGAGCTTCACGCAGCTGCTGGACCGGGTGCGCGCCAGCACCCTCGACGCGTTCGCCCACCAGGAACTGCCGTTCGAGCAGTTGGTCACCGCGCTGGACCCGGCGCGCGACGTGAGCCGGCCGCCGGTGTTCCAGGTCCTGTTCGCGCTGCAGAACTACGGCCCGGCCGTGCCCGACCCGGCCGCGCTGCGGGTGGAAGGCTACCCGGTCGGCAGTTGGGCGACCCGGTTCGAGCTGGAGCTGTACGTCACCGAGGGCCCGGACGGCTGGCACTGCCAGTTCATCTACAACCCGGACCTGTTCCACCCGGCCGGCGTCGAGGCGTGGGCGACCGCCTTCCGGGCACTGCTGGCGGCGGTGAGCCGGGACCCGGACACGCCGCTGTCCCGGCTGGCCTGGCTCGACGAACCCGCGCAGGCCGAGGCGCTCGCGGCGAGCCGCGGCCCGGTCGTCGACCTGGCCCCGGACGCCACGCTGCCCGCCCTGATCGAGGCCGGGCTGGCCGACGCGCCGGAGCAGATCGCGGTCACCGCCCCGGAGGGCGCACTGACCCGCGGTGAGCTGGCCGCCCGCGCCAACCGGATCGCCCACCGGCTGCGCCGGGCCGGCGCGGGCCCGGGAACGATCGTCGCGGTGCACGCCGAACGGTCCCTGGACCTGATCGCCGCGCTGGTCGGCGTGCTCAAGTCCGGTGCGGCCTACCTGCCCCTGGATCCGGACTATCCGCCCCAGCGGCTGCGGTACATGCTCGCCGACTCGGGTGCGGCGGTGCTGCTGACCCAGCGGCGGCTCGACCCGCCCGACCCGGACGCGGCGACGGTGCTGCACCTCGACGACCCGGACGCGTGGCGGGACCAGCCGAGAACCAATCCCATCCCGCTGGCCGGGCCGCACGACGGCGCGTACGCCATCTACACCTCCGGCTCCACCGGCCTGCCCAAGGGCACGCTCGTCAGCCATCAGGCGATCTGCAACCGGCTGCACTGGATGCAGCAGACCTACCGGATCGGCGCGCACGACGCGGTGCTGCAGAAGACACCGGCCAGCTTCGACGTGTCGGTGTGGGAGTTCTTCTGGCCGCTCATCGCCGGGGCACGTCTGGTGCTGGCCCGCCCCGGCGGGCACAAGGACCCCGGCTACCTGCGCGACGTCATCGCCACCGAACGCGTCACCACCGCCCACTTCGTGCCGTCGATGCTGGGTGCGTTCCTCACCGAGTCCGACATCGAACGCTGCACCTCGCTGCGCCGGGTCATCTGCAGCGGCGAGGAGCTGCCACCGGCGCTGGCGGCCCGGCTGCACGAGCGGCTCGCCGTCGAGGTGCACAACCTCTACGGTCCCACCGAGGCCGCCGTCGACGTGTCGGCCTGGCCGTGCCCACCCGAGCAGGGCGTCGGCGTCGCCCGGTTGCCGATCGGCACCCCCATCCAGAACATCAGCCTGTACGTGCTGGACGAGCACCACCGGATGCTGCCGGCGGGCGTACCCGGTCAGCTGTTCATCGCCGGCGTCGGCCTCGCCCACGGCTACCTGGGCCGCCCGGCCGCGACGGCGCGCAGCTTCCGGCCCGACCCGTACGGCCCGCCGGGCTCGCGCATGTACGCCACCGGTGACCTGGCCCGCCGCCGCCCGGACGGCGCGCTGGAGTTCCTCGGCCGCATCGACCGCCAGATCAAGCTGCGCGGCATCCGGATCGAGCCCGGTGAGATCGAGGCCGCGTTGACGGCGCTGCCCGGGGTGGCCGAGGCCGCCGTCGTGGTACGCGAGGACCGCCCCGGCGACCAGCGGCTGGTCGGCTACCTCACCGGACAGCCAGACGATCCCGCCGCCGTGCGGGCCGCGCTCAAGCGCAGCCTGCCGGACCACCTGGTGCCCACCGCCTTCGTCCACCTCGACGCGCTGCCCCTGGGCCCCAGCGGGAAACTCGACCGCGCCGCACTGCCGGCGCCGCAACGCGTCGCTCCCGCCACCTCGGCCGCGCCGCAGACCCCGACCGAGGTGGCGATCGCCCAGGTCTGGCAGAACGTGCTCGGCGTCGACCGGGTCGGGCTCGACGACGACTTCTTCGACCTCGGTGGGCATTCGCTGCTGGCCATCCAGGTGGTGGCCCACCTGCGGACCCGCGTCGGCGCCGGGATCAGCGTGATGGACCTGTTCCAGCAGCCGACCGTACGGGAGCTGGCCGCCCTCGCCGAGGCCGGGCCCGACCGGCCGCGGCACCTGCTCAACGAGCTGACCCGCACCGCCGCCGACACCCACACCGACCTGACC
This sequence comes from Micromonospora coxensis, assembly GCF_900090295.1. NCBI lineage: Bacteria > Bacillati > Actinomycetota > Actinomycetes > Micromonosporales > Micromonosporaceae > Micromonospora > Micromonospora coxensis. Next base: position 6,455,618 of record NZ_LT607753.1, on the reverse strand, counting down.
CTGGTCTGCGTGCCGTACGGCGGTGGGAGCGCGGTGGTGTACCAGCCGCTGGCCGACGCGCTGCCGGCCGGACACCGGCTGTTCGCGGTGACCATCCCCGGGCACGATCTCGGCGCCGACGAGGACCCGCTCCCCTTCGACGAGCTGATCGACCGGTGCGTCTCCGAGATCCTCGACCGGATCGACGGACCGATCGCCCTCTACGGGCACTGCGGCATCGGCAGCGCCGTCGCGGTCGAACTGGCCCGCCGGTTGGAGGCGACCGGACGGTCCCTCGACGCCGTCTACATCGGTGCCATCTTCCCGTTCGCCCGGCCCACCAGCCGCGCCATGCAACTGCTGTCCAGGCTGGCCCGGCGCGAGCGGCTGACCGGCCACCGGGTCTACGAGAACTGGCTGCGCGGCCTGGGGCTGGAGATGGCCGAGCTGGACCAGGAACAGGCCCACCGCGTCATCCGCAACATGCGCCGCGACAGCGACGTCGCCGAGCAGCGGTTCAGCGCCATGCTGCACGACGGCATCGACCGGATCGCCGCACCGGTCGTCTCGGTGGTCGGCGACCGCGACCCCGCCACCGAGTTCGCCTCCGAACGCTTCCGGGAATGGCACTTCCTCAGCCACCGGGCAGCACTGGTCGTGCTGGACGAAGCCGGCCACTTCTACCTCAAGTACCGCGCCGAGGAACTCGCGCAGATCGTCACCACCGTGCACCCCGCGCTCGGCGACCCGACCGCCACCGAGCGGCACGCCCGCCGACCGGGACGCACCTGGTGGCTGGCGGGCGAGTCCAGCACGGTCGCGGACGCCTCCCACCGCGACGAGGGCGACGGCGCGCCGCAGGCGCCCGCCACGCCGACACCCGAGGTCGCCCCGAGCATGGGCCGGTTCCTCGCCGTCGCCGCCGGTCAGCTCGTCTCCATCACCGGCTCCGCGCTCACCGAGTTCGCCATCCCCATCTGGATCTACCTGACCACCGGGTCACTGGCCCAGTTCGCGCTGTTCACCGTGCTGGGCCTGGTGCCCGGGTTGCTGATCGCCCCGCTCGCCGGCGCGATCGTCGACCGCACCAGCCGCAAGCGGGTGCTGCTCGCCGCCGACTGCGCCGCCGGCGGCACACAGGTCGCCCTCGGTCTGCTGCTGGCCACCGGGAACCTCCAGGTGTCGCACATCTACGCGCTGATCACCGTGCTGTCCGTCGCGCTGACCTTCCAACGCCTGGCCTACGGCTCGGCCATCCCCCAACTCGTGCCCAAGCACTACCTCGGACACGCCAACGGCATCGTCCAGATGATCAACGGCGGCGCCGCCGTGATGGCGCCCCTGCTGGCCACCGCCCTGATGGCCACAATCGGCCTCGGCGGCATCCTGCTGCTGGACATCGCCGGGTACGCCGTCGCGATCGCCGTCACCGCGTTCGTCCGCTTCCCCGCGACGGCGGCGTGGAAGCGGCGCGAGAGCCTGGCCGCGGAGATCCGGGCCGGCCTGCGGTACTCCTGGGACCATCGTGGGTTGCGCGCGATGCTGCTGTTCTTCGCCGTGCTGAACATCTTCCTGTCGCCGCTGTTCATCCTGCTGACACCGTTGACGATGTCGTTCGGGGGGATGGCCGAGGCCGGCCAGGTGGCGGTCTGCGGCGGGCTCGGGGCGGTGGCCGGTGGGCTGCTGATGGGCATGTGGGGCGGCCCGCGCCGGCTGCGCATGCGCGGCATGCTGGCCGCGGCGATGGTCCTGGCGGTCTGCTGCGTCATCCCCGGCCTACGCCCCAGTCTGTGGGTGGTGGGCGCGGGCGCCTTCGCGATGAGCCTGGCCCTCAACGTCATGAACGGCATCTACTTCACGACCGTGCAGGTCAAGGTCGCGCAGCGCTACCACGGCCGGGTGTTCGCGCTCAACACCGTCATCTCGTGGTCGACCCTGCCGCTGGGCTTCGGGGTGGTCGCGCCCGTGGGCAGCGGGCTCTTCGAACCGCTGATGGCCCACGACGGGCCGCTGGCGGGCACCGCCGGCCGTTTGCTGGGCACCGGCGAGGGCCGCGGGACGGCCCTGATGTACGTGGTCTTCGCCGGAGTCATGGCGCTGATCGTGGTGCTGGCGCGGCGCACCCGCACCCTGCGCCGCTTCGACCACGAGGTCGCCGATGCGCCACCGGACGACCTGGTCGGACTGGAGATCATCCAACAGGCGCGCCAGGCGACCGGCCGGGACGGCACCGCCCGGGACGCGGTGCCCGGTCACCGCGTCGACACGCCCGCACCCGAGAAGAAAGAGGTACAGCGAGTATGAGCAGCACCGAGCCGGCCGTCCTCGTCGTCGTCAACGACGAGGAGCAGTACTCGATCTGGGCCGAGGACCGCGAGGTGCCCGCCGGTTGGCACCCGACCGGCTTCCGCGGCACCGAGCAGGAGTGCCTGGCGCACATCGACGAGGTCTGGACCGACATGCGGCCGCGCAGTGTGCGCCAGGCGCTCGGCGAGCAGGTCGGGCCGACCGCGTAGCCGACGGCGGGCCGCCCGGGCAGTGTCACCGCCCGGCGCGGCTCACCGCCCGGCGCGGCTCAGCGGGTCCGGTAGCGCGCGTAGATCAGTCCGCTGTCGAAGGCCCGCTGCTCGACCAGGTGCAGGTCGAGGCGCACGCCGTCGGGGAAGAACCGCTTGCCGCCGCCGACCACGCTGGTGGTGACGAACAGGTGGTACTCGTCCACCAGGCCGGCGGCGATCGCCTGGGAGGCGAGGTTCGGGCCGTCGACGGTGAGGTCGTGATCGGACTCGGCCTTGAGCCTGCGCACCGCGTCCGGGTCGAAGGTCCGCTCGATCCGGGTCTTCGCGCTGGACACCGACTCCAGCGTCGTGGAGTACACGACCTTCTCCGCGGCCTGCCAGTCGCGGGCGTACTGCAGGATGTGCGGCGGCAGGTCGGGCTCGGTGTGCGCGGTCTCCCAGAAGACCATCGTCTCGTACATCCGCCGGCCGTAGAGGTACGTGCCGACGGGGCGGTAGAGATCGTTGATGAAGGTGTGCACCTCCGGATCCTCGGCGGCCCCGGTGCCCAGGTCGCCCTCCGCCGCCTCGGCGTAGCCGTCGAGCGAGGTGATCATCGAGTAGATGAGCTTTGCCATGCGTCCCCTCCGGGTACGAGCGCGTCACGTCTGCCGGTGTCCTGCAGGCTCTGACCTCCGCACGACCCGAAACTCATCGATCGGCCGACCGGCCGGTTGCGTCGACCGTCGGATCCGGGCGACGCGCACCTCGCGTTGTACCATCCAGCCCCGTGCACACGACTGCGCATCGCCGCCGGTTGCTGTCGACGGTCACGGTGCTGACCCTGCTGACGACCGCCTGTCAGGCGGAACCGGCCGCCGAGGCTCCCCGCTGGGCCGGGCCGGGTGCGGCCCCGCCCACGCCGGCCGGCGCGAGCGCCGCGCCCACCGCCGCGTCGCCGAGGGCCACACCGGTCGACTGCCCCGATCCCCGGCCGGCGCCGAGGTCCGCCAGCTCGCTGGACCCGACCGCCGCGTCGTACCTCGGCCGCGACGGCGACGACGTCGCCACCGCGGTGGACGTCTCGAACTCGTGCGAGCTGGTCGTCGGTGGACGGTTCACCGGCCTGACCGGTGGCGCCACGACCACCCTCGGCCGGGGCGGGGCGGGTGCCGTGGTGCGCCTCGACGGGGCGGGACGTCGGGTGCTCGGCGTCACCCGGCTCGCCGGCACCGTGGCGGACCTCGAGGTCCGCCGCGACGGTGGCGACATCGCGGTCGCCACCGACCGGGGAGTGTGGCTGCTCGACGCGCGGGCCGGCGCCGCCCGCTGGCAGCGCGGCAGGAGCGCGAGCCGCGTCGCGGTCGGGGCCGCCGGCACGGTCGCCGCGCTCGCCGGCACGACCGTCACCGTGTACGACCTGACGGGCGCGACGCTGTCCACCATCCGGCCGCAGGGGCGTACGGTCAGCGACGTCGCCGTCGACGACCGCAGCGGCCTGGTCTTCGTCAGCGGGTTCCGGCAGGTGCAGTCCGGCCCGTGCGTGCCGGTGCAGATCGCCTACGTGCACGCCTACGACCGGCGCGGCAAACTGCGCTGGCGCGCGTACGACCATCCGGCCGACCGGCTCGGTGACCTGTGCGCGGACAGCCGGGCCGACCGGGTGGCGATGGGCCGCGACGGGAAGCTCTACCTGGCCGGGGAGACCGCCGGTGGCAACAGCATCTTCGCCCGCTCGGCCGCCGATCCGACCCGGCCCGCGCCGAACGTCGTGATCGACATGTTCACCCAGGCGTCCAACACGTCCGACGCGCACTACACCTACCTCGCCCGCCTCGACCCGGCCAGCGGACGCCATCTCGCCGGGCAGGTGGTGATCAGCCGGATCGACAGCAAGGGCGACAAGGGCAACACCATCAAGCCGTACGCGATCACCGCGGACGAGTCGGGGCGGGTCTACGCCGGCGGGGTGTCGGCGTACCAGATCGCCGACCGGTCCCGGATCATCCTCGGGGGCCGCCGCCTCGCCCCGTACGCCGGTGGTGACGCGTGGGTGCTGGTGCTCTCGGCGGACCTGAGACGGCGTACCTCCTGGGTGGTCTTCACCGACGGCGGCGCCGGCGCGGTCCGCGGCGTGGCCGCCTCGTCCGGGGTGGCCGCCGCCGTGGCGAAGGTCGACAAGGGTCCGTTCCACCGCACCCGGGCCGTGCAGTCCGACGCGGGCGGCGGCTACCTCGCCGCCTAGCCCGGACTGCCCTGATCCCCCACCGGGTCGACCCTCGGCGTCGTCACGGCGAGCGCGGGGGCATGGCCTTCTGCGGGTAGATCGTCTCGTGGCGGGCCAGCATGGCGACGAATTCGCCGATCTTCCGCTCGCGGGTCTGCGCCCGTTTGACGGCGTTGAGGCGGTGGATGAGCGCGAACCGGTTGGTCTTGGTGAGCACGTCGAACATGGCCTGGGCGGCGGGGTCGGCGGCGATGGCGGCGAGCAGGTCGGCCGGCACCTCCGCTTCCGAGGGCGGGGCGTAGGCCGCGGCCCACCGCCCGTCCGCCTTCGCGGCCTCCACCGCCGCGCGGCCGGAGGGCGTCATCCGCCCCTGCGCCTCCAGCCGCGCCACGTGGGCGACGTTGCGTCGTGACCAGGAGCTGCGGGGCCGGCGTGGGGTGAACCGGATCCAGGAGGTCTGCTCGTCCCGTTTACGGGCCTGCCCGTCGATCCAGCCGAAGCACAGCGCCTCGTCGACCGCCTGCTGCCAGGTCAACGTGGTGACCGTGCCGCCCTTCCTGGTCAGGGCGAGCCAGACGCCGGGCGACGTGGTGTGGTGGGCCGACAACCACGCGCGCAGCGCCTCGGCGTCCGCGACGATCAACTCATCCAGCTCGGCACTCCCCATGACGGCAGGCTATCGCTGCGGGGTGACGAAAACCCTCTGCCTGGCGGCCCGCCGGGCTGCCGGGGGCGCCGCTCCCCCGCCGGACCGTGGGGCCAGGGGGCCGTACTCCCCAACGTCGCGGTCGACGGGTGGCTCCGATCCGACCTGTCGAACCGGCTCGGACATGCTGTCGAGGATGGACACCGCGACCAGGGACGTGGCGGTGCGGCCCGGTCGGGCCGCACCGCCACGTGTGCGCTCGGTGCTGTCACCGCAGTGCGGACGCCTCCGGCAGGCCGTCGTCGGACCATCGCGCGGCGATCACCGCGGTCCAGCTCGTCGGGCGGTCCGCGACCCAGGTCTCCCGGGCCAGTGCCTGTCCGGTCGTGGGGTCGACGATCAGGCGGGTCTGCGCCGTGCCGAAGTCGCCTCGACGGGTGACCGCCACGGCCACGCCGGTCCGGCCGAGCCGGTCGGTCACCCGGCCCAGCGACGTCACCCGGGGCATCGCCGCGAGCATTCGGTACGCCGCCGCGCGCACCTGCGGGGACACCGGCAGGTCGAGGACGAGGGCGGCGCCGGAATGGAACAGGAACTGGTCGCGTCCCTCGGTGGCGCCGGTGTCGGCGTACCAGGCGAGCAGCTTGTCCTGGAGCTTCCCAGGGGTGGTCGGCAGTGTGGCCAGTTCCCGCGCGGAACGGGGCGTACCGGCGAGAAGGAAGTTGTTCTGCGCGGTGTGGCCCTGCATCGGCCGGGAGGTCCACGAGCCACCGTCGGCATGCCGGACATACGCGGCCGAGGGCAGGCCCGGCACGGCGGCCAGCCACCGCTCGTCCTGCGCGCGCCGGCTGCCTTCGCCGTGCTCGGCCCGTACCACCCAGTAGCGGCCGGTGGTGGCGGGTGCGGACTCGCTGTGTCCGGCGGCGACCAGCAGCAGGCCGCCGGCGTCGGCGGACACGTCGACCGGGGCGGGCGACGACACCGCCGGCTGGTCCAGGGGCGCCCCGGGCGCGTTGTTCAGCAGGATGGCGCCCGCCGCGGCGAGCGCCACCGCGGGCAGCGCGCCCGCGAGCACGAGCGGGCGCACCGGCCGCCGCGCGGTGCCGGTGCTGGATTCGGGCCGGGGATGCGCCGTGATCAGGGCGGGGTCCGACCGGCCGGAGGGGTCGAGGCTGCGGGGACGGGCCTCGGCCAGCGCGTGCAGGGTGTCACGGTGACTCATCGGGCGTACTCCTGATCGGGAAGGCGGACGGGGCGGTGACGGTCCACCCCGACGGCGTCGGACATGGCCTGTTCCAGGCGTCTGCGGGCCCGGTGCAGGCGTACGAAGAACGTCGCGGTCGAGCAGCCGACGACGCGGGCCGCAGCCTTGGCGGACAGGCCCTGCCACGCCGTCAGCGTCAACACCTCCCGGTCGTCCTCGGCGAGGCCCGCGAGCGCGGCCAGCATCGCTGCACGTTCGGCGACGCTGTCGGCGATGTCGGCGTCCGCCTCCACGACCCACGCGCGCAGCTCGGTGGCGAGGCTCGCCTGGCGGATGTCGTCGCGGTAGCGTTCGCGGATCACATTGCGGGCCACGCCCAGCAGCCACGGCAGCGGTACGGCAGGTACGGCGTCCCACCTGCGCCAGGCCACCAGGAAGGTTTCCCCGACCACGTCGTCGGCGAGCTTGCGTCCCGCCCGGCTCACCGCGTACGCGTACACCTGGGAGTGGTGCGCGTGGTAGAGGGCGGTGAACCGCTCGTCTGGTTCGGCATGCGTCACTGGCTCCTTCTCCTTCACCGAAGGTGTCTCGTCACCAGGTACTGCGCCCGGGGGGCCGATTCTTACCGGTGCCTTCTCTCCTCCGCTGAGCGAGCCGGGCGCGCGTGCCTGTGGCGCAGGGCCGGCTGTGGACGTCCGAGAGAGCGGTGTTCCCGGTCGTCCCGATCGACGAGGTACCGCCTAGGTGACCCGCCGCTGGACGCCCCATAGGCCGATCGCCGCGACCAGCGCGCCGAGACCGAGACGGATCGCGTGTCGACCATCCAGACGAAGCTCGGTCTGCGCAATCGCGTCGAGATCGCCGCCTGGGCCTGGGAGAACCGGATCGTCGACACCGCCTGACCGGCGGCCGGGCGTCGACGTCACCGGTCGAGCGAGTCGGTTCGCTCACCGCGCAGGACGCTGCGCTTGCCGGCCTCGAACTCGTCCCCACTCAGGGCTCCCGAGGCCCGCCTGTCGGCCAGTTGCCGGATCAGGGCGACGCGGTCGGTCGCCGGTTGCCGCCGACCGCCCGGCCGGCCGCCGGTCAGGTCGGCCTTGAGCGCGTCGAACTCCTCGCGCGTGAGCGCGCCGGTGCTCCGCAGGTCGTTCAGGGCCTTGAATCGTGACCAGCGGTCGGGCGCGGCACCCGTCGGTGCGCCTCGACGCCGTGGGGCACCGGTGCGGGCACCGTCGGTCGTCCGCCGCTGCCGGACGAGTTGCACGAGCCCGACGACCCCGACGACCAGGCCCATCGGAATGAACACCGCGGCCACGATGGACGCGCCGAGCCGCGCGTCCGGCGGCATCGACGGCTGGACGAGCACCTTGACCAGCAGGGCGACGCCGCCGCCGGCGAAGCCGGCCGTCCACAGGATCTGCCCGGCGCCCGGTGCGGAGAAGTTCTGCTCGCTCACGATGATGCCCAGGATCCACATCAGCGCACCGGTCAGCGCCAGCCAGAACCAGACCGCCGTGCCCTCGGGGCAGGGACGTGCGACGGCATACGACCCACCCGAGGCGCAACTGCCGATGTCGAGCACGTGGTTCAGCCCGGCACCCAGCAGCACGATGCCGATCGTGCCGATCACCAGGCTTGCGATCTCACGTACGGCGATCTTCATCCACGCTCCCGGCAGTCGTCGAGGCCGCGTCGATCGCCGGCCGCGCCAAGGGTGGCATCACGGTGCAAGGCGGCCTGTCCGACAGCCGACCCGCGCGGCGTCCGACATCCGCTGCGGCACCTGGCGGGCAGCGGTCCGTCCCGCGCGCCGGCACGGGGTGGCGGGGTCAGCCCGGCAGTGGCGCCCGGGCGCGCAGCAGCGCGGCGGTCTGCTCGCACCACTCGCGGTTCTCCTGCTCGAACCGGCGGCCACGCAGGCACGTCAGGTACGGCCCGATGCGGTCGCCCTCGCGCAGGAACGTCTCCTCGTCCAGTTCGCCACGCAGCCGTCGGAGCATCTGGTCGAAGATCTCCACCTTCGCCGCCGCGGTGACCGCGCGCTCCTCGAGCTGGGCGATGACCGGGCCCGGGTCCAGCCGGTCGACGGCTTGGACCATGACGAGCAGGTCCTCACGGATGGACGACGGCTTCGACGGCGTCGCGGTGAACGCGGCCAGCTCCGCGAGGCCGGCGTCGGTGACCGTGAACAGGCGCTTGTTGGGCCGGTCCCGCTGGATGACCTGCCGGCCCACGATCAGCCCCTCGCGCTCCAGCTTGGCCAGCTCGGCGTAGAGCTGCTGGGGCACCGCGTACCAGAAGTTCGACAGCGACACATCGAAGATCTTGGCCAGCTGGTAGCCGCTGAACTCGCCGTCGAGCAGGGCCGCCAGCACGGCGTGGCGCAGCGCCATCGGTCACACCTCCCACTTCCCTCGCCCCATAGTCAGTGATATGACTACTCCTATCGTTGACTATAGAGGGGGCGGTCGTGACGACAGTCGAGCGGTTCCGTGCCGCCGTCGAGGCCGGCGATCTCGCCGCGTTCGACGGGCTGTTCAGCCCGGACGTGCGCTTCTTCAGCCCGGTGAAGTTCACGCCGCTCGAGGGGGCCCGGACCGTCCACGGGCTCCTCGGCGTGCTCCTGCGTACGTTCGAGGACTTCCGGTACGTCGGCCAGTTGGCCGGTGAGGTCGAGATCGGCACGGCGGGCCGGCCGGTCGAGTCGCACGTCCTCATCTTCCGGGCGACCGTCCGGGGCCGGCAGATCCACGGCCTCGACCTGCTCCAGCTCGACGACGACGGCCTGATCCAGGAGTTCACCGTCATGGTCCGCCCCCTGTCCGCCGTCACCACGTTGAGCGAGGCGGTCGTCGCCGGCCTCACCGCGGACGGCATCGCCCCGTGACACGAAAGGTCGTGCGATGAAGCTCGGATACACCACCGGGTACTGGTCCTCCGGCCCGCCCGCCGGCGTCGTGGAGGCCATCGCCGAGGCCGACCGGCTCGGCTTCGACTCGGTCTGGGCCGCCGAGGCGTACGGGTCGGACTGCCTGACCCCGCTCGCCTGGTGGGGCGCCAGCACCTCCCGGGTGCGGCTGGGCACCAACATCATGCAGATGTCGGCCCGCACGCCGACCGCCGCGGCGATGGCGGCGCTCACCCTCGACCACCTCTCCGGCGGTCGGTTCATCCTCGGGCTCGGCGCCTCCGGCCCGCAGGTCGTGGAGGGCTGGTACGGCCAGCCGTACCCACGGCCGCTGGCCCGCACCCGCGAGTACATCGACATCGTCCGCGCCGTCCTGGCCCGCAGTGGCCCGGTGCAGTACGACGGCGACTTCCATCAGCTTCCGCATCGCGGCGGCACCGGCCTGGGCAAGCCCCTGAAGTCCACCGTCCATCCGCTGCGCACCGACCTCCCGATCTACCTGGCGGCCGAAGGACCCAAGAACGTGGCGTTGGCCGCCGAGATCGCCGACGGCTGGCTGCCCCTGTTCTTCTCCCCCAAGGCGGACGGCTTCTACCGGGCCGCGCTGGCCGAGGGCTTCGCCCGACCGGGCGCCCGCCGCACGCCGGACGAGTTCGAGGTCGCCGCGACGGTGCCGATCGTCGTCGACGACGACGTGGAGCGGGCGGCCGACCGGATCCGACCCTTCGTCGCCCTGTACGTCGGCGGCATGGGAGCCAGGTCGACGAACTTCCACCGCGACGTCATCGCCCGCCTCGGGTACGAGCGGGAGTGCGACCTCATCACCGAGGCGTACCTGGCGGGCGACAAGCAGGCGGCCGTCGCCGCGGTGCCGACCGCGCTGGTGCAGGACATCGCACTGATCGGGCCGGCCGCGAAGATCAAGGACGAGATGCAGCGGTGGCGCGAGACCGTGATCACCAGCCTGCTGGTCTCGGGCAGCCCACGGCAGCTGCGCCAGATCGCCGAACTGGTCCACTGACGGCACGCGTCGACCCCGGACGGCGTCCCGTCCCGACACCGGCACGGCCCGGTCGCGGCCGGACCTCGCCGCTGACGTCAGCGCGGCAGGCGACAGCCGGCACCGGCGCGGTCGTCCCGGGTCACGTCGAGCGGGACGCCACCCGGTCGGCACGCGGGGGCACGGCGTTGTCGACGTCGAGCAGTCCGGCATCGACCACGGCCCGGCTCATCGGCCGGGTCAACTCGGCGAGGCGGGCGCACCCGTCGGCGCCGAGCACGGTGTACGCGGACGTGGCGAGACGGTCGGTCGCTGCCTCGATCCACGCCCGCTGTGCCCGTCCGCGATCGCTCAGCCTCGGCTCGTCGCCTTCGATCAACCCGCGCCCGCGCAACCGCTCGACCGCGTCGGCCCACTGCGCGCTGCTCCAGCCCCGGGTACGGCGCAGGAAGCGGACCGGCACCTCGCCGGACGCGGCGTGCAGCACCAGCGCCTCCAGTCCGGTCAGCTCCGCCAGCACCAGGGCGGCCACGTGCCCGTCGCCGCGAAACTCCCGCACCATCGTCTGGGCCTGCCACAGGATCAGGTGCGGCTGGTCCGGCCAGGGCAGCGCGGCGTGGGCGGCGAACAGTGGCCGTCCCTCGGGGTGGGCGGCGGCGGACTCGGCGGCGCGACGGAGCAGTTCGGCGGCCTCGACCATCTCCGGGCCGTGCACCGCGTCGCCGAGAGCGCGGGTCAGCGCGGCGTCGGCGGCCTCCAGCCGGGCGGCCAGCACGGCCGCCGGCGTCGTCCGCTCCCAGGCGGCCGGCAGCACCCGGGCGACCAGGTCCGGGTTGAAGTTGAAGAAGCTGGCGACCACCGGTCCCGGTCCGACCGGTCCCAGGGCAGCCGCCCGGGAGGCGAAGTAGCCGGCCGGCTCGGGGACACCGAGTGCGGCGTACCGCTCGTGCGCCTCCGGCACGAAGTAGATCATCGCGTGCAGGGGTTCGGCCACCCGCCAGGCGCGGCGCACGACGGCCGGGTCGAGCGCCGCCGGCTCCTGCCACCTGGAGTCCGCCACGTCCGTCATGTCACTGCCTTCCGCCGACGACGTTACCGACCGGTAGGTTGCCACGTCGGCGGCGTCCTGTCACCCGCCGACCCGAACCAGGCCGCCACCGACACCCACGATGAGGATGCCGGCGACGGTGGCGAGCGCGGCGATCAGGACGGGGTGACGACGGTGGTGGCCACGCCGATCTGGTTGAGCGCGGCGATCACGCCGAGGGCGAGGATGAACACCGAGTCGATGTCCGGGCCCCGGCGGTCGAGCGCCGGCACCGGACCAGCCGAGTCGATCATCGGTCCGGTCCACCGTCGCGCAGCGACGGCGCCTGCTCAGGACGCCCCAGGGCGGTCGCCAGGAGCGACGGGCGGCGCGTGTCGGGTCGATCGGGTCGGGCGTGGCACCGGGCCGGCGGACCCGGACGACACCCCACCCTGACGCCCGTCCGGCGGCGCCGTGGCGCCCGTCCGGCCGCCGGACGTCGACCCGGTGGCACGGTAGTGCGACGGCGACACGCCGTAGGTGTCGAGAAACGCCTGGCGCAGGGCCTCGGCGGTCCCGAAGCCGCAGCGGCCGGCTATCGCCTCGACCGTCAGGTCGGTCCTGGTCAGCAGGTGCCCCGCCGCTTCCACCCTGGCCCGCCGTACGAACCGGGCCGGTGTCAGGCCGATCTCCTTGAGGAACAGCCGGGCGAGATGCCGCTGGCTGACACCGGCGAGCCGTGCCAGCGCCTCGGCCGAGAGATCCTCGCCGAGGTGCGACGAGATGTACGAGACGCTCTCGCGCACCAGCGAGTGCCTGATCGCGGGCGGGGCCGTGAAGATGCTCATCTGTGCCTGGTTGCCGGGCCGCTGGAGATAGGTCACCAGATGGCGGGACACGTCTCGGGCCAGCGCCGGACCCTCGTCGGCCTCGATGAACGCCAACATGAGGTCCAGCGCTGCCGTCACACCCGCCGATGTGCAGACGTCGCCCTCGCTGATGAAGATGGGATCGCTGTCGAACGCCACCTGCGGAAACCGCGCCTGCAGGTACGCCGCGTGGTGCCAGTGCGTCGCGGCCCGCCGCCCGTCGAGCAGTCCCGCCGCAGCCAGCACGCCGGCGCCGGTGCACACCGACGCCACCCGGCGCGCCTCCCGGCCGAGTCGGCGGACGTGGGCGACGAGCCGCTCGTCCTGCATCGCGTCCACGTAGCCGATCCCACCCGAGACGACGAGCGTGTCCAACGGGCCACGAGCCCGCTCGAGGGCGATCTCGGCGTTGACCACCAGCCCGGTCGCGGTGCGGACCGCGGCGCCGCCGGGTGAGGCCAACCGGAGCCCGTAGATCGCCTGCCCCCGCAGGTAGTTCGCCATCTGCAGCGACGCCGTGACGCAGGCGATGTCGAGCAGTTCGGCTGCGGGATAGCCGACGACCAGAACACGACGTGTGGTCCCCACGCTGTCACGCTACGTCTCGCCCGGTCCCGCAGGCGACATGTCCGTACGACAGCCACCCCAGGTATTCGGACCACTCCCCCTCCGAGCATCGCCTCGACGACCGCCCGACGCGCACCGTGGGCTCATGGCACCCACGAACCCGACCACCCCCACCCGCAGCCGCCACGCAGCCGCGCGCGTCGTGCGCCCACTGGTCCGCCACTACGTCGAGATGGTCATCGCGATGGCCGTCGGCATGGCGGTGATCGGCGGTCTGCGCTCGTTGAACGGACTCACCGTCTCGTTCGTCGAGCGTCCCGGCACCGCGTTGCTGTTGATGGCCACGGACATGGCCGTCGGCATGGCCGTCTGGATGCGCGTCCGCCGCCACCCTCGGGCCGCGATCCTCGAGATGTGCGCGGCGATGTACGTCCCCGTCGTCCTGCTGCCTCTGGTGTGGACCGAGGTGATCGGGCCGACGGCGTTCATGGTCGCGGTGCACGTGCTCATGCTGATCGCCATGCTCGCCGTGCTCCTGCGCCGTCGCCACCGACTCGGCCGCTGCTGACCTTGGCGCCGCACCGGGCGCACCCCACCCCCGTCCGTCAGTGCCAGCGAGGAGCCGTGACCCATGCGCCACCGCATCGCGTACATCGTCGTCGTCATGGTGGCGGCGCTCGTGGTGCCCACCGCCGTCGGGACGCCGGGCGTCCTGCGGTCGACCGGCGAGATCCACCCCCGGCGCGTCCCGACGCCGGACGTCGCGCTGCCCGAGCGTCCGGCGCCCGTCCTGGATCCGGGCCGGCCCACCGTGGCCATCGTGCTGGCCTCGGCGGGCGCCAACGTCGCCGACACACTCGCCCCGTACGAGGTGTTCGCGGCGACCGGCCGGTTCAACGTGGTGACCGTGGCGCCGACATCGGAGCCGGTGACACTGACGGGCGGCCTGGACCTCGTACCCGACCTGAGCTTCGCGGACCTGGCTGCCCAGGCCCCGGCGCAGCCGGACGTCATCGTCGTGCCGCAACTCGAAGGTCCCACGGCCGAGGTGGTGCAGTGGCTACGGGCGCAGCGCCGCACGGCAGCCCCGCTCCTGATGAGCGTGTGCGTGGGCGCCGAGGTGCTCGCCGACGCCGGGTTCCTCGACGGCCGCCCGGCCACCTCGCACTGGCTCAAGCTGATCGGGCTGCGCCGCGGCGAGCCGGACGTGGGCTGGACCGGCGGTGTCCGGTTCGTCGACGACGGCGACATCATCACCACCGCGGGGGTGCTGTCCGGGATCGACGGTGCGCTGCGCGTCGTGGAACGGCTCATCGGCGCCTCGGAGGCCGAACGGGTGTCCCGGGCGCTGCACTGGTCCGGCTACCGGCCCGGCGGCGCGGTCACCGTCGCGGCCGAGGAACCGGAGCCACGTGACCTGGTGGCACTGCTGAGCGCCGCCTATCGATGGGATCGGCCGACGACCGGCGTGCTGCTGACCGACGGCGTGGGAGAGATCGAACTGGCCGCCGCCTTCCGGCCCTACACCGAACTGTCCTACCTGGCCCGCCTCCGGGCGTTCAGCGTCGACGGCCGGGCCGTCCGGTCACGCCACGGCCTGACATTCCTGCCCCGATCCGCCTGGAACGCGACGGAGCCGGGCTACGACCGGGTGCTGGTGCCCGGCGGTCCGTCCGATCCGCACGCCGTCCTGGGCGACCCGTCGATCCCCGTGGTCGTGCTGCACCGTGCCGGCGAGTTCCCCTTCGACGGCGCGCTGCGCGACATCGCCGGCACGTACGACGTCGCCACCGCTCGCTGGGTCGCCAAGTCCGTGCAGTACCCGGTGCCGGACGCGGAGCTGCGCGGTCCCCGGTGGCCGTGGCGTCTCACGGCGGTGCCGCTGCTGCTGGCCGGCATCGGCGCGGGCGCGGTGATCCTGGTCGGCGGCGTCCTGCGGCGGCGGGCGACAGCGCGACGAGAGCTGAGCTGAGGCGGGCGGCAGCGATGGCCGCTGCGGGTGCGGGCTGCGCACCGGGCGGAGGCGACGCCCACCCTGCCGCGTGTCCTCCGCCGGCGCCGGTACCGACCCGTGAACCCTTTCGCCCCCGCCTGCGGATAACAGGTGATGATTCCCGGCACTACGAGAGGTCGTGCATGCATCGCTGGAAACGAGTCGAGACCGTCGACGTCGGATCACTCACCGACGCGGCGGTCATCCAACGGTCCCTCCGGACCCCCGAGAGCTTCGCGGTGATCTTCGACCGGCACGCCCCGTACATCCACCGCTACCTGGCCAGGCGGCTCGGCGCCGGGATCGCGGACGATCTGGTCGCCGACACGTTCCTGGCGGCGTTCCGCCGTCGGGACCGGTTCGACACCGCCTACCCGGACGCCCGGCCGTGGCTGTACGGGATCGCCACCAACCTCGTCGGCCAGCACCGGCGCGAGGAGGAACGCGAATACCGGCTGCGGCAGGCGTACGTCCCGGCGCTGAACGAGGCGTCGCACGCCGACCGGGTCAGCACCGTGGTCACCGCGCAGTCGCTACGCCACCTGCTGTTCGACGCCCTGGCCCAGCTCTCCACCGGCGATCGCGACGTCCTGCTGCTGATCGCCTGGGAGGAACTGACCTACGAGGAAGCGGCCAGCGCCCTGGCGATCCCGGTCGGCACCGTGCGGTCACGACTCCACCGCGCCCGCAAGCTGCTCCGCGAGACGCTCGGCAGCGACCCCGTCAACACCATCGAGGAGATGTCGCGTAATGGATGACCTGCAACTGCTCCGGCAACTCGGCGCGGAGACCCCGCCGGCGACCCCCGAGACGTTGTCCCCGGCCCGCAACCGACTGATGGCCGCGGCCACCCCCGCTCCCACCACGATCCGGCGTCCGACCCGACGGAGCTGGCGGGGAGTGCTCGGTGGGGTGGCGGCGGCGGGTGTCGCCGCGGCGGTCACCTCGGTGCTCGTGCTCGCCCCCGACCAGTTCGGCGGTGACGCCCCGGCCGCCCGGGCCGACGCCACCCAGGTGCTGCGCAGCGCGGCGACGGCGGCGCTCCAGGTGCCGGACGCCACCCCCCGGGCCGACCAGTTCATCTACCGCCGCACCCAGGACGGTCCGTCGATCCATGAGAGCTGGCTGTCGGTGGACGGCACCCGCGACGGCCTGGTGCGGGAGTCCGCCGCGGGCAAGCGCACGGAAACACCCGTTCCGGGCTGCCGCGACGGGCGGGCCGCCCTGGTGAAGGGCGGTGAGGTGCTACCGGGCCGGACCGAGCCGTGCACCCCGGAACCCGCGTACCGCCCCGACATGCCGACCGACGCAACGGCCATGCGCGCCTACCTGGCCACGCACGGCAGCGGCGAACCCGGTTCGGTGAACGCCGCCGGCAAGGACGTCATGTACTTCGCCGAGAGCTATCTGCGGCCGGCGTCACGGGCCGCGCTGTACGAGGCCGCGGCAGCGGTGCCGGGTCTGCGCACCGTCGAGAACGTCACCGACGGCGCGGGCCGGTCCGGCATCGGCATCGCCTGGCCGTCGACGAGGGGTGAGGGGGACATCGTCCTGGTCTTCGACGCGGAGACCTACGCCTTCCTCGGCACCTCGGGCACCTCGTCCGTGCAGGCCCTCACCGTCGTCGACAAGGCCGGTCAGACCGGCTGACCGGCGCAGCAGCAGCGGGCGGGCCGCCTCTTCGCGGCCCGCCCGCTCGCTCGCCCCTCCTACGGCAGGCGCGACTCGATGGCGTCGATGATGCGCGGACGCAGTTCGGCGGCGCGGATGACGGCGTCCACCGAGCCGACCTCGACGGCACGCTGGATGTTGTGCACCCGGTCGAACTCCGCGGCGACCTCGCCGAGCTTCTCCGCGCGCACCGAGGCGCGCAGCTCGTCGAGTTCCGCGGTCAACGCGGCGCGTGCGGTGCCGGCCGCGGCCGCCACGCGGGTCTCCAGGTCCCGCACCCGGGGGTCGGCCGCCGTACGGGCGTTGACGTCGGCGGAGAACACCACCGCGGCGGCGGGAGCGCCGCCGAGGACCGAGGCGTACGAGCCTTCCAACGCCAGGACGGTCATGTTCGGGTTCAACGCCTTGGAGAACACCACGAACGCGCCGCCGTGGTACCGCGAGATCACGCAGAAGACGATGGGCCCGCGGAAGTTCACGATCGCCCGGCCGATCTCGGCGCCGTACTCCAACTGCAGCTTGCGCATCGACTCCGGTGAGCCGTCGAAGCCGGACAGGTTCGCCAGCACCACCAGCGGCCGGTTACCGCTGGCCGCGTTGATCGCCCGCGCGGCCTTCTTCGACGAGCGGGGGAACAACGTGCCCGCCGTGTAGGTGTCCGGGCCGTCGGTGGGCGGGAAGCCGCGCCGTGGCACGGCTCGCGACTCGATGCCGAGCAGGCACACGGGGATTCCGCCGAGGTGTACGTCCTGCACCACCGCGGTCTCCGCGTCGGCCATGCCCGCCCAGCGCTCCAGCACCGGGTGGTCCTGGTCGGACAGCGCCCGCATCACGGTCCGGATGTCGAACGGCTTCTTGCGTTCCGGGTTGGCCTCGGCGGAGAAGATCTCGCCGACGGTGGCGAAGGCGCTGCCCGGCATGTCGTGCGGGAAGGTGGAGATGTCGCGGTCCACGGGGTCGGTGGTGCTGGCCCGCCGCGGCGCCTGCTCACCCGGCGCGACGTACGTGTGGTCGTAGTGCGCCATCAGCACGTCCCGTGCGGCCGGCAGGTTCGGCGCCCAGTACTGCGCCTGCCCGTTCGGTCCCATCACCCGGTCGTAGCCGCCGATGCCGAAGTTGTCCTCGGCGGACACCCCACCGGAGAAGTCCAGCGACTGCTTGCCGGTGAGCACCATCGCCGAGTCCGGCGTCATCACCAGCACGCCCCGGGTGTGCATGAGCATCGTAGCCTCGGCGTTCCAGTACGGCTGCGCGCCCACGTTGATGCCCGCCACGACGATGTTGATCTCACCGCCGGCCTGGGTGAACTCGACGATCCGCTTGAGCGCCGCGGCCACCCAGTCCATGTTCTCGGTGCCCGAGGTCATGGAGATCCGGGCCCCGGCGGACAGCGCCCACCACTCCAGCGGCACCCGCGCACGCTCCGCCAGGTCCAGCGCGGCGATCACGCGCCGGCACTCCGGCTCCGACAGGGCGCCCAGCGACTTCGTCGGATCGCCGAGCAGCACGACCCGGGTGACGCCCTGCGGGTGCCGCGCGGTCGGCGTGGTGAGCACCCCGGCGACGATGGCGGCGCTGTTGCGCCCCTTCGGCCGGTCCACCGGCACCAGCGCGTGGTGCTCGTCGAGGTCGTGCTCGACGAACTCGCCGAGCAGGCCGGTCAGCTCGTACGGGTACACCGTGTTGCGGCTGCTGGCGCGCAGCACCTTCAGCCGGTACTCGTCGAGCGGCTCGACGGGCTCGACCGGCGGTTCGCCGACGGTCAGGGCGGCGCCGCCCGCGGCGTCGAACGAGATCCGTACCGCGATCTTGGTCAGCTCGCCGGTCCGGCGGTCGCGCTGCCGCGCGATGAACAGGATCTCCTCCAGCCCGGCGCCCGCGGTCGTCGGGCGCACCCGCCCGGCGATCATCTCCATCTCCTCGCGGGTCAGCTCGCTGGGCGGCCAGACGTAGATCACGATCCGGTTGGTGGTGAAGCGCGTCTTCGACGGTCGCCGCGACTGGGCGCGGCGGATCGAGTCGAGGCAGGCGGCGACGGTGTCCTCGGTGGTCGGCAGCGCGACCAGCCGGCCGTCCTGCTCGCGCAGCTCGGTCAGGTCCCGCACCTGGGCGAACGCGACGAGGCGCTCGTCGGACGGGTTCTCCCGCGCCACGCACTGGAAGAGGTAGACCTCCTCGTCCGCCGACGGCAGCCGGGTCAGGTCGAACTTGTGCAACCGCTCCAGCTGCATCCGCTGCGCGATGTACGGGTGCAGGCCGCGGATCAGCCGATCCTCGACGACCCCCGTGCCCGACGGCCGGAAGGTGAAGTGGTGGTGCATGACCGCGCCGCCACGACCCGCGACGGTGGTGGTGAGCCGGCGCACGCGCGGCAGCGGGTGCGCGGAGATGACCTCGAGCAGCGCGGCAGCCATCGCGTCGAAGTCCTCCGGCTGGTCCTCCCAGGCGAGGTAGATGTCGGCGTCGACGGCGTCGCCGTCACCGGCCAGCTCGACGAGCCCGCGCAGCGCGCTGCCCAGCGCGTCGAAGCGCACCGCGGTGGAGACCACGCTGGAGTCCACCCGCTCGGCGACCACGAACCGGCAGCCGGCGACCTCGCGGGCACGTATGCCGGTGAGGGCCTTGTTGCCGTAGTAGCGCCGGGTCAGCACCTCCAGCATGACCGTGTTGTCGAGGTGGTCGCGTACCAGCCGCTGCCCGAGCAGCCGGACCAGCGGCTCGGTGCTGCGGACCATCTCCGCGATGCGTTCGGCGCGGTCCGGCGCGTCCGGGTGCGCGTCCAGGTGGCGGAGGTGGCTGCGGACCTGGGCGTAGACGCGGGCGCGGTTGCGGCGCAGCAGCGGCTGGGCGAACCAGGCGAACACCACGCCGCGGGCCAGGTCGGCGACCACCGGGAAGCGGACCTGCGTCGCGGCCACCAGCCGCTCCAGCGCGAGGCCGGCGGGCTCGCGCAGCGTCTCGTCCGGCGGCGGCTCCCGCAGCCAGGCGCGCAGCAGCGTCGCGACGACCGTGGCGTCGGCGGACGCCCGTTGCTGGGCGAGGAAGATCCGGAACACGGCGGCTTCGAGCGCGGGAGAGCGCTCCAGGTCGGTGACCCCGTAGTGCCCGAGCGCCTTGGCGAGCCTGGCCTGGAACGCAGCGGGCAGGCCGGCCCGTTCGATGTCGAGGCTCTGCAGGTACGTGTGGAAGTACTCGCGGGCGCTGAAGACGTGGCCGTCGCCGTCCTCGCCCGTCGGCCGGTTGCGGCTCAGCTCGGTGAGGTCGGCGAACACGGTGACCAGGTCCAGCTCCTCGGCCAGGGGCCGGTGCCCGTCCTCGGTGGCCGCCCGCCGCGCGGTGAGGTAGTCGTCGAGCACCCGGCGGTCGTCGTGCGGGTCGACGTCGAAGCCGAGCAGCAGGCCGCGCAGGTCCTCCTGGCCGCGCCGGCTGCGCCGGGACGCCGGGACGTCCTCCGACGCGGCGGGCAGGTCCAGCTCGACGGCGACGGCGGCCGGGCCGCTCGCGGTCTCGGCGGCCCCGTCGCTGAGCGGCTCCAGCCGCAGCAGCGGCGCGCCGGCCTCCACCTGGCTGCCCACCGAGACGGCGCACTCCTTCAGCCGCGCCCGGAACGGCGCCCGCAGCACCGTCTCCATCTTCATGGCTTCGAGCACCAGCACCGGTGCGTCCGCCTCGACCTCGTCGCCGACCTCCAGTGGCGTGGCGACGACCAGCGCGGGCATGGGGGAACGCAGGACGCCGCCCTCGTCGCGGCTGACCCGGTGCGTCACCCCGTCCACCTCGACCAGGTGGACGGGTCCGTGGGTGCCGGTGAGCAGGCGGTACCGGGAGCCGTTGACGACGATGTGGCCGGTGTGCTGGTCGAAGCGGTCGAGTTCGACGTCGGCGGTGCGCACGGCGGCGCCCGCCTCGATGCCGACCCGGAACCGGTACGCGCCGACCCGCGCCACGCGCAAGCGGTAGCTGACGCCGCGCAGTTTCAGGTCGAGCGGCCCGCCGCTGCGGTGCTGCACCTGCGGACGCCCGCCGGACGCCGTCGACAGCAGCCGCTGCCGCTCGACGCGCTCCTCCTCCTCGTACGCCTCGATGGCGGCGGCGACCAGCGCGACCGCGGAGTGCCGGTGCGCGACGAGCCTGCCCTCGCCCCGTACCCGGTCGATCCAGCCGGTGTCCGCGCTGGCGTCGATCACCTCGGGCTGGTCGAGCAGGTCGAGCACGAAGCTCTTGTTGGTCGCCCCACCCTCGATGACCACCGTGGTGTTCGCCATCGCCCGGCGCAGCTTGCCGAGCGCCTCGTCACGGTCACGGCCGTACGCGATGATCTTGGCGATCATCGAGTCGAAGTTGGCCGGGATGGTGTCACCCTCACTGACGCCGGTGTCGACCCGGATGCCCGGGCCGCTGGGCAGGTCCAGCCGCGCGATCCGACCCGGCGACGGCGCGAAGTCGCGATCGGGGTCCTCGGCGTTGAGCCGGGCCTCGATGGCGTGCCCGCGCTCCACCGGCGGCTCGCCGACGAGTCGCCCACCGGAGGCGACGTGCAGCTGCGCCTTGACCAGATCGAACCCGGTGGTCAGCTCGGTGATCGGGTGCTCGACCTGCAGGCGGGTGTTGACCTCGAGGAACGCGAACACCTGCTCGCCGGGGTGGTACAGGAACTCGACGGTGGCCGCGCCCCGGTAGCCGACCGCCAGGGCCAGCCGTTCGGCCGACGCCTTGAGCTCGGCCGCCTGGGCCGGGCTGAGCACCGGCGACGCCGACTCCTCGATGACCTTCTGGTTGCGTCGCTGCACCGAGCAGTCGCGGACACCGAGCGCCCACGCGGTGCCCTGTCCGTCGGCGATCACCTGGACCTCGACGTGCCGGGCCCCGGTGACCAGGCGCTCCAGGAACACGACGCCGCTGCCGAAGGCCCGCGCCGCCTCCTGGCTGGTGCGCTCGTACGCGTCGACGAGCTCGTCGGCGTTCCTGATCACGCGGATGCCGCGCCCGCCACCGCCGGCGGTCGCCTTCAGCATCAGCGGGTAGCCGATCTCGGCCGCCGCCGCCCGCGCGGCATCCACGGTCGCGACGGCGCCACGGCTCCACGGCGCGACCGGCACACCGACCTCCTCGGCGATCAGCTTCGCGCCGATCTTGTCGCCGAGCTGGCGCATGGCCTCCGGGCTCGGCCCGACGAAGGTGACCCCGATCTTCTCGCACAGCTGGGCGAACGCCGGATCCTCGGCGACGAAACCCCAGCCGACCCACGCGGCGTCGGCCCCGGTCTCCGTCAGCGCGCGCTCCAGCGCCACCAGGTCGAGGTACGGACGGGCGGACGCCGGACCGAGGTCGTAGGCGATGTCCGCCGCACGTACGAAGGTCGCGGTGCGGTCGACGTCGGTGTACAGGGCGACAGTCTCGATCGGGACGCCGGTCTCCGCAGCCAACTCTCGGACTGCGTGGATGAGCCGCATGGCAGCCTCACCACGGTTGACGATGGCGACACGGTTGAACACCCGATTGACCCCTTTTGGTAGATCTTTGGCGTGCACGCCGTGAGACGATGACTCCCGGCAGTGGCTACCCTTCCGCCTGCCGACCGGATGCGCCATGGTGCTCCCACCGAACCACCCACCCGTCATTTGTAGGAAACCACCAAAAGTCTTTGGTCCCCGGGCCGGCGGCTCGCCCTCCGACCACGACCAAGCGGCAGTCGGTGACCGGCTCTCAGGGCCAGAGGCGACGCCGGCCGGCCGCCGCCACGAACGCGTCCGGCCCGACTCCCGTGGATGGCCAGCCGCCGGTCCGCGCGAGATCGACGACGACATCCACCACGCGTTCGTCACCGGTGGCTGCGCCGTCATCTGGCGACGACTGCGCAGCGCAGAGTGGGGGCGGGCGATCGCCCCAGGGGTGGCCAGCGCGATGCGTCAG
Source organism: Micromonospora coxensis (assembly GCF_900090295.1). Taxonomy (NCBI): domain Bacteria; kingdom Bacillati; phylum Actinomycetota; class Actinomycetes; order Micromonosporales; family Micromonosporaceae; genus Micromonospora; species Micromonospora coxensis. The sequence goes on along the minus strand of NZ_LT607753.1, from coordinate 6,433,116 downwards.
AACGCCCCCGCAGCGGTCCGGCCCGCGCAGCCTCACATCCGGGATCTCAGCACGTCGACCTCACAGCCCGGCGCGAAGGCGTCGAAGCCGTGCTCGATCAGCCAGCGCACGGCCAGCAGGCTTCGCAACGACCACCACGCGTGGATCACGTCGAGGTCGATGTCGGCGCCATAGCCGGCGATGACGTCGTCGAGGTGCTCCTCGTGTCCGAGCGTGAAGGTGGCGAGGTCGTACAGGGCATCACCCTGGCCCGCCTCGGACCAGTCGATGATGCCGGTCACCTCGTCGCCGTCGACGAAGACGTGCGCGATCTGCAGGTCGCCGTGGGTGAACGCCGGAGTCCACGGCCGCAGGGCGGCCTCGGCGACCTGGCGGTTGCGGGTGACCAGATCGGCGGGGAGGACACCGTCGGCCACGAGCACCTCGCACTCGTCGTCGAGTTCCGCCGCCAGCGCGCCCACGCTCCGCCCGGCCCGACCGGGCCAGGGCGGCAGGGGTGCTTCGTGCAACGTCCGGATGGCGGCGCCCGCCGCGGCCCATGCCGCCGGCGACCCGGTCGACGGCCCGCCGAGGCGCCCGAGCGTCGTCCCCGGGAGTGCGGCGATCGCGAGTACGGGCGGCTTGCGCCACAGGACCTGCGGGGTCGGGACCGGCGCGAGGGACATCGCCTCGACCTCGACGTCGATACGCCCCTGGTCGGCGTCCACCTTCAGGAACACGTCACCGACGCGCAGAGTCGCACGCTCGGAATGGGCGACGACGACTTCGACCTCATCCATCAGCGACCAGTATTCCCGGGGACGGTCACCGACGTCGCCAGGATTATCGCGTGCGATGACGCGGCGAACCCGCGTCCCGCTACCCGCCGGCCTCGTGCACGGCACCAACCGCCGGCCAGGGTCGAGCTCACACTGCCAGGAGTCCTCAGGGAGGTTCCGCACCGTCCGGGAGGTCCTCGTGCCCCACGCTGACGCACCCCTGACCGAACGTGGCCGGCTGCGCCGGGCGCGTGGCGTGGTTGACGATCATCGGCCGCCGCGGCGGGCCACGGCACGGTTCCCGCTCAGCGTGGACAGTGCCGGGCGGGCCCTCGGTGCCGGCGTCCTCGGCGGACCGGTCAGCAGGTGGCCGTCCCGCCAGCGGTCACGACGGCGGTCGGCCTGCCGAGCGCCGAGCCCCGGTCGATCCATCCGCGATCGACCGGGGCTCGGTGTTGCGGACCGGATCAGGCGAGATCGAACCGGTCGAGTTCCATGACCTTGGTCCAGGCCGCGACGAAGTCGGTGACGAACTTGTCGCGGGCGTCCTGACTGGCGTAGACCTCGGCGAGGGCGCGCAGCTGGGAGTTGGAGCCGAAGATGAGGTCGACCGCGGTGGCGGTCCACCGCACCTCGTCGGTGGCCAGGTCGCGGATCTCGTACACGTGCTCCTCGGACTCCGACGCCTTCCACCGGGTGCCCGGGGAGAGCAGGTTGGCGAAGAAGTCGTTGGTGAGCACGCCGGGCCGGTCGGTGAGCACACCGTGCCGCGTGCCGCCGACGTTGGCCCCGAGGGCACGCAGACCGCCGACGAGGACGGTCATCTCGGGCGCGGTGAGGTTCAGCATGTACGCCCGGTCGACGAGCAGCACCTCCGGCTGGGTCTTCTCACCGGGCCGCAGGTAGTTGCGGAACCCGTCCGCGCGCGGCTCGAGGACCCGGAAGGACTCGACGTCGGTCTGCTCCTGGGTGGCGTCGGTGCGGCCCGGGTGGAACGGAACGCTGACCTCGACCCCGGCGTCACGCGCCGCCTTCTCCACCGCGGCGGAGCCGGCCAGCACGATCAGGTCCGCGAGCGAGATCTGCGCGCCGCCGGCGGAGTTGAACTCCCGCTGGATGCCCTCGAGGGTCGCCAGGACCGTCGCGAGCTGCTCGGGCTGGTTGACCTCCCAGCTGCGCTGCGGCTCGAGACGGATCCGCGCGCCGTTGGCGCCGCCACGCTTGTCGGTGGACCGGAAGCTGGCGGCGGAGGCCCAGGCGGTGGAGACCAGCTGGGCGGTGCTCAGACCCGACTCCAGGACCTTCGCCTTGAGGGCGGCGACGTCGTCGGCGCCCACGAGCGCGTGGTCGACGGCCGGCACCGGGTCCTGCCACAGCTGGGGCTCCGGCACCCACGGCCCGAGGAAGCGGCTGACCGGACCCATGTCGCGGTGCAGCAGCTTGTACCAGGCCTTGGCGAAGGCCAGCGCGAACTCGTCGGGGTTCTCCAGGAATCGGCGCGAGATCTTCTCGTACGCCGGGTCGAAACGCAGCGACAGGTCGGTGGTGAGCATCGTCGGCTTGTGCTTCTTCGCCGGGTCGTGCGCGTCCGGGATGATCGCCTCGGCGTCCTTGGCGACCCACTGCTTCGCGCCGCCGGGGCTCGTGGTGAGCTCCCACTCGTAGCCGAAGAGGATCTCGAAGAAGCGGTTGCTCCACTGGGTCGGCCGGTCGGTCCACGTCACCTCGAGGCCGCTGGTGATCGTGTCCGCGCCCTTGCCGCTGCCGTAGGTGCTCAGCCAGCCCAGGCCCTGCGCCTCCAGCGGGGCGGCCTCGGGCTCCGGGCCGACGTGATCGTCGGCGATGCCGGCGCCGTGGGTCTTGCCGAAGGTGTGGCCGCCGGCGATGAGAGCCACGGTCTCCTCGTCGTTCATCGCCATCCGGGCGAAGGTCTCCCGGATGAAGTGCGCCGCCGCGAGCGGGTCGGCGTTGCCGTTCGGGCCCTCCGGGTTGACGTAGATGAGACCCATCTCCGTCGCCCCGACCTCCGGCGCCATCTCCTTCTCGGAGACGTAGCGCTCGTCGCCGAGCCAGGTGTCCTCCGGACCCCAGAAGATCTCCTCGGGCTCCCAGACGTCCTCCCGGCCGAAGCCGAAACCGAAGGTCTTGAAGCCCATCGACTCCAGGGCCACGTTGCCGGCGAGCACCAGCAGGTCGGCCCAGGAGATCTTCTGGCCGTACTTCTGCTTCACCGGCCAGAGCAGCCGGCGGGCCTTGTCGAGGTTGGCGTTGTCCGGCCAGCTGTTGAGCGGGGCGAACCGCTGGCCGCCGTCACCGGCGCCGCCACGACCGTCGTGGATGCGGTAGGTGCCCGCGGCGTGCCAGCTCATCCGGATCATCAGGCCGCCGTAGTGGCCGAAGTCGGCCGGCCACCAGTCCTGCGAGGTGGTGAGGACCTCGGTGATGTCGCGCTTGAGGGCGTCGACGTCGAGCTTGGCGAACTCCTCGGCGTAGCGGAACCCCTCCCCCAGCGGGTTGGCCTTGGAGGAGTGGGCGTGCAGCACCGACAGGTCGAGCTGATTGGGCCACCAGTCCCGGTTGGTGCGCGGTCGACCGCCGGTCTTCGGCGTCGGCGAGTCGATCGCCGGGTTCTCGCTCTCGCTGCCGTGTGCGGTCACGGAGTCGTGCGCGACCGGACAGCCGGCCGCCGCCTTCTTGTCCACGCCCTGGGCGCTGGAGGGGGCGTTGTCCTCGATGTCGCTCATCTACTTCCTTCCGGACTGGTGGATCTCTGAACGGTGCTCGGTCGCGCAGTCGGGGCAGGTGCCCCAGAACACGACCTCCGCCTCGTCGACGGCGAAGCCGCGGTCGTCGGAGGCGGTGAGACAGGGAGCCTCACCGACGGCGCAGTCGACGTCGGCGATCGTGCCGCAGGAGCGGCAGACGACGTGGTGGTGGTTGTCCCCCACCCGACGCTCGTAGCGGGCGGTCGCACCGGCGGGCTGGATGCGCCGCACCAGACCCGCTGCGGTCAGCGCCCGCAGCACGTCGTACACCGCCTGGTGGGAGACGGTGGGGTGGTCCGCGCGCACCAGGGCGATCACCGTGTCGGTGTCGACGTGCGGGTGGTCGCGCAGCGCGGCGAGCACCGCCAACCGGGGGCGGGTCACGCGCAGCGAGACCGCTCGCAACTGATCCTCGAGGTCGGAGGTCATACGCAGAATCTAGTCCAGTTTTCTGGAATGAATCAAGTTTCCGGCCGGGCGAGTTGGCCAACGACACATCCGGGCGTCCGAGGCCCTCCCCGGCCTCGGCTCGCGCGATCGGCGCCGGCCGCCGGGCGCCGGCGTGACGACCACAGCGCGACAGCAGCCGTCACGCGACCTGGGGGCGCGCCGCGTACGACCCTTCGCGGACCACCTCGAAATCGGACATATCGACCAGCCCGGACCCGGGTGCGGGACGCGGCGCCCCCTACTGGCGTGGATCCGTCTGGGCGATCCGCCGGATTGCGGTGAGGATGGGTGCCGTGACCGCCGTTCGTGACCTTTCCTTCGACGCATCCCGTGTCCTCGAAGCCGTCACGGCCCTCCTGACCGGACCGGTTCCGCCCGCCGGCAGCCCGACCGTGATCGACTCCGACCCGCACACCGGCGAGTGGGTGGCGACCCGCGCCGCCGGCTTCGTGCTCGCCCCGCTGTGGGAGGGGCGGGACCTCACCGGTCTGCGCGACCCGGAGTGGACCGAGCAGCTCGAAGCCGGCGACCGACACCTGGCCACCGTGACCGGCAGGCTGGACGAGCAGTGGGGCCCGCACCGCGTCCTCACCGTCGACCACCTCATCCGGAACCCGCAGGCGGACCGTCCGCCGCTCTACGACGCGCTGCTGCGTCAGGACCTCTACGGCGACCTGCACGTCTGGGCACCCGACCAGGCGGGAGACCGACACCTCGCGGTCGTGCTCGGGCACAGCGACGGCGACCAGCCCCTCACGCTCGCCGCGCTGGTCACCGTCGGCCCGCTCCCCGAGCTGCCCGTCGACCCGTGAGCCGCAGCTTCCCGCGGAGGGCGTCGAAGTCGCCCGGACTGCCGCCGGTCCGACGCGGGGCGGCGGGCCGTCAGCCGGCAGCCGTCGCCGCGCCCAGAAGCGTCATCGGGGTGAGCCGACCCTCTCCGCCCGGCCGACCACACTCGCGAGCCCTGCCCTCCTTCGGGCCGGGATGGCTGCCGGGCACGGCTCCGACACCCACCGGAGCGCGACTGCCACGCAGGGTTGCGGCCCCACCGTAGCGTGAGGACAGATCCCGTCCTCGAAAGGGCGTGCTGACGTGATGGATACGGTCCTCAGCATCGTTGGTGTAGCGCTGGTCGTGGTATCGCTGTGCTTCTCTGCCGTACAGACTCGCGAGGTGGCGAGACAGAGCCGCATCAACAACGGTATCGGCTCGGCGGCCGCCCTGATGGAGATCAACAACATCTCCCGCGCCTGGCACGACCGACTGCTTGAGAATCCATCGCTCCGCCCATATTTCTTCGATGGCAGGCCCTCCACTCCGCAGGACGCCGATCGGCAGAGGGTACTGACCCTCGCGGAACTGCTCGCCGACGTTCTCGAGTGTGAACTGCAGGTCGCCGCGCTACTGCCCGCCTTCCAGTTCTCCCACTCCTGGCATCAGTGGCCGGCGTACATGCTGAAGCAGAGTCCGGTCCTGACCGAGGCGGTGGAGGGCCATCCTGAGTGGTGGCCAGCACTCCGCTCACTGCAACTGGCAACCCGCAAGCCCAACGCCGACGGAACGGTGACCCACCCCCTCGTCAGGACGCGTGAGACCCGCTGGATGGGCACCTCGCCCCGGCTCCCACAGATACGTCTTTCCGGAGCACAACGTCGAACCGACAGAAGAGCTCACTGACAGCCCAGGTGGGCACCGCCCCATCGGGCACCCACGCATTTCCACCGACGCGGATGCCCGATCCTGCCACCCGGCGAATGCGGTGCGCACCGGCGAGCCGGGAACCGCGGACCGAAGCCTGTCCCGACGGCAGCACCACGCCGCAGGGTCTGACGGGCCGTCGCTCGACGGTTGCGGCCCTGCCGCGAGGCACCTCGTCACGGCGTCGGCACCTCGAACTGCCGACGCCACGACGCAGTGCCGAACGGGCCGACTCGCCACCGACGAAACGGGCCCACCTGGCGCGCTTCAGGCGTCGCGCCCGACGCCACGATCGGGCGCGCTCATGTCCCCCGTCCCGGGTGTGCCCTCGGCGAGCCCGTAGCGCAGGTAGACGGTGCCCTTCGGGCCGGCCACCGGCGGTTCGAGGAGCGTGACGTTCGTGGGCACCGCGCCACCGTCGAAGACCTTCTTCCCGACACCGAGCACGATCGGGTACACCCAGAGGTCGAGACGGTCGAAGAGCTTCTCGCGCAGGAGGGTCTGCACCAGGTTCAAACTCCCGACCACCTTCACGTGCTCGTGCCGGTCACGGATCTCGCGCACCGCGCCGACCAGATCCCGGCCGAGCTGCGTGGAGCCGGCCCACGAGAGGTCGGGCCTGCCGCGCGATGCCACGTACTTCGGGATGCTGTTGAACAGCGTGGCGATCTCGTTGTCCACGCCGCCCTCCTGGTGCGGCCAGTAGGCGGCGAAGATGTCGTACGTCCGCCGGCCGAGCAGGAGGGCGTCCGTGCCCTCGTACGCGGCGCCGACCTGCGCCCCGGTGACCTCGTCCAGCAGGGGCGCCTGCCATCCGCCGAACGGGAACCCGACCGGGTCCTCGTCCGGGCCGCCGGGCGACTGCCCGACGAGGTCGAGGGTCGCGAACAGTTCGATGTGGACGATGCCCATGCCCTACTCCCGATGCATCGGTGGTCTCGGTCGCCAGGTAGACCTGTGGACGCAGGCGGACTCATCGCTGCGACGGCACCCAGCTCTGCACGCAAGCACAACTGTATGGGGGGTGGCTCGGTTACCGGGCCCACCGGCCGCCCACCGCGTCGGCGCCGTGACGCCTCCGGCCGCCGCCGCGCCGGGGTGGACATCCCACACCTATGAGCTGTCGTCAGCGGACGTGTCCGGCGACGTCGAGCACGAGGAGGCGGGCACCCCGGGACCAGCCGTCGGCACGGTCCCTCACCCCGCCGCGACGGGCGCCGGCGCGCTGAGCGGGCCCTCGTTGCCGCTGCGATCGAGCCCTGACACGCAGTAGGTGAGCGGACGTCCGGCCGGCGCGGCGCGGTCGACCCACCCGGTGCCCCGGGTGGTGCCCACCAGCCGGGCCGCGTCGCCGTCGACCCGGTAGACGGCGAAGCTCGTCGCGCCGTCGCCGCGCCAGGTCAGCGCGACCTGGCCGGGGTCCGCCCGCCGCACCTCGGTGACCGCCGGCGCGGCCGGCGGGGTGGCCGGCAGGTGCGCCATCACCGGCACCAGCGCCGGGGCGGCGTAGTGCGCGTCGCGGTAGCGGCTGACCGCGCCGAGCCGGTCGGCGCGGACCTGCCGGGCGCTGAAGTGCACGCTCCCGCTCACCCCGTGCCGGCGGTTGAGGGCGAGCTGGCGGTCCAACTCGCCCGGGTCGCGCCAGGCGCCGCGCTCACCCACCCGGTAGTCCGCCTGCCCGATGTAGAGCTGTACCCGGGTGCCGCGCACCGTGGCCGTCCACCACGGCAGCAGCTTGGCGTAGTCGGCCCTGCCGAACCCGATGTGCCAGTAGAGCTGCGGCACGACGTAGTCCAGCCACTGCTCGCGTACCCAGAGCCGGGTGTCGGCGTAGATGTCGTCGTAGCTCTGCAACCCGGCGGTCGCCGAGCCGGCCGGATCGGTACGCGCGTTGCGCCAGATGCCGAACGGGCTGATGCCGAACTTCACCCACGGCTTGAGCGCCTTGATCCGCTCGCTCATCTCGCGGACCAGCGTGTTCACGTTGTCCCGGCGCCAGGCGTCCTTGTCGGCGAAGCCCCGGCCGTACCGGACGAACGCGGCGTCGTCGGGGAAGTCCTGCCCGGCCTCCGGGTACGGGTAGAAGAAGTCGTCGAAGTGCACCCCGTCGACGTCGTAGCGGCGGACCGCCTCCAGCATGGAGTCCTCGACGAACGCGCGCGCCTCGGGGATGCCCGGGTTGAAGTAGAGCCGGCTGCCGGGCCGGTCGGCGCTGGGATAGGTCACCACCCAGTCGCGGTGCCGGCGCAGCGGGTGGGTCGGCGCGAGCTGGTCGAGCCGGGGGCCGGGTCCGCCCACCGTGGCCGGCTGTCCACCCCGGTACGGGTTGAACCAGGCGTGGAACTCCAGGTTGCGGGCGTGCGCCTCGGCGATCATGAACTCCATCGGGTCCCAGCCCGGATCCCGGCCGTCGCGGCGCCCGGTCAGCCACTCCGACCACGGCGCGTACTCCGACGGCCAGAGCGCGTCCCCGCTCGGGCGGACATGCACGAAGACGGCGTTGTGGTGGTGCCGCACGGCCAGGTCGAGCCAGCCGCGCAACTCGGCGCGTACCGTCTCGGCCGGCAGCCCGCGCCGGCTCGGCCAGTCGATGTTGTTCACCGTGGTGATCCACATGCCGCGCAGCTCGCGGGTCGGCCGGGCCGGCCGACCGGCGCAGGCGGGGACGCCGCCGGCCGAAGCAGCCTCGGCCGGCGCCGCGGCCCGGCCCGTCGCGTCGCCGCCCGAGCGCTCCCGCAGCGACCAGGCGCCCGCGGTGACCGTCACGGCGAGCGCGGCGATCACCGCGACCAGCACCGGGGTACGACGACGGCGGACGGGCGTGACGGGCGGGTCGGCGGCGATCATCGCCCCAGTCTGCCCAGTGCGGCCCGCAGGGTGAACCGGCGCGCCGGTTACTTAACGGGCAGCTAAGGCCGGCCGCCGCCCTCACCCGTGGCCTCGACCGCGTGCCGGCGGCGCCGGCCCGCCCGAGGGATGCCGTCGTGGTGCCGCCCCGGCCGGCGGCAAGCGCACGGCCGACGGGGCGCCCGGAGCCGGTCCGGTGCCGCGCAGCGACGGAACCTGCCGTCGCCGCGCGCCGGACCGGTCGCTGCGGGCCGCGGAAAATCGGCGTCCGGCACGCCCGCCGGACGCCGCGCCTGCGATCAGAACTGGACGACGTGCCCCACACGCGGCGGCGTACGGCCCGCGAGGACCTCCCCCCACGCGGCCCGCAGGGCCTCGGGGCCCGTGCCGGCGCGGACGTCGAGCCAGCCGTCCACCACCTCGGCGAACCGCCGCCAGGCCTCGGTGAAACGCCGGTCGAGCTCGTCGGCGCCCCAGTCCTGGCGCCGCTTGCGCATCTGGACCGGGGCGAAGAACACCTCACCGGCGGCGTCGGCGTTGGGGATCCGACTGGTGAGCCCGACCGCGACGTCGCGTACCAGCCGGTCACCGAGACGCCGCCGCAGGGCGGCCCGGGTCGCCGGCTCCCCGGACAGGTCGAGATGGGCGGTCGGCACCCGGTCGAGCAGGTCGATCTCGTCGTAGCCGACGACCTCGTCGTAGCAGCCGAGCGACCGGGTGAACTCCCGGTTGCCGGGCGAGGTGAGCCCCACCAGCCGCGGGCCACGACCGCGCAGGAGGAACGCGGTGGCGTAGGCGGTCTTGCTGGACGCCGACGACAGCACCACCGACGCCGCCCCGTGGAAGTCGTCGTCGACCACCCGGTCGGCGAGCATGAACGAGGTGAAGAAGAGTGGCCGGAACAGGATCAGCAGGTCCTCCTGGTCCGCCCGGTAGGCCGGGTCGCCGGCGCTCGACCGGTACACCTGGTACGGCGAGGGCAGCTCGGCCCGGTGCCCGCTGACGTCGCGGAACCCGCGCGCGTCCACCCGGCCCGGCCGCACCAGCAGGTGGCCGGCGGACGGGAGGTAGCCGTAGACGCGCTGCCCCGCCGCGACCCCGGCGACCGTCGACGCGACCACCTCGGCGAAGCCCCACAGCGGCGGGAGCCCCCACTGCGGTCCGAGCCCGCGGGGACCGGGCGGGAAGAACTCCCAGTACCGCATCGCGTCGCCGAGCACCGCGTAGGTCACGTTGTTGGCGGTGAGGCCGACGCGGTCGACGCGTAGCAGCGCCTCACCCTCGGACACCTCGGCCGTCGCGCCGTCGACGAGCGTCGTGCGGCCGAGGTCGTCGCGCGCCACGGCGAACGTCCAGCAAGCAGGCATGGAGGTGACGCTAGGCGGCGCCCAGGCCCGAGACAAGTGCACTGGGAGTGCAAAATCCCACTCGTCGGCGACGTCGGCGTCCACTGTGTCGCACCGGCCACGCCCGGGGACGAGGGACCCGCCGACGACCGCCCTTCCGTTCGGTCCACGCGCCGACTACGGTCGATCCCACGGCGCCGGCGCCCGCGTCGCCGGCTCTCCCGTCGTTCACCTCACGTCGCGGCTGCGCGGCAGTGGAAGGGGGTCGCCTCATGACGATCAGCGACAGCGCCGGCTCCGGCCCGGTCGTCGTCGGCCGGGGACCGCGCACGGTGCTGGCCCTGCACGGGTGGTTCGGCTCGGCGCAGGGCTGGGGCTGGCTGCCGGAACTGATCGACACCGAGCGCTTCACCTGGGCGTTCCTGGACTACCGCGGGTACGGCGCGCGGACCGCGGTGGCCGGTGAGTTCAGCCTCGCCGAGATCTCCCGGGACGCCCTGGACCTCGCCGACTCCCTCGGCTGGGACACGTTCTCGGTGGTCGGGCACTCCATGGGCGGCAGCGCCGCCCAGCGGGTGCTCGCCGACGCGCCGGGGCGGGTCGAACGCCTCGTCGGCATCAGCCCGGTCCCGGCCGGCGGGGTGCCCTTCGACCTGCAGAGCTGGGCACTGTTCGACGGCGCGGCGGCCAACCCGGACAACCGGCGCACGATCATCGACCTCACCACCGGCAACCGGCTCTCCGGTCACTGGCTGGACGAGATGGTCCGGTTCTCCCTCGCGCACTCCACCCCGGAGGCGTTCGGCGCCTACCTCACCGCCTGGGCGCGGACCGACTTCACCGACGAGGTGAAGGGCAGTCCGGTGCCGGCGCTCGCCGTCGTCGGCGAGCACGACCCGGCGCTGGGCGCGGACACGATGCGCGAGACCTGGCTGCGCCACTACCCCAACGCCCGGCTCGAGGTGCTCGCCAACGCGGGGCACTACGCGATGTACGAGACCCCGGTGCGGCTGGTCACGGTGATCGAGGAGTTCCTCGGGCAGTGACCACCGGTCGCCGGAGACCGGCGCGGCAGGTCTTCGGGGCGATGCGCGCGCTCACCGTGCCCGGCGGTTGGCGCGCAGCGCGCCCAGGATCACCCCGGGTGTGGCCAGCGAGCGCGGGTGCTCCCGCATGGAGACGACCTCGTTGAACCGGCGCGCGATCGCCACGTCGGTGACGGTCGCCGCGACGATCTGCCGGCTCACCCACCGGGAGAGCCGGTAGCCGCGCGGATAGGGCCCGTCGACGTGCGGCAGCGCCAGGTCGGCGGAGGTCGACATCGACCAGGCGGCGTCGACCACCACCTTCTGCAACGCGAAGAACCGGCGCGCCGGCGCGCCGAGGTCGGCGCCGGAGCGCAGGTACACCGACAGGCAGGCCGCGTGCAGGGCCGCCGCGGTCATCCCCTGCCCGTACACCGGGTTGAACGACGCGACCGCGTCACCGACGCTGACCAGCCCGGCCGGCAGCCGGGTGAGCGCGTGGAACTCCCGCCGCCGGCTGTCGGCGTGGCCGTAGGTCCGCACGTCGCCGAGCATCTCGTTGGCGGCGACCTCGCCGAACTCCGGCGGGAACTGCTCGCGCAGCCGGCGTACGAAGTCCTCGGCGGTCCGCCCGGGACGGTCGGCGCCGTAACCGGCCATCATGGCCATCCACCGGCCGTCCTCCACCGCGAAGTACGCCGCGCCGGCCACGTCGACGGCCGTGCCCGGACTGTGCAACGCCAGCACGACCGCCGGGTCCGGGTCCGTCCCGGCACGCCGGAACACGGCCGTGGCGTAGTTCAGGTGCACCGGCATCCGCCGGGTCACCGGCCGCTGCCAGCCGGACTGCTCCAGCCAGTCCGACAGCCTGCTCGAGCGCCCCATGGCGTCCACCACGAGGTCGCCGCGCTCGATGCCGGGCCCCCCGCCGGTGTCGCACCGGACTCCGGTGGTCACCGCGCCCTCGATCACCAGACCGGTGGCGCGGGCGGTGACCGTCTTGACGTTGGGCAGGGCCAGCACCCGCTGGCGGATCAGCCCTTCCAGCAGCGGGCGGCTGCCGGCCAGGCTGTCGTCGTCGTCGGGGACGACGACCTTCAGCCGGCCGTCGAGGTAGTTGCGCCGGGCGGCGGGGGGCGCCTCGACCGCCCCCCGCGCCACGGCCTGCGCGCGGAATCCCGGGAACAGGAGTTCCAACTGGTGCAGGCCGCCGGGCAGCAGCGCGTGCAGTTGCGTCCCCTGTGGCACGCCCGGCCGCACGCCGGTGGCGTGCAGGTCGTCCCGGTCGACGACGACGACGCTCTCCGCGTGGTCGGACAGCACCCGGGCGGCCAGCAACCCGGCGACGCTGCCGCCGAGCACGACGGCCTTGCCCAGGACCGGAGACGCCTCGTCGGGGGGCCGCACCGCGTTCAGCGCGGCGAAGACGCGAGCCGGGGAGCGGGACATCGTGCTCTCCAAGGGGGTACGGGGTGTGGCGCCGACCATCGACCACGCTGGCGAACCGGTCCGCCCGACGATCGTCGCACAGCCACCGCCCGCAGCCGGGTAGACCCGCTGGCCGAGCCGTCCCCGTTCCCGTCACCCCGGGTCAGTCGGCGCCGTGCCGCGGCCACCCGCCTCCCCGCGCGGGCGGCCGCGGCGCTCGGCTCAGTGCCGTGACCACTTCTGGTTGCCGGCGCCGGTGCAGTCCCAGAGCTGGAGCTTGCCGCCGTTGTTCGGGTTCGCGTCCCGGACGTCCACGCACCGGTTGGCGCTGAGGTTGACCAGGTCGCCGGCGCTGGTGAGGGTGAAGCGTTGCACCGGGTTGCCGTTGCAGGTGACCAGGTTGACCTCGGTGCCGTTGGCGGTGCCGGCCCAGGCCGGGTCCATGCACTTGCCCATCGCCCGTACCGTGCCGTCGGCGGCGAAGGTCCAGGCCTGGGCGGCGGTGGTGTTGCAGTCCCAGATCTGCAGCTTGGCGCCGTCGACGGGGTTGGCGCCGGGGATGTCGATGCAGCGTCCGCTCTGGGCGCCGCGGAGGCGGGTGGTGCCCGACGGCGGGTTGCCGCCGGGGACGTACCCGGAGACGCGGACGTAGTCGACGAGCATCTGCTGCGGGAACTGGGTCGTCGCGTCGGGGTAGCCGGGCCAGTTCCCGCCGACCGCCACGTTGAGGATCATGAAGAAGGGGTGGTCGAAGACCCAGCGGTTGCCGCCGAGGCGGCCCGGGTCGACCCGGTGGTACTCGACGCCGTCGAGGTACCAGACGATGAGGTTCGGCTGCCAGTCGACCCGGTAGGTGTGGAAGGCGTCGGCGAGCGGGCTGCCGATGGTCCGGCTGCCGGTGATCCCGCCGCCGCCGGAGTAGCCGGGGCCGTGGACGGTGCCGTAGACCGTGTTCGGCTCCCGGCCGATGTTCTCCATGATGTCGATCTCGCCGGCGGCGGGCCACCCCACGCTGCCCATGTCGTTGCCGAGCATCCAGAACGCCGGCCAGATGCCCTGTCCCCGGGGGATCTTGATGCGCGCCTCGAAGCGGCCGTACGTCTGGGTGAAGGTCTGGGCGGTCAGCAGCCGCGCCGAGGTGTACTCGCACCGGCCGTAGTGGCACTGGTAGTTGGCCGGGTTCTCCCGACGGGCCGTGATGACGAGGTTGCCCTGGCCGTCGTGCACGGCGTTGCTGGTGCTGCTGGTGTAGTACTGCCGCTCGTTGTTGCCCCAGCCACCGCCACCGATGTCGAACCGCCACCGGCTCTGGTTGACCGGGGTGCCCGCCGGCTCGTTGAACTCGTCCTGCCAGGTGATGCCGCCGATGTCCGCCTCGGCGGGTCGGGGCGGGGTCCACCAGACGAGCGCCACGGAGATCGCGACCGCGAGCGCGGTGACGATCGCCCAGGCGCGGCGGGCGCGGGTCGGAACCATGACAACCTCCTCGGCGACGGACGCTCTCCCCCGGCCGGCCGTCCAGGAGGGACGGAGCGGGCCGGATCGGGAGAGCGCTCTCAGGGAAGTCTGTCGATTTGTTCATCTACTGTCAACACTCTTTGCAGTTCCGCCACGGCCGGAGCGCCGACCATCGTGGACCGGCGGCCGGTGGCGCTTGAATCCGTGACGCCGACGGCGGATGCTGACAACAGGCATCGACATTCAACGATCGCAGGTGATGGCATGCGTCGTCTTCCGCCCCTCGTGCTGGCACTCGCCCTACTGGTCCCGGCCGCCCCGGCGGCCGCGCACGACGGCGCGACGGGCGCATCCGTCGCACCCACCCTGAGCGCGGTGCGCACCGCCGGCACGGCCTGGGGCCCCGACCCGGCGACCGGCCGGACCACCCTCACCGTCGACGAGTCGGTCACCGAGAGCCAGGCCCGTGCGCTACGCGCGGTCGCCGAGCGGGCCGGGGCGACGGTGCGCCGGGAACCCGGCCGGCTGCGTCTGCTCATCGCCGGCGGGCAGGCCGTGTACGGCGTCGGCACCCGGTGCTCCCTCGGCGTCAACGTCCGCAGCGGCAGCACCCACTACTTCATCACCGCCGGGCACTGCACCCGCGTCGCCGCCACCTGGTACGCCGACAGCAGCCGGACCACCGTGCTCGGCAGCCGTACCGGCAGCAGCTTCCCGGGCAACGACTACGGCATCGTGCGCTACACCGGCACGGTCAGCCACCCCAGCGCGGTGTACACCCACCCGGGGACGCTCACCGTCAACGGCGCCGGCAACGCCTACGTCGGTCAGGCCGTCTGCCGCAGCGGCGCGACCACGGGCGTGCGGTGCGGCTCGGTGACCGGGCTCAACCAGACCGTCAACTACGCCGAGGGCAGCGTCTCCGGACTCATCCGCACCAACATCTGCGCCGAGCCCGGCGACAGCGGTGGGCCGCTCTACTCCCCGGCGACCGGCACCGTCCTCGGCATCCTGTCCGGCGGCAGCGGCACCTGCGCCACCGGCGGGACCACCTACTACCAGCCGGTCACCGAGGCGCTGGCCGCGTACGGGGTCACCGTCCCGTAGACCCGACACGCGGCCCGGAGAGCATCCGTCCACCATCGTCCGGCGGCGGGACGTGCCGGCGTGTCCGGCGGCGTCGGGACGTCGCCCCCCCCCCCCCCCCCCCGACGAGGCGCCGGTGACACCGGCCCACCCAGCGCACGTCGACCCGGCCCACCTACCGGCCGCGGCATCAGCCACGCAGCTCGGCGACCTGCTTGCGTGCCTCGGCCAGCAGCGTCAGTCGGTGGCCGTCCCCGGCACCGAGATCGAGACCTTCGAACAACATCACGGCCTCCACCGCCGCGTCCCGCGCCGCCGTACGATCGACGGGCTGCGCGACGACGCAGCAGGTGTACAAGCTCTCGGCGAGGAACGGGACGTGGCGTCGGTCGGTCGTCGCGAGCTGACGCCAGAGCCGCACCGACTCCGTCACCGCTGCCAGCGCCTCCCGGTAACGCTGCACCGCGTAGAGGTCGCTGCCCAGGTTCGACAGGGCCTTTGCCAGCTCGGCGGCGTATCGCGCCGGTTCGGCACGCGCCTGCCGTCGTCGAATGGCCACCGTCTCGATCGACGCCGCCAGCGCCTCGTGCCACTGGCCGGTGTGCGCCCACAGGCCCGACAGGTTCAGCAGCACGGTGGCCAGTGGCGCGTCGCCGGCAGCGCGATCAGTCTCGCCGCGCCGCCGCCAGATCTCAGCTGCGGCGAGTGCCGGCGGTATCGCCTCGCCGTAGCGGCCGAGCGAGGCGTAGTAGTCGCTGAGCCGGTTCAGGAGATACGCGTACCGCTCTTCGAACGCCTCCGGGTTCTCCCGCGCCAGCCGTCGAAGGAGATCCGCTGCTTCTCCAGCGGTCGCCATCGCCGCCTCGGTGCGCCCGGTCCGCCACAGGTCCGCGCTCAGATTGTCGAGCGCGATGGCCAGCTCACCGGCGTGTTCGGCGAAGCTGTCCCGGGCGAGCAGGCGCAGGATCCGCACCGCTTCTCCGGTGGCGTCGAGCGCTTCCCGATGACGCCCGAGGGCAGCCAGTCTGTTGCCGAGGTTGTGCAGCGACGAGGCCAGCCCGGGACTGTACGCCGCCGGGTCCTCGGCGGCGAGTCGGCGGCGAAGCTGTACGGATTCCCGCGTGACCTCGAACGCCTCCGGGTGCCGTCCCAGGGCTGCCAGGCAGATACCCATGCTGCTCAGGGAGTTGGCCAAGGCGCTCCTGCGTGGAGCCGTGCTGTCCGCCCGGGCGGCCTGCCGGCGAAGCTCCGTCGCCTCCCGCAGTGCGGCCAGCGCCGACTCCGGCTGCCCCAGTCGGGTGCGGTAGTTGCCGAGGTTCGTCAGGGACGACGCGAGCAGTGAGCGGTGCTCCGGCTGCCGGCGGGCGACCGCCCGACGCAGGTCGACGGCCTGCTCGGTGGCCTCGGCCGCCTCCTCGTACCGGCCTGCGAAGGACAGCCGATGGGCCAGGTCCTGCAGGACGGCGGCACGCTCGAGCTCGGTCGACACGGCCGCGAGGCGGTGCGCGGTGATGCGTACGCTGACGGCCGCCATTCCGACGTCCAGATCCAGCTGCCGACCGTCCGGGAAGCACCACGCGATCGTGTCGAGCAGTTCGATGTCGATGCCGTCGAGCACGGCGAGCGCGCCGAGCGAGGGATTCCCGCCCCTCAGCGCCAGGGTCGGGTCCGCCCGCAGGTGTTCGTTCAGGTGCGCGGCGAGATGGGGCCATCGGAGCGCCGCGGCGGTGAGGAACGTGATCGGGCGGGCCGGCTGTGGCAACGGCGGTGCGGTGTCGGCATCCTGGTGCAGCAGGGCCGCCAGGGTTGCGGTACCCCAGGGCGCGGCCGGATAGGCGGCAACGTCATGGCCGGCGAGGGTGAGCGCGAGGAAGTCCTCGGCCAGCCGGTCCGGGTACATCGGTTCGAGTGCCTCGGACGGCGGGGCCGGCGGGTAGCAGACCGCGTGGTCGGTCAGCACCGGGTCGGGGTCGTCGATGTCGGCCCGACGCAGCAGCGCCCGCGCCTGTGAATATGTCGTCGCACCCGTCAGACAGGCGATGAACGCCACCTGCCACATCCGTCGAGGCGGAGTCCGGAACTCCAGACCGTCGCGTGAGCGTTCGTACAGTTCGCGCCAGTGTGCGCGCTCGCGGTCCAGCAGGTATGCCGAGAGGCCGACCATGTCGGCGGGGGCCCGGGCACCCGCGCTGTGCGCGTCGACCGCGACAAGGGCGGCCATGTGCAGGCTCAGGGTCAGTCCGAATCCGGGGTCGTCCAGCGGGACGGGCGGAGGGATCTCCTCGGCACGCGCCAGTCCGTACCGTCGGGCGAAGGCGTCCCGCGCCACGCGGAACATCCGCAGGCGGTCGTCGGGGCGGGCTACCCGGTCCCGGCCCGGCGGGTCGGACAACGGCGCCAGCGGATGTTCGCTGGTGGCCGCCGTGAGCGCGGTCAGGGCACTCCGCACCGATGCCCAGCCGTCGACGCTGCGGGACAGGAACAGCACCCGGGTCGGCACCTGCTGGTGAAAGAGGGAGTTGCTCAACAGCCAGTGCAGGTACGACAGCGGCCACCGGTCCGCGTAGTCGACCAGGACCAGGATGCCGCGGTGTCCGTCCGGGCGCAGGTCGTGGCTGCCTGACGGTCGAGCGCCGGCGCCGAGGAGGACGTCGACGACCTTCCAGCCGTCGGCGACGCTGACGGCCGCGAACTCCAGCGCCAGCCTCGTCTTGCCCTGGCCGCCTGCGGCGAAGAGCCACCGCGCCGCGAGACGCTCGTTGCTCTCGTCCCGCCACGCGGTGAGCTTGTCCATGTCTGCGGCGCGCCCGACGAAGTCGACCACCGAGTACCGGGCGTTCAGGAGCCTGCTGGGCTGCTCGAGCAGCCACGACGGGTCGGCGCTCACCGGGCCACGATGTTCGGCGAGCAGGTACACCGGCCCCCGGTCGGCATGGACGTGCAGGTCGGCGCCGATGACACCGTACCCGTAACCCCCGTCCACCCGGATCTGCTGGGAGATGACCGCGCCATCGTGCGGCACGCGGGCCCTGCCGCCCGCCCTCGACCGCCCCTCTCGATCAGCGCCGACGCCCTGCCGTCCCTCACTCACCGGGCGCTCCACCACCGCACGGCACGGTCGACACGGAGGAGGCGGCGCCGTAGCACCTTTCCCCCCACTCGATACCCATTCCTCCATGGTGACGAAGGCCCGCAACGCAGGGTCCACGGTGGCGGCCATGTCTCGTGTCTCGCCACCATCGAATGGTCGGCCGATCCTCCCGGTCGCCACCACTTGAGCATGTTATCGATAACATGCTATTTTTCGGACCAGAGCGAAGGGCACGCTCCATCGAGGGTCATTGATCAGGTGGCAGATTCCCGACCATGGCCGGGACCGCCGCCGGCGACCAGTCCGGGCTCCGTAGATCGGTCAGCGCGTGCCGCCAGGGCGGGAGAACGCCGCCCCGACGCCCATCACCACCAGCCGGCTCCGCGGCACGTGAATTCCGGCTACCTCCATCGGCAGCGGATCGCCGGGCGCGCCCCGGCGCGCGTCGATGTCGCCGCCTCCGTCCCACCATCGAGGAAGGACCCTGATGCCCACCTGGAGAGCGAAGGCCAGCCTGCTCGTGGCCGCCACCGGCCTGGTCGCCGCCGCCGGCGCCGCGGCCCTGCCCGCACACGCCGCCGTCACCGGCTGCGCGGTGAACTACGCCGTGTCGTCGCAGTGGCAGGGCGGCTTCGGCGCCAACGTCACCGTCACCAACCTGGGCGACCCGGTGGACGGCTGGACGGTGGCCTGGTCGTACGGCGCGGGACAGCAGGTCACCCACGCGTGGAACGCCACCGTCACACAGAGCGGAGCCCAGGTGACCGCCAGGAACGTCAGCTACAACGCCCGCATCGCCACCAACGGCACCGTGTCGTTCGGCTTCAACGGATCCTGGGCCGGCAGCAACCCGACCCCGACCGGCTTCACCCTCAACGGCACCCCCTGCACCGACGGCACGACCACACCGCCGCCCACCACCCCGCCACCGAGCACGCCGCCGCCCACCACCCCACCACCCACCGGCAGCCTGCCGAGCAGTTTCCGGTGGAGTTCCAGCGGCGCACTGATCGGCCCGAAGGCCGACGGTCGCGGCATCGCCGGGATCAAGGACCCGTCGGTGGTGTACCACAACGGGCGGTACCACGTGTTCGCCAGCACGGCGAAGTCGTCGGGCTACAACCTGGTGTACCTGAACTTCACCGACTGGTCGCAGGCCGGCTCGGCCACCTTCCACTACCTCGACCAGTCCCCGATCGGCGTTGGCTACCGGGCCGCGCCGGAGGTGTTCTACTTCGCCCCGCACAAGCTGTGGTACCTGGTCTACCAGACCGGCAACGCGTCCTATTCCACCAACCCCGACATCGCCAACCCGAACGGGTGGAGCGCGCCGAAGCACTTCTACAGCGGCATGCCGGAGATCATCCGGCAGAACATCGGCAACGGCTACTGGGTCGACATGTGGGTCATCTGCGACAGCGTCAACTGCCACCTGTTCTCCTCCGACGACAACGGCCACCTCTACCGGTCGCAGACCAGCGTGGCGAACTTCCCCAACGGCATGAGCCAGCCGGTCATCGCCATGCAGGACGCCGACCGCAACCGCCTGTTCGAGGCCGCCAACGTCTACAAGGTCGCCGGCAGCGACACCTGGCTGCTGATCCACGAGGCGATCGGCAGTGACGGCCGCCGCTGGTTCCGCTCCTGGACGGCGCGCGACATCGCCGGGCCGTGGCAGGCCCTGGCCGACACCGAGGGCAACCCCTTCGCCCGGGCCTCCAACGTCACCTTCCCCGCCGGCGCCTGGACCCGCGACATCAGCCACGGGGAGATGATCCGGACCCAGACCGACCAGACCCTGACCATCAGTCCGTGCGCCATGCGCTACGTCTACCAGGGCATGGACCCCAACGCCGGCGGCGACTACAACAACCTGCCCTGGCGCCTGGGACTGCTCACCCAGACCAACTCGACCTGCTGAGCACCGCCGACGGACGCCCACGGCGGGTGGACGGACGGGTCCACCCGCCGCACCCACCACCTCGAAAGGACCTCTGATGCGCGACATCCCTGACCGCCCCGGCAGCCGGACACCGGCACGACGTCGACGCACGGTGCTGATCCCCCTCACGGCCGTCGCCGCCGCCCTCGCCGCCACGGTGGTGACGGCTCCCGCCGCCGGCGCGGCCACCACGCTCGGCGCGGCGGCAGCCGAGAAGGGCCGTTACTTCGGCGCGGCCGTCGCGGCGGCCAAGCTCTCCGACAGCCAGTACGTCGGCATCCTGGACCGCGAGTTCAACTCGGTCACCCCCGAGAACGAGATGAAGTGGGACGCCACCGAACCGTCCCAGGGCCGGTTCACCTACACGAACGCCGACCGGATCGTCAGCCACGCCCAGGCGCGCGGTATGAAGATCCGGGGGCACGCGCTGCTGTGGCACGCCCAGCAGCCCGGATGGGCACAGAGCATGAGTGGCAGCGCGCTGCGCTCGGCGATGGTCAACCACGTCACCCAGGTGGCGACGTACTACCGGGGCAGGATCCACTCCTGGGACGTGGTGAACGAGGCGTTCGCCGACGGCGGCAGCGGCGCGCGGCGCGACTCGAACCTCCAGCGCACCGGCAACGACTGGATCGAGGTGGCGTTCCGTACCGCGCGGGCGGCCGACCCGAACGCCAAGCTCTGCTACAACGACTACAACACCGACAGCGTCAACCCGAAGTCGACGGCCATCTACCACATGGTCCGTGACTTCAAGGCGCGCGGCGTACCCATCGACTGCGTCGGCTTCCAGTCGCACCTGGGCACCTCGCTGCCCGGCGACTACCAGGCCAACCTGCAACGCTTCGCCGACCTCGGGGTCGACGTGCAGATCACCGAGCTGGACATCACCCAGGGGTCGAACCAGGCCGCCATGTACGGCGCGGTGACCCGGGCCTGTCTGGCCGTGGCCCGCTGCACCGGCATCACCGTGTGGGGCGTCCGCGACAGCGACTCCTGGCGCGGCACCGACAATGCGCTGCTGATCGACCGGTCGGGCAACAGGAAGCCGGCGTACCAGGCCGTCCTCGACGCGCTCAACGCCGGGAGCGGCACGCCGCCGCCCACCACGCCGCCGCCGACGACCCCGCCGCCCACCGGTAGCGGGTGCACCGCCGTGGTCTCATTGAACTCCTGGACCGGCGGGTTCGTCGCCACCGTCCGGGTCACCGCCGGAGCGGCTCCGGTCGACGGCTGGACGGTACGGGTCACCCTGCCCGCCGGCGCGACCGTCACCAACACCTGGAGCGCGCAGGCCGGCGGCAGCACCGGGACGGTGAACTTCCGCAACGTCAGCTACAACGGCCAGCTCGCCGCCGGCGCCAGCACCGAGTTCGGCTTCCAGGGCACCGGCACCGGCCCGTCCGGCACCCCGGCCTGCACCGTCGGTTGACCGGCTGCCGGCCCGGCCCGGTGGGGGCGGGCCGGCAGTCACCCGGCCCGCGCGCCGATGGAGCCGGTCGGGCGCGCGGGCCGGGGCGGCGGACGGGCGACCGGGCAGCGTCGGGTCGGTCAGCGCGGCGGCGCAGCGACGCTGTCCCGGGCGACCAGGGTGGGGGCGATGGTCTGCCGCAGCTCACCGCCGGCGCCGCCCTCGATCTGGCTCAGCAGCATGTCGAGGCTGGCCCGGGCCACCGCGGCGAAGTCCGGCCGTACGGTGGTCAGCGGCGGGATGAAGTAGGCGGCCTCCGGCACGTCGTCGAAGCCCACCACGCTGATCTCGTCGGGCACCCGCCGGCCGTACTCGTGCAGCGCCCGCAGCACGCCGAGCGCGAGGTGGTCGTTGGCGGTGAAGATCGCCGTGACCTCCGGCATCCGGGCCAGCATCTGCCCGCAGCGGTAGCCGGACGCCGCCGACCAGTCCGCCGGCACCGGCTGCGGCAGCTCCGCGCCGGCCGCCCGCAACGCCTCCCGCCAGCCCTGGATACGACCGGCGCTGTCGAACCAGTCGGAGGGTCCGGACACGTGCCAGACCGTGCGGTGGCCGGCATCGAGCAGGTGTCGGGTGGCCTCCCGGGCACCGGCGACCTGGTCGACGGTGACCAGCGGCACCGACCCGCCCGGATCGCCGTCGACGGTCACCAGCGGGACGTCCTTCGGGAGGCGTTCCAGCGCCTCGCCGGCCGACTCCACCGGCGCGATCACCACCAGACCGGCGACCCCGTGGGCCAGGTGCCGCTCGACCACCGCAGAGACCGACCGGTGGTCGAGATCGCGCACGCTGCCCACGCTGACCGCGAAGCCCGCCTCGGCGGCGACCTGCTCCAGGGCGGCGAGCAGCGACGCCGGCCCGTACAGGGTGGTGTTCTGCGCGACGACGCCGATCACCTGCGAGCGGCCGGTGACCAGCGCGCGGGCCGCCCGGTTGGGCCGGTAGCCCAGCTCGGCGATGGCGGCCTCGACCCGCAGCCGGGTCTGCTCCCGGACGTAGGGGTGCCCGTTGAGCACCCGCGACACCGTCTGGTGGGAGACACCGGCAAGACGGGCCACATCCGTCATCGCAGGACCCCGCGCCGCCATCCCACTCCCCCCGCCCACCGGCCGGTCGCCCCGACCCGCCGGGGCGAGAGGACACCCCGATGCCCGATCGCCTCGCGGCATCGGCACCGGTGCGCGCCTCAGCGGGCGTAGAGCGCTGGAGTCAACACTGTACGCCAGGGCCCGGCCCGACAGCCGCGAGGCCACCGAGGGGCAGGCCCCGCCGGGCCGGTGACGTCGACGTGGCCGCCGCCCATGTTTCCTGCTCCAGGAGCCGGTCGGCCTGCCGAACAGCGCCAATGAGGTGTGTCCCTGGTACGAGTTCCACCAACCGGTGTCGTACCACCTTGGCTCCCCCACCAGCACTCGCCGCGATAGTTCCTGGGCACCAACGACGCAAGAGTGAGCTGTGTCCGTCCCGGGAGGAGGCGGAGCAACGGCCGAAGTGCAGGAGGGTGGCGATGAGCCCGGTCCGTTCCAGGCCCCGGACGCAGGCCGCCGCGACGGTGCCGACCAGGTACAGGATCTCACCGATCGCCCCCTCGGTGCGCCCCCAGCAGTAGCCACGGGTCACGTCGGGCATCGGTGCCGGCCCCCTGGTGCAGGCTCGCGGTCCGCATCGAGCGCCGACCCGGGCCGGTCATCCCCTCGACAGCTCATGATCGAAGCACGCGTCCCAGCTCAGCGGGGTCGGGTGGACGGTGGCCAGCCAGGCTGGTGAACGGGGAGATCGCGCAGTACCTGGCGGACCACCGGGAGGCGGAGAAGGCGGTCCGGCGCACCCTGTCGTACGTCGACGGGGTGTCCTTCGCCCGGCGGGCGAGCGCGCCGGCGCACTTCGGGATCGGCCTGTGCGACACCGTCTGCCCGCCGAGCACCGGCTTCGCCGCCTACAACCAGTACGGCGCGGCGACCGGCCGGCCGACACCGGCACGCGAGACGCACACCCACCCGTTCAACGGGCACGAGGGCGGCGAGGCCTCGCACACCCCGGCGGCAGCCGCGGTGGCTCGGCGGGGTGCTCGGGTCGTCGCGGGAGGTTCCGGCCGCCGCCGGGTCGGCCCCGCGCTGACGGCCCCGCGCTGACGGCCCCGCGCGGTCGTCGCGGGCACCCGCAAGCGCACCTGAAGCGAACCGTAAGCGGGCCCTGGCAGTGTTCCCAGTGTCACCGAGACACCCACCCAGGGAGCACACGATGCGCAGGATCATCAACTCGACCTACATCACCCTCGACGGCGTCGTCGAGGACCCGGCGTGGACCATGCCGTACTTCGACGACGAGGCCGCCGCCTTCGCCGGCCGGCAGACGGACGCCGCCGACGCGCTGCTGATGGGCCGCCGCACGTACGACGGCTTCGCCGCCGCCTGGCCGAACATGGACGAGAGCGACCCGAGCACCGGCGCGGCCTACTTCAACAACGTCAAGAAGTACGTCGCCTCGACCACCCTCACCGACCCGGAGTGGAACAACACCGAGGTGTTGCAGGGCGACCTGATCGAGGAGGTCACCAGGCTCAAGGCCCAGCCGGGCAGGGACATCCTGATGTACGGCTACGGGGTGGTCACCCACGCCCTGGTCGAGGCGGGGCTGGTCGACGAGGTCCGGTTCTGGATCCACCCGGTGCTCCAGGGCGGGCCCTCGGTGAGCGCGCCGCTGGCCGACGCCCGGACCACGCTCACCCTGGCCGAGACGACGGTGCTGAAGAGCGGCGTGATCATCGCCTGCTACCGGCCGGTCCCGCGGTGACCAGGAACGGGTCGACCTGTGCCCGGGCCTCGTCCGGGCGCAGGTCGTGCCCGGCCCGGTAGGCCGCCGCGAACCCGTCCGCGCCGAGCGCGGCCACGCAGCGCGCGGTGACCCGTTCGACCTCGTGGCGTTCCGCCGGTGACCTCGGCACCCGGGTGTTCCGCGCGGCCGCCGCCGCGCCCAGGATCCGCGCCGCGACCTGCGGCTGCGGCACCGCCGAGGCCAGCCCGTCCAGCGCGCCGGTCGCGTCGCGGGGCGCGCCGATCGCCACTGCGACGTCGTACGCGCGGGCGTGCAGCGTGAGCGCCCGCGCCGGGTCCTCGTCCGCGATCGCGTACGCCAGCTCGCCCAGCACCATCGGCAGGAACAGCGCGTCGTCGCCGCCGGCGTCGACCAGCCGTTGCAGGTGGGTCACGGCGACGTCCCGCCGGCCCTCGCGGCGCGCGGCGATGCCGAGGCTCAGCTCGGCGAAGACCCGGGCACTGGGCGAGTCCTGCTCGACGGCCAGCCGGTAGGCGCGTTCGGCCAGCTCCCGGGCCTGCCGGTGGTCCCCGGTCTGCACGGCGATCCAGGCCAGCCAGGACAGCGTGCTGCCGACCTCGGGCCAGAGCGCCAGCTCCTCGGCCCAGCGCAGACCCTCGCGGTGCAGCGCGGCGGCGCGCGCGTGATCGCCGGTCAGCTCGGCCAGCCCGCCCACCCACTCGATGGCCTGCAACCGGCCCCACGGGTCGCCCAGCTCGGCGAAGAGCGCCGCCGCCCGGGAGCTGTCGCGCTCCAGCCCGGCGAGGTCGCTCGCGGCGTGCGCCAGCTTGGCGCGGGTGACGCAGACCGCCGCCTCCACCCACGGGTCGGCACCGGTGGACCGGGCCCGCTCCAGCAGCTCGCCGGCGCGGGCCAGCTCGCTGCGGTCGACCAGCGCGGCCGCCACGAACCAGGTCGCCCGCCCCTCGGCGTACCCGGCCAGGGCCGCGTCGGTCTCGGCCCTGGTGACGGCGCCGCCCTGCATCAGGGTGAACCCGATCCGCCACACCGCGGCTCGGGCCCGCGCGGCGGCGTCCCCGTCGAGGCTCAGCGCACGACGCGCCTCGGTGAGCCGGCCGCGCAGGAACCAGTACCAGGTGAGGGCGTTGGCCAACCGCAGCCCGCCGCCGTACCCGAGCGCGGCGCGCAGGTTGGCGGCCTCGGCGTCCAGCCGCAGCAGCCACTCCCGCTGGCCCGGGCCGCGCAGCAGCTCGTCGGCGCGTTCGGCCAGCGCGGTGTAGTGCGCCGCGTGCCGGGCCCGCACCGCGTCGGCATCGGCGTCGGCGAGGCGGTCCAGGCAGAACGCGGCGACCGACTCCAGCAGGCGGTAGCGCGGGGCCGGGCCGGAGTCGTCCAGCACCACCAGGCTGCGGTCGACCAACCGGGTCAGCACGTCCACGTCGGCGTCGCAGACCTGCTCGGCCGCGTCCAGGGCGCAACCGTCGTGGTGCACGGCGAGCCGCGCGAGAACGGCCCGCTCCCGCGCCGACAGCAGGTCCCAGCTCCAGCCGATCACCGCGGTCAGGGTGCGCTGCCGCTCCGGCACGTCGCGCTGGGTGGTGCCGAGCAGCCGGAACCGGTCGTCCAGCCGCCGTACCACCTCGTCGACGCCGAGCGCCCGCACCCGGGTGGCGGCCAGTTCCAGCGCCAGCGGCAGGCCGTCGAGGCGGCGGCACAGCCGGGCGACGGCCGGACCGGTCCGCTCGTCGAGCCGGAAGGCGCGCTGTCGCGCGGCGACGCGGGCCGCGAAGAGCCGGGCCGCCGCCGAGCGGCGGACCCCGTCGAGGTCCGCCTCGTCGACCGGCACGGGCAGCGTCGGCACCTCCCACAGCACCTCGGCGGCCAGCCCGAGCGGCTCCCGGCTCGTCGCCAGCACGGTGACGCCGGTGGTCTCGCGCAGCAAACGGGACACGAGGGCGGCGGCCGGCTCGATCACGTGCTCGCAGTTGTCCAGCAGGAGCAGCGCCCGCCGGTGCCGCAGGACGGCGACGAGCCGGTCGTCGGGGGCGACGTCGGCGCCGGTGGTCTCGCGTACGTCGAGGGTGGCCAGGACCAGCTCGGCGACGGCGGTGTCGCCGGGCCGCAACGCGGTCAGCTCGACGAGGTGCACCCCGTCCGGGACGGACAGCTCACCGGCGACCTCGGTGGCCAGCCGGGTCTTGCCGACGCCGCCGGGCCCGGTCAGCGTGACCAGCCGGCGAGCGGGCACCAGCGCACGCAGCTCGGCGACGGCCTCGGCCCGGCCCACCAACTCGTCGGGTCGGGCGGGCAGGCTGTTGCGGACCAGCGCCGCCTTCGGCGGCGGGCTCAGCGTGCCGTCCTGGGCCAGGATCCGCCGGTGCAGGGCGACCAGCTCCGGTGACGGGTCGAGGCCCAGCTCGTCGGCGAGGCGGGTGCGCAGTTCGGCGTAGCTGTCCAACGCCTCGGACTGGCGGCCGGCGGCGTACAGGGCGCGCAGGTGCAGCACCCGCAGGCTCTCCCGCAGCGGGTGCCGGGCCACCAGCTCGGCGAGGTCGGCCGCGACGAGCGCGTGCTCGCCCCGGGCCAGCCGGGCCTCGGCGAGCTTCTCCCGCACGAGCAGCCGGGCCTCGGCGAGGCGGTCGGCCTCGGCGCGCACCCACGGCGCGTCGGCGACGTCGGCGTACGGCTCGCCCCGCCACAGCCGCAGCGCCTCGGTCAGGCTCGCCGCGTCGTCGGCGGCGGCGAGCGCGGTGAACCGGTCGGCGTCGACCGAGTCGGTGCGCAGCAGGTACCCCGGTGGGCGGGACTCGACCAGCTGCCGCGCCCCCGGCTCGGCGTCGTTGAGCGCCTTGCGCAGCTGGGACACGCGCACCTGCAGCGCGCCGGCGGCGTTGGCGGGCGGGTCGTCGCCCCACAGGTCGTCGATCAGCCGGTCGGCGGAGACGACCTGGTTGCGGTGGGCGACCAGGTCGGCGAGGAGGGCCCGGACCTTGGCGCCCGGCACGGTGACCGGCTCGCCGGTGTCGGTGACGACGGCGAGCGGCCCGAGGACGCCGAAACGCATGCGGGCCACCCTACAAGCGGTAAGCGGGTCGGAAGGCAGTCGTAAGGGCCGGGGCGCACGGTGGTCGCATGAGCTACGCACCCGTCAACGGCCTCTCCCTCTACTACGAGTCGCACGGCGCCGGCCACGGCCGCCCGCTCGTGCTGATCCACGGCGCCCTCTCCGGCATCGGCACGTCGTTCGGCACGATGCTGCCGCTGCTGGCCAGGACCCGCCGGGTCGTCGCCGTCGAGGTGCAGGCCCACGGCCGCACCCCGGACGCGGACCGGCCGCTCACCGTCGACGGGCTCGCCGCGGACGTGGTCGGCCTCCTGGACCACCTCGGCGTCGAGGTCGCGGACGTGTTCGGCTGGAGCATGGGCGCGATGGTGGCGCTGCGGCTCGGCACCCACCACCCGTCCCGGGTCGGTCGGCTCGTGCTGGCGTCGGTGAGCTTCCACCACGCGGGGCTGCACCCCGGGCTGCTGGACGGGATCCAGCAGCTGCGCCCCGAGCACCTGCACGGCTCCGAGTTCCACGAGGAGTACCTGCGCACCGCGCCCGACCCGGGCGGCTGGCCGGCCCTGGTCGCCAAGGTCCGACGCCTCGACGCCGACCTGCCGCAGTGGCCGGCCTCGGCGATCCGGGACCTGGCCGCCCCGACCATGATCGTGCTGGCCGACGCCGACATCGTCCGGCCGGAGCACGCCGTGGAGATGTTCCGGCTGCTCGGTGGCGGGGTGCCCGGCGACC
The DNA here is from genome assembly GCF_900090295.1 of Micromonospora coxensis. Lineage (NCBI taxonomy): Bacteria > Bacillati > Actinomycetota > Actinomycetes > Micromonosporales > Micromonosporaceae > Micromonospora > Micromonospora coxensis. The sequence continues at coordinate 6,405,180 of NZ_LT607753.1, read as the reverse complement.
TGGCGGGGCTGCCGGCGTGCCGATTGGCGGTCCTGCCCGGCACGACGCACACGAGCCTCCCGCAGCGCGCCCGCTGGCTCGTCCCGATGGTCGAGGAGTTCCTCGACGCCTGACCGGCGGCGCACGGCCACCCCATTCCGATGCGCCGGAATCGCCGCCGGAGAGCCCGCCGGGGGCGAATTCCTGGGCCGATGTCCAGCACCCGTCCGCCATTGAGGGGTCAATTCTGGGGTACCGCTCAGCGATTCGTCGGAGGCCGACCGGAATACGGGTACGAAAGAATGACTCTTCGTTGCCGCAATCCCATTATTCGAGTTAGTTTCGCTGGGTTGCGCTCAACCTGTGCGAAGGAGAGCACCCCGTGGACCTCACCCTGACCTTCGACGCGGCGTACGCGCCGCACGCCGCCGTCGTCATGTCGACCGTCGCCGAGTCGAACCCCGGCGAGGAACTGCGGTACTGGTTGATCGCGGCCGACGACGTGAACGCCTCCGCGCGGGCCGCCCTCGCCCGGGCGGCCGGGCCGGACGCCACCGTGGAGTACCTGCGCGTCGACACCTCCCCGGTCAAGCTGCCCAAGGGCAACGACCCGGTGATGGCCTACCTGTCGCCGGCGATGTACCTGCGCCTGCTCGTCCCCGCCGCGCTGCCGGCCGAGGTGCGCCGGGTGCTCTACCTGGACTGCGACACGATGTGCACCAACAGCCTTGCGCCGCTGTTCGAGGTGGACATGGGTGGCGTGCCGGTCGGCGCGGTCCGCGACCCGTTCAACCGGCGGCTGCTGGACATGGGCGGCATCCCCGGCCTGGCGACGTACCGGGACCTGGATCCGTACGGGCTGTACTTCAACTCCGGCGTGCTGCTGATCGACGTCGACCGGTGGAAGGAGTGCGAGGTCACCGAACGGTCCCTGGCGTACCTCGGCCGGCACGCGCACGAGTCGCGCTACCCGGACCAGGACGCGCTCAACTACGCCGTGTACGACAACTGGCTGCGCCTGCCGAGGCGGTGGAACGACCTGATGGCGTGGCGGCTGGAGCCGGAGTTCGGCGGCAAGCTCTCCGACTCGGCGGTCCTCCACCCGGCGGGCCCGATCAAGCCGTGGCAGCCCGGTTTCCCGAAGGGCGCCCGGCGCGACCTGTACTGGCGCCACCGTCGGCGCAGCGGCGGCCTGACCCCCGCCACGCGCCGTTGACCAGCGGTGCCGGCGCGGTCGACCCGCGCCGGCACCGGCGTCCGTCCCGCTCGGCCGTGCCGGGCCGGCACCGGCGGCAACCGGGAACGGCCCGGCCGCACCCCTCGCGGGGACGCGGCCGGGCCGGGTCGTTCGTCGCCCGGTGGGCGACGGGCACCGCTACTCCGGTCGGCCGGAGCCGGCCACCGACCACCGCTGTCCGGCCGGGTCCCGGAACACCGCGTCCGCCGTCCCGTCGGCCGCCGCCTCGAGCTGCGCGCCGGCCGCGAGGGCCCGTTCGAGCAGCAGCCGCGGGTCGTCCGGGGCGATGGTCAGCACGACCTGACCCTCGCCGCCGTCGGCCGTCCGGGGCCCCTCGCACCACTCGCTGACCGTCAGCCGGTGCCCGCCGACGGCCAGTTCGGCGCGCAGGACCCGCCCGTCGAGCAGGCACTCCCGCTCGATCGGGACGGCCTCGAAGACGTCGGTGTAGAACGCGATGACCGGGGCCGCGTCCCGGACCAGGAGGTACGGGACGGGCCGCGGAGTCGGGATGCCCATCGGAGTTGCCGCCTTCCGTTACTCGGCGATCCGGGTGCGCCCGGTCCAGCGGAACACCACGGGCGCGTCCTCGGTGACCCCGGAGGAGTCCCGCTCGAAGTGCTCGTACCCGCCGTAGTGGTGCACCTTGATCTTGTCGTCCACCGGCGAGACCCGGTGGCTGCGCAGTTCGGCCGGCAGGTTCACCGGCCCGCCCTCCAGCACCGCCTCGACGATGCCGACGGCCTCCCTGCTGATCGATGGGGCCGGTACTGACCAGTCGGTCCGGTCGTCGCCGTTGACGATGGGATCTGCCGTCCGGACAGTCGGCGCGGGATCGGAAGAATGTGTCATCGCACGACCTCCGTCGTCGTCGTTCCGCCTCGCCGTGCGCCGGTCGCTCATGCGGCGCGGATTACCGAGAAAGGGCGGCACCGGCACTCCCCGGAAAGGGCGTGCCGCAGCCCCGGGAATTGCTTTCCCGGGTCCGGTGACGACCACTTCTCACCATTGAAGGTAATCCACGTCACAATCGCCGAATACCCTTAACCACCCCCTAGCGCCGCGCGCGCATCGGCACGGGCCCGGGGCGGCTCACTCCCAGCGGAAGAAGCGGGTCGCCAGCACGCTGCCGAGCACGGCGGTGACCGCCAGGGCGAGCAGCTGCGGCAGCGCCGGGCTCTCGCCCGCCCACGCGGCGGCGAGCGTGTCGACGGTGGCGCCGAGCGGCGAGTAGTCACCGATGCGGGCCAGCACGGTCGGCATCTGGTCGCGGGGCAGCCAGGCGCCGGCGAGGAAGAGCAGCGGGAAGAAGAGCGCCGGCCCGATCGACTGGGCCGCCCGCGCCGACGGGGCGAGCGCGGCGATCAGCAGGCCGACAGCGAACAGGCAGGCCACGCCGAGCAGGAACGCCAGCACGAACGCCGGCACGTTCGCCGGGGCCGGCTGGTCCAGCAGGAACCGTACGCCGATCGCGGTGACGACCGCGCCGGCCACCCCCATCGCCAGGTTGACCACGACCTGGGCGATGAGCAGCAGGGCAGGGTGGACCGGGGTGGTGGCGAGCCGGCGCAGCACCCGCCGCTCCCGGTAGATGCCCAGCGCCATGGGCAGCGTGAACAGCGCGAGCATCCCGATGGTGAGGGCCAGCGCGAGGGCCGGCAGGAAGGTCAGCTCGGTGTGCTGCCCACCGTCGTCGGCGGCCGCGCCGCGCCGGGGCAGCCCGAAGACGAGCATCAGTCCCAGCGGCAGGGCGAAGACGAAGAACAGCGACACCGGCTCGCGCAGGAACAGCTTGGCCTCGACGGCGACGAGCTTGGACAGGGCGTTCACGAGGACCTCTCGTCGGTCGTCGGCGGGGTGGCGGTCCGGGTGGCCCGGCCGGTCAGCGAGACGAAGGCGTCGTCCAGGGTGGGCTGCTCGACGCGGAGCGCGGCGTAGCGGACCTTCCGCTCCGCCAGCGTCGACAGCACCGTCTGCAGGACCTGCTCCGGACCGCTGACGGTCACCTCGTCGCCGACCCGGCGCACGTCGGTCACCTCGGGCAGCGCGGAGAGCACCGCGTCGTCCAGCGGGTCGAGCGGCCGGAAGTGCACCCGGTGCTCGGTGCCGACCCGGGTGAGCAGACCCGACGGGGTGTCGATGGCCACCACCCGGCCGGAGTCGATGACGGCCAGCCGGTCGCAGAGCCGCTCGGCCTCCTCCATGAAGTGGGTGACCAGCACGACCGTCACCCCCCGGTCCCGGATGGACTCGACCAGGTCCCAGGTGTCCCGCCGGCCCTGCGGGTCCAGGCCGGTGGTCAGCTCGTCCAGGATCGCGATCTCCGGCCGGCCGACCAGCGCCAGGGCCACCGAGAGGCGTTGCTTCTGGCCGCCGGAGAGCTTGTGGAAGGCGGTGTCGCGCTGCCCGGCCAGGCCGAGGTCCGTGAGCAGCTCGTCGATGTCGGCCCGGTTGCGGTAGAAGGACCGGTACAGGTCGAGGGCCTCGCGGACGCGCAGCTTGTCCGGCAGCTGGCTCTCCTGCAACTGGGCGCCGACCCGCTGGCGCACCTCGGCGCGGTCGCGTACCGGGTCGAGGCCGAGCACCCGGACGGTCCCCCGGTCGGCGCGGCGCAGGCCCTGCACGCACTCGACGGTGGTGGTCTTGCCCGCCCCGTTGGGGCCGAGCACGCCGAAGATCTCGCCCTGCTCCACGGTGAAGGAGACGTCGTCGACGGCGACCTTGTCGCCGTACCGCTTGTGCAGGTGCTCGACTTCGATGGCCGGCATGGGCTGTGGGTCCTCCGTCACGTGCGCGGGCCGTCGTGAGGGCGGGACCCTCGGGTGTCGCGGCGTCGGTGGGCGGAACGGTTCGAGGTCGACCCACGCACGGCCGGCCGACGCCGCCCATCATCCGGGCAACCGAGGCCGGGTTCAACCCATCGGTCGATGAATCGGGGGTGTCGTTCCGGGTGTCGGCGACGTGCCAGGGGTGTCGGACGGTGACCGTCGGTGTCCGCCGGCCGGCGGCGCGCAGAGCGGCAGCAGTTCGTCGATGCGTGCCAGCGCCACGTCCGGGCCGGCGGCCCGCAGCGTCCGCTCGTCGGACTCGCCCCACAGCGCCGCCACCGCCACCGCCCCCGCCGCGCGGGCGCTGGCGAGGTCGGCCGGCGCGTCACCGACCATGAGCGCGTCGGCGGGATCGGCGTCCACCAGCTCCAGCGCCCGCAGGACGATGTCCGGGGCCGGCTTCGGCCGGCTCACCTCGTCCGAGCCGACCACCTGGTCGAGCAGGGGCAGCAGGCCCACCAGCTCCAGGACGTGCCGGGCCCGGACGCCGCTGCGGCCGGTGGCGACCGCCAGCGCGACGCCCCGCCGGCGCAGCTGCCGGAGCACGTCCGCGGCACCGGGCAGCGGCACGACCCGGTGCGCGAGCCGGTTGCTCTCCCGGACGAAGGGGTCCGCCATCGCCGCCGGCAGGCCCATCATCCGCAGCACCTCCGGCAGGTAGCGGCCGGGATGGCGGCAGTACTCGTCGACCGGCGCGACGCCGTCGCCGACCACCTCGGCGTACGCCAGGGCGAACGCCTCCCGGGCCACGGCCAGGCTGTCGACCAGCACGCCGTCGAGGTCGAACACGACCGCCCGGACGGCACCGGGCACGGGCCGCCCCGTCGTCGCGCGGGACACCGGCGCCACCTCCTCGACAGCGGGCGCGAGCCGGCGGCGCGCACCGGTAGGGGTGGCCGGGCCGAGGTGTCCCGACTACGGTCGGGGCGTCCGGCACGGCGGCGCCGACGTCGCCCACCGACCCTATCGGAGTTCCGGCCGCAGCGACCCGACGCGCCGGCCGGGGCGGACCGTGGCCGCGCCGGCCGGGCGAACCGTGGAAAGGGGCCCGCACCGTGCGGCTGCTGAACTGGCTCTGCGAGTCCACCGACGAGCGTCCGGACGCGGTCCGGATCGAGGATCGGGTGGTGTCCTGGGTGGAGCTGCGCCGGCTCGCCTGCGCGGTCGCCGACGACCTGCGCGGCGTCGACCGGGTGGCGATCGAGGCCACCGCGGACCTGGAGACCGTGGTGGGAGTGGTCGGGGCGCTGCTGGCCGGCGCGGCGGTCGTACCGGTGCCACCGGACGCCGGGCCGATCGAACGCGGCCACATCCTGCGCGACTCGGCGGCCGAAGCGATGCTCGTGCCGGCGCACGCCGAGGGCCCGGACGGACCGGTGGGGCCACCGCGCGTGCCGGTCGACCTGAGCCGCCGCTCGGACACCGTCCCCGCCGAACCGGATCCGGCGGCCACCGCGCTGATCCTCTACACCAGCGGCACCACCGGCGCCCCCAAGGGCGCGGTGCTGTCCCGCCGGGCCGTCGCCGCCTGCCTGGACGGACTTGCCGACGCCTGGGCCTGGACGCCGGACGACCTGCTCGTGCACGGACTGCCGCTGTTCCACGTGCACGGACTGGTGCTCGGCGTGCTCGGTCCGCTGCGCCTGGGCAGCCGGCTGCACCACACCGGCACGCCCCGTCCGCAGCGGTACGCGGCCGCCGCCGGCACGCTCTACTTCGGGGTGCCGACCGTCTGGTCGCGGATCGCCGCCGACCCGGTGGCGGCCCGCGCGCTGCGCGGGGCACGGCTGCTGGTCTCCGGCAGCGCGGCGCTGCCGGTGGCCGTCTTCGACGACCTCGCCACGCTCACCGGCCACCACGTCGTCGAGCGGTACGGCATGACCGAGACGTTGATCACCGTGAGCGCGCGCGCCGACGCGCCGCGCCGCCCCGGCACCGTCGGCCTGCCGCTGCCCGGGGTACGCACCCGGGTGGTCGACGAGCGGGGCGACGCCGTCACGGCGGACGGGGCCACGATGGGCGAGTTGCAGGTGTGCGGGCCGACCCTCTTCGACGGGTACCTCGACCGGCCCGACGCGGACGCGGCGACCCGTACCCCGGACGGCTGGTTCCGTACCGGCGACGTGGCCACCGTCGGCCCGGACGGCTGGCACCGGATCGTCGGGCGGGCCGCCACCGACCTGATCAAGAGCGGCGGCTACCGGATCGGCGCCGGCGAGGTGGAGGACGCGCTGCTGGCCCACCCCGGTGTACGGGAGGCCGCCGTGGTCGGCACCCCGCACCCCGACCTGGGCCAGCAGGTGACGGCGTACGTGGTGGGCGACGGGGTGGGCGAGGCGGAGCTGATCGACTTCGTGGCCCGGCAGTTGTCGGCGCACAAGCGTCCCCGGCAGGTACGCCTGGTCGACGCGCTGCCGCGCAACGCCCTGGGCAAGGTGCAGAAGACCCGGTTGACCGCGGACTGACCCCGGTGTCGCCCCCGGCCGGGCGTCGGGACGGGCGGGTCAGGGCGTCGGGACGGCGATGGCGGTGAGGACCAGGTCCCGGTCGACCAGGAAGCGGCCCCGGAAGGTGGTCACCGGCACGCCGTCGAGCACCGGGCCGGGCACCAGCAGCCGGGCGGCGAACGTCCCCGCCGGGTCCACCACGATGTCGGCCTCGGCGAAGTCCAGCCACCGGCCGGTGAGCGGGAACCACGCCTTGTACACCGACTCCTTCGCGCTGAACAGCAGGCGGTCCCAGCAGAGGCCCGGACGCGCGGCGGCCAGCGCGGCCGTCCGGGCCCGCTCGGCGGGCCGGGCGATGGCGTCGAGCACCCCGTCGGGCAGCGGCGCGTGCGGCTCGGCGTCGACCCCGACGGTGGCGACCGCCGTCGCGCGGGCGACGACCGCGCCCCGGTACCCGTCGCAGTGGGTCATGCTGCCGACCACCCCGGCCGGCCAACCGGGGGCGCCCCGCACGCCGGGGAGGATCGGGGCCGGGGCGATGCCCAGCTGCCCCAACGCCCGGCGGGCGCAGTCGCGCACCGTGGTGAACTCACGGCGACGCTTCGGCACCGAGTTGGCGACCACCGTCTCCTCCTCGGGGAAGAGGGGCAGCCCGACGGGGTCGGTGAAGGACTCGACGACCGCCACGGCCGGGGGGAGGATCCGCTCGATCACACCGGCCGATGCTAGGCGGCGGGCCGCCGCCCGCCACCCGGTAGCCCGGCCGGGGCGGGGCCGATAGGGGTCGGGTACGGGTGTGCCGCACCCTCCGGCCCGGTCAACCCGCCGCGATCAGCGCCGACTTGCGGATCCGCCCCTGCGCGCCGCGCGGCAGCTCGTCGACGAAGTGGACGGCGCGGGGTCGTTGCCCGGCCGAGAGGAGCCGACCCACGTGGTCGACGAGCACCTGGGCGGTGAGCCCTTCGGCCACCACGTACGCGGTGACCTGCTCGCCGAGGACACGGTGCGGAGTGCCCACCACGGCGGCGTCGCGGACCCCGGGGTGGCTGCGCAGCACCTCCTCGACCTGCCCGGTGTGCACCAGGCCGCCGCGGGCGCGGACCACGTCGGCGCCGGGCCGGCCGATGATCCGGTGGAGGCCGTCGGCGGTGACGGTGGCCAGGTCGCCGGTGGCGTGCCACCCGTCGGCGGACGCCGGCCCCGCGCCGCCGAGGTAGCCGCTGAACAGCGTCGGCCCTCGGATGCTCAACGCGCCCACCGACTCGCCGTCGGCGGGCACCGGCCGACCGGCGGGGTCGAGGATCCGGGTCTGGACGCCGGGCAGGGGCGTGCCGGCGACGCCGGGAGCGCAGCGGGCGTCGGCGCGTCCGGTCACCGCGACGAGGGTCTCCGTGGTGCCGTACCCCTGGACGGGTGAGTGCGAGGTCAGCAGCCGCAGCCGTTCGGTCACGGCGGGGGTCAGCGGCGCGTCGCCGGAGACCAGGATCCGCGCCGAGGACAGGCCCCGGGCCCAGGGACGGTCACGCGAGATCCGGTCCCACTGATCGGGTACGGCCAGGTAGATCGTGCCGACCGGCCCGGCGGCGGCGTGCCGGTCCAGGTGGACGAACCGGCTGCCCACCCGCAGCGCGCCGAGCAGGCCGACCACCAGGCCGTACGCCCGGAAGAGCGGTGCGCCCTGGACGAGGACGTCGTCCCCGCTCCACCGCCAGGCGTGGGCCAGCAGGTCGAGGTCGGCGGCGATCGCGGCCCGGGAGATGCGCACCCCGCGGGACGGCCCGCAGACACCGCCGGTGTAGAGGATGACCGCGTCCGCGTCCGGCGCCGGTTCGGGTTGCTCCGTCCAGGACCGCTGGCGCAGGTCCACCGGCACCACGGGCAGTGCGGGCACGTCGGGTACGCCGCCGAGCAGGGCCGCCGCCCCGGACTCGCGCAGCATGCGGCGCCGCACGCCCGCGCCGGCTCTCGGGGGCACCGGCACCAGGGGCACCCCGGCCTGGACGGCGCCCACCATGCCGACCAGGGCCTCCAGGCTGGGGGTCGCCTCGACCGCGACCGCGGGGGCGCCCCGGATCCGGTCCGCGACGGCGTTGACGCAGCCGAGCAGGTCCTCACTGGAGAGGGCCCTGCCGGCCACCCGGAGCGCGTCGGCCCGATCGGCGCCGGATCCCCGCAGCGCCGGCAGCAGTGTCATCCGACCTAACCCCTGTCGAGGGCGGTGACGAGTTTCGCCAGCGGCTGGGTCGCCACGCCAAAAAACCTTCAGGTCATGGGTGCCCACGCCCCATATCCTGTGGCTCGGCCGTCGGCGCGGATGCCTCGAAATTAGGCTCTACTAAGGACCGGCACAACCCCTAGCCGTGACGGCCGCGCACCGGTGGGTGATCCGCCGGGCACGGGCCGGGGCAGGTGGGACGGGGTCCGGCGGGTGCCCCGGCGCGGCGCTCGGCGCGATTTCCCGGTGGCCCGACAACTGGTGGAACGGCAGGCACGCGCACCACCGGCGGACAGCGCCGAATACCATTTCCGGACGACCGGGCGGAACAGGTTCCATGACCCATGCTTTGATCGTCGTAAATAGCTGTGTCCGTCCGGCCGGTAACAGCGGCCCGCCACCGACGCGTCAATTCCGGATTCACTCGACACGTCATAGTCATTCTTTAACGGCAAGTTACACGAAATGACAATCAGGCACCCGAATCGGGCAAGCCGGGGTGATGACGCGGATCGGGATCTTCCCACTCGCACGACGCCCGCCGGAAACCCGCCCTTCGCCGATTCGGCGACACCACCGGAGCGAACGCGAAAGATATTTCGGATGCACTCCGTCATCAACCGCCCCCGCTCCGGCGTCGACCTCCGCCCCGGCCGGGAGCCGACGGCCCACCGCGGATCGGCGCCCACCCGCCGGCCCGGCGCGGCGGGTGGGCGCCGACCCCCGCACCGCAACGCGCGGGCGGCGGCGGAGCCGGGGCGCCGCCCGGACTGAGCAGGACATCCGCCCCGCCAAGGCGGCCGGGTCGCGCCGACCGGCGGCGGGGCGGCGGGTCACGACGCGCCGACCGGACCGGCACCGACGCACCCGGGAGCGCGCGCTGGACCGGCCGGAGCGCCGGGAGCGGATCAGCCGCCCGAACCGGAGAAGCGCCACCAGAAGGGCCATCGGGGCGGCGAGATGTTTTCCGCCCCATTGCCGGCAACCCCGAGAAACGACACCAACCGACCACTGACGCCGGCGACGTCACGTTCCGAATCCGGGTCACAACTGTCCACCGCCGGGCCCGCCGGGCGGCGACCACCGGTCCGCGTGCACCCAAACGGATGTTTGCCTATCCTTTACAAACCTCGACTTGCCGCCCATTTGCCGGGCTGACATACTCCCACGATGCATGATGATCGATAGCGAGGGATGTGTCCGGGGCGGCTCGTCGAATTGCCGAATTAGCAGGTGGAAGCAGGATGTCGAAGCTACAGACCAGGCACGTTGGTCGATGACTTCCATGCGACGTAGAATCGCTGGCTATATTTTCGGATGCAAGAATGTGTCGAGGATCGGGCGGGCTCGGACGCGAGTGGGAGAGCAGGCGGACCCCGGACGGACGGGTCACCGGGTGGCTGCGGTGACCGTGCGCGATACGGGACGCCGCCCATGACACTTGTCGAACGGAGCCCGCAGCTCGACGTCCTCACCGACCGCCTCGGCGACCTGCTGCGACCCGGCGGCCCGTCTCCCGCCACCCCGCCGGTGACCGCGGTGTCGGGGCCCGTCGGCGCCGGCAAGACCAGCCTGCTGCACGCCTTCGCCCGGCGGGCGGTCGAGGCCGGCGTGGGATTCGTCGGCGCGAGCGCCTCCCGCGCCGAGCGCACCGTGCCGCTGGAGGTGGTCCGCCAACTCGTCCGCACCGCCACGCTGGACGACGCCGTCCGCGACCGGATCGGGCGGCTGATCGACCAGGGCGCCGTCGCCTGGACCGAGGCGGACGAGGACGAGGAGCAGCTCGCCCCGATCATCGCCGCGCTCGGCGGCGAGCTGCTGGAACTGGCCGGGCGGCAACCGCTCGTCATCGCGATCGACGACGTCCACCACGCCGACGTGCCGTCGCTGCGCTGCCTCGACTACGCCGCCCGGCGGGTGGCCGGGCTCCCCCTGCTGATCGTCCTCAGCGAGTCGCCCCGGACCGGGCCGTGGCATCCCACCGTCTACGCGGAGCTGCTGCAGCCCGCGCGTCTGCACCGCGTCCGGCTACCCCTGCTCAGCCGGGACGGAACGTACCGGGTCCTGGCCGACCGGCTCGGCGTGCCGGTGGCCCGGACCATCACCGAGGAGGCGCACCGGATCAGCGGCGGCAACCCCCTGCTTGTGCAGGCGTTGGCCGACGACCACCAGGCCGCCGGCGGACGGGCGGACCGGCCGGTCGCCGCGGAGGCGTTCCGCGAGGCGGTGCTGAGCTGCCTCTACCGCTGCGACCGCCTGGTGCTGGAGACCGCCCGTGCGCTGGCGGTGACCGAGGAGCCGCTGCACGGCCCCCTGCTCTCCCACCTCGTCGGGCTCCGCTCGGAGTGGAACCTACGGGCGATCGACGCGTCGACCAGCGCGGGCCTGATCACCGACGACGGGCTGTCCCACCCGGCGGTCGGCCAGGCGGTGCTCGACGGCATGACGGTGGAGGAGCGCGCCCGGCTGCACCGGGCCGCCGCCTGCCTGCTGCACTCCGACGGCGCGCCACCGGCCCGGGTCGCCGCGCACCTGGTCCGCACCGACGCCCTCGACGAGCCCTGGATGGCCCAGACGCTGCTGGACGCCGGGGAACAGGCGATGATCGACGGCGAGGTGGACACCGCGCGGCGGTTCCTGCGCCGCGCCAACCGCGACTGCGCCGACGAGTGCCTGCGGGCCCGGATCCGCTCCGGCCTGGCCCGCGCCGAATGGCGCCTCGACCCCCAGGCCGCCGTCCCCCACCTGCTGGGGGTCGCCACCGCCGTGCAGGCGGGCCACCTGGGTGGCCGACAGGCGGCGGGGCCGATCCAGTACCTGCTGTGGCACGGCCAGATCGACCGGGCGGTCGAACTCATCCGCCACCTCGACCGGCGGGCCGACAGCGACGACCCGCGCTCCGCCGCCGAACTGCTCGTCACCAGGGGGTGGATGGCCACCCTGTATCCCGGGATCGCGGTGTGCGACCGGGGCCGACCGCACGTCGCCGGCCGGGACCCGCTGACCCTGGCCCGGGTCAAGCGCCGCCTGCGCGGTGTCACCATGCTGGGGTCCGTGCTCGAACGCGGCGACACCGGCGCCGTCGAGGACGCCGAACGTGCCCTGGCCACCCTCGGACTCGACGACGAGGCGAGCATGTGGACCGCCGTCTGCGCGGTCACCGCGATGATCTACGCCGACCGGCTCGACCTCGCCGGGGACTGGTGCGAACGGCTGGAACGCGCGGCCGCCGACCGCGGACACCCCACCCCGACGGCCATGATCGCCGTCCTGTCGGCGGTCGTCGCCGGCCGGCGGGGTGAGCTGACCCGGGCCCGGGACCTGGCCGAGGGGGCGCTGCACCGGCTCTCGCCGAAGGGGTGGGGTGTGGTGGTCGGCCTGCCGCTCGCCGTCCGGCTGGGGGCCCTGACCGGCCTGCAGGAGTGGGACGCGGCAGCGGCCTGCCTGCGGGTCCCGGTGCCACCGGCGCTGTTCGAGACCCCGTTCGGCCTGCACTACCTGCACGCCCGCGGCGCGCACGCGCTGGCCTCCGGCAGCCCGGACACCGCGCTGGCGGACTTCCAGCTCTGCGGCCAGCTGATGACGTCCTGGCGACTCGACCTGCCGGCCCTCGTGCCGTGGCGCACCGAGTCGGCGCGGGCGCTGCTGATGATGGGCCGCCGGCAGCAGGCCGAACGGCTGGTCCGGGAACAGCTGGGGCTGCTGCGGCCGATGCACGTGCGGTACCGGGCGGGCGCGCTGCGGGTGCTGGCCGCGACGGAGGACGGGCCCGACCGGGTCCGGCACCTGCGCACCGCCGTCCGGCTGTTGCGCCAGTGCGGCGACCGGATGACCCTGGCGCACACCCTCACCGACCTGGGCCAGGCCTACCAGCAGGCCGGTGACCTGCGGCAGGCGCGGGACGCCTCCCGGGCGGCCCGCACGCTCGCCCAGGAGTGCGGCGTACCCGTGCTGCGCCCCGCCGCCACCGCCCGGGACGGCTCCGTCGACCCCGGCGGCGAGGCGGCGCTGCTGGTGACGGGGCTCAGCGAGGCCGAGTCCCGGGTGGCCGCGCTGGCCGCCCAGGGGCACACCAACCGGGAGATCGCCGAGCGGATGTTCCTCACGGTCAGCGCCATCGAGCAGCGGCTGACCCGGATCTACCGCAAGCTCGACGTCCAGTCCCGCAGCGAACTGGCCGCCCGGCTGCGCCCCGGCCGCTGACTCCCCGGCCCACGGGCGAGGCGGGCCGTGCGCCCGTACGCCGCTGCCCCCTGCCCGGATGTCCCGGCCCCGGCAAACGGCCGGCGGACGGCGTCCGCCGCCGCTCCAGCCGGGGTCACGGTGGCGATCTCGACCGACGGCGGTCCCATCGACCTGCCGGCGCGACGGACACCGGCCGGCGCCACCCGCGCGAAACCTGCTGTGCACCACGACGACACCTGCCGCCGCACGACCGGCAGCACACCCCCCTGACCCCTTGTGGCGCAACCCCTAACGTGCCACGAGGGCCGCACGCTTACGGAAGGAACGATGGGGTCCCGAGCCCGTTGTCGCACGCCGCAGCCGGTGCCAGACTCCCTGCAACCGGATCGCTCGCCGTCGGGGGAAGGCGCGGTCCGATGAGGACAGTCATGTCCACCCGGCTCGGTGGCCGGGTGCGTCCACCCCTACCCGCGGTCCTGACCGGGTGCACGGGGCGGAGCGGCCACCGTCCGGTACTGGGGGGGCGGCGTCGGCCAGCATCGGTGCGTCTGGTGCGGCACCGCGCGGGAGAGAGGTCGACACGGTGCTGGTACAGCGAGAAGAACAGATCGCCCGGCTGCGGCGGGCCTTCCACGCCTGTGAGGAGCAGCAGCGGGGACAGGTCGCGCTCGTCACGGGGGCGGTGGGCAGCGGCAAGACGAGCCTGCTGGAGTCGTTCAGCGAGTGGACCGCGTCCGCCGGGGGGCGGGCGGTCGCCGCGGCGGGCTCCCGGGCGGAACGCGGGCTCCCGCTGGGGGTGCTGGAGCAGTTGCTGCACAGCGCGCGCTTCGACGACGAGACCTCGGCCCGGCTGCACGGCCTGGTGCGCGACGCCGTCGCCGTACCCCTGCCGGAGCCGGGCGCGGACGCGTCGTCCGCCGGGGACCGGGCCTGGGCGCCCCTGCTGCACGGGCTCTTCACCGCGCTGCTCGACCTCGCCGGCCCCGGACCGCTCGTGCTCCTCGTCGACGACGTGCACCACGCCGACCCCGCCTCCCTGCACTGCCTGCTCTACGTCACCCGCCGGCTGCGCCACGCCCCGATCATGGTGGTGCTCGCCGAGGCGTCGGCGCTGCGCCCGGCGCACCCGCTGTTCCGCGCCGAGCTGCTCAGCCAGCCGCACTTCTCCCGGATCACGCTGCCACCGCTGACCGTCGACGCCATCGCCCGCCTGGTCGACGACGAGGCCGGGACCGCCCGGGAGACCGCCGAGCGCTGCCTCAGCATGACCGGCGGCAACCCGCTGCTCACCCGCGCGTTGATCGACGAGCGGAGCCCGGACGGGACGGACGACCCGGCGCCGGAGCTCGCCTTCGGCGACGCCTTCGACCAGGCGGTGCTCGGCTGCCTCTACCGCCACGAGCCCGGCGTCCGGCGGGTCGCGCAGGCGCTGGCGGTGCTGAACCGGCCGACCCCGACGGACCTGCTCGGCCACCTGCTCGACATGGTGCCCGAGGCGGCCGTGCCGGCGGTACGGGTGCTGCGCACCTCGGGCCTGATGGACAGCGACCAGCTGCGCCACCCGCGGATCCTGCGCTCGATCCTGGCCGACATGTCCCCCGAGGAGCGGCGGGGCATGCACCAGCGGGCGGCCGAGGTGCTGCACGAGCACGGCGCGGAGCCGACCACGGTCGCCGAGCACCTGGTCGCCGCGGGCTGGGCGGACGCCGGCTGGACGGTGCCGGTGCTGCAGGACGCCGCCGCCCACGCGCTGGCCTCCGGACGGCCCGACGTGGCCGCCACCTGCCTGCGCCTGGTGGCCCGCGCCGAGGTGGACGAGCCGCAGCGGGCCGCCACCGCCGCGATGATGGTCAGCGCCCGCTGGCAGGTCAACCCGCTGGCCGTCACCGGGCAGCTCGCCCACCTGGTGGAGACCGTCCGCGCCGGGCGGGGGCCCGCCGGAGACGCGCTGACCGCCGTGCCGTACCTGCTCTGGCAGGGGCGGGCGGAGGAGGCCGCCGAGCTGGTCGAGGGCTGCACGGCCGACGACGACGGACCCACCGGCGCGTCCGGCCGGCTGCGCGTCATGCGGCTGCTGCTCTGCCTCTCCCACCCCGAGCACCTGACGAACCTGCGCGACGCCGCCGGCGCCGGCGGCCGGGTGGGCACCGGCGGTCCCCAGTTGCAGGCGCTGGCCGCGCTCACCGCGGCGCTGACCCCGACCGGCGAGCACGACGCCGTCACCGCCGCCGAGCAGATGCTGCACCGGCACCACGGCGACGACGGGACCCTGCCCCTGCTGACCGCGCCGCTGCTGGCCCTGCTCTGGTCGGGCCGCGCCGACCGGGTCGCCGTCTGGGGTGACCTGCTGCTCGACCGGCCGGCCGTACGGCACGCCCCGGTGTGGCGGGCGGTGATCCGGGCGCTGCGGGCCGAGGCGGCGCTGCGCCTGGGTGACCTGCCCGGCGCCGAGGACCACGCCCGGGCGGCGCTGGAGGACGTCCCGCCGCCGGCCTGGGGGGTGGCCGTCGCCGGGCCGCTGGCCACGCTGATCGCCTGCGCGACCGAGGCCGGCCGGTTCGGTGAGGCCGACCGCTGGCTGGCCCAGCCGGTGCCCCCGGGCATGTTCCGCACCCCGCTCGGCCTGCACTACCTGGCCGCCCGGGCGCGGCACCACCTGGCGCTGGGCCGCCCGCACGCGGCGAGCGCCGATCTGCGCCGCTGCGGCGAGCTGATGCGCACCTGGGGCGTGGACGTGGCCGGGCTGGCGCCGTGGCGGCTGGAGATGGCCCGGGTGCAGCTGGGCATCGGCAACAAGACGCACGCCACCCAGCTGCTGCAGGAGCAGCTGCGGGTGCCGCACGGCGTGGACGACCGGACCCGGGGCCGTACGCTGCGGCTGCTCGCCACCACCGCCGCCCCCGACCACCGGCGCAAGCTGCTCTCCGAGGCGGTCAACCTGCTCCAGTCCTGCGGGGACCGGCTGGAGCTGGTCCGGGCCCTCGGCGACACCGGCCAGACCCTGCAACGGGCCGGCGACTCGGCGCGGGCCCGGCTGCTGGTCCGCCGGGCGTACCAGCTCGCGCAGGACTGCGGGGCGTCGGTGCTGGCCCAGCGGCTGGTCCGCCGCGAGCCGGGCGCCGGCGCGCCGGCCGGGTACCCGACGGCGGAGACCCCGGAGCCGGAGGACGGGCTGAGCGAGGCCGAGCGCCGGGTGGCCGCGCTGGCCGCCCAGGGGCACACCAACCGGCAGATCTCCAGCAAGCTGTTCATCACGGTCAGCACCGTGGAGCAGCACCTGACCCGGGTCTACCGCAAGCTGGACGTCAAGCGCCGCACCGACCTGCCGGCCCGGCTCGTCGGGCACGCCGAGCCGCTGGCCGAGGAGGTCTCCGGCGCGGCGGTGTGAGCGCCCGTACCCGACGACGGCGCCCCGGTGGAGGACCACCGGGGCGCGCCGTCGTGCGAGGGGGGGCGAGGTCAGCGGGCGGCGACCGGCCGGGTCGCCTCGTCACGCAGCCGCAGCACCAGATCGGCGGCGGCGTTCACCCCGCCGGCCTGCCGCAGCCGCCGGCGCCACAGCGCCGCCCGGTCGGCGAAGGTCCGCTCGGTGAGCAGCCGGCGCAGCTTGGCCACGATGTCGGCGACGTCGAGGGCGTCGTCGTGCTCGACGGCCAGCGCCACCCCGGCGTCGACGACCCGCACCGCGCCGTCGTGGCAGTCGAACCAGAACGGCATCACCAGTTGCGGCACACCGAACCAGGCCGCCTCGTGCACGGCGTTGGCGGCGGCGTGGTTGAAGAACACCCGGACGTGCGGATGGGCCAGGACCTCGACCTGCGAGGGCAGCCACGACTCGATGCGCAGGTTGGCCGGCAGGTCGGCGGCGGGCGGCAGGAACCGCTGCCGCTCGGCCGGCAGCTTCCACAGCACGTGGTGCTCCGGCCCGATCCGGGCGGCCACCTCGACCAGCGCGGCCACCTGGGCGGCCGACGGGCGCATGATGGTGCCGAATCCGATGTGGACGACCGAGTCGTGGGCGTCCAGCCAGGCGCGCAGGTCGGCGCCGTCCGGGCTCGCGGGGATCTCCCGGGGCACCATCGAGCCGACCATCCGCAGTTTCGCCGGGGCGGTGGCGAACGGGTACTCCAGGCCGAAGACCGTGTACGCCAGCAACGCCTGCGCCGCCTCGGCGTACCGGGAGGGGCGCAGCTCGACGTTGTCGATCCCGGCGGCCCGGCGGCGCTCGGCGGCGGCGGTGTTGCGGGCCAGCCGCTCGGGCTCCATCAGGGTCCTCAGCAGCGCCTCCCGGTGGCGGCCGTTGGCGGCCTGCTGGCCCGGGCTCATGTGCAGCGGCAGGCCGGACAGCGGCACCGGGTACGTCGGCGGCAGATTGTCCTGCAGGAAGTTCGACGGCGGCACCGAGACGCTGATGACGAACGGGACGCCCCGGGTGGTCATCGCGTCCATGCCGAACGAGGCGAACGAGTCGACCACGGCCAGCGCCGGCCCCACCTCGTCGACGAGTTCCAGGCAGCGTTCGTAGAGCTCGTGCAGGTGGGTGTAGTCGACGGAGATGTCGACGTAGCTGGCGAAGTTGTCCACCCGCGAGCCGGTCGACATCCGCCGGTGGGTCTCGTCGTCCCAGTGCTCCGGGCGTACCTCGAGCCGGGGCGGGCCGAGCGACAGGAACCGTACGTCCCCGTCGCCCGGCAGGCCCTCGATGTCGGCCCGGCGCTCGTCGGTGCAGGCGAACCGGACCCGCCGCGTCCCCCGGCGTTTCAGCTCGCCGGCCAGGGTGAGCAGCGGGTTGAACAGCCCGGAGCTGCCCGAGCTGACGATCAGCAGCACGCCGTCGTCGGCCGTCACCGCGCCGGCCCCTAGTCCATCGCCCGGCGCATGAAGCCGCGGATGCCGACGGTGGTGAACAGCACGAACACCCCGGCCAGGACGAGCAGGTCCAGCCAGAGCGGCACCGACTGGACCCCCGGCGGGGCGACCAGTGACCGGGTGGCCTCGCTGACGTAGGTCAGCGGGTTGATCGCGCAGATGACCTGGAACCAGGGCAGCGAGTCCAGGGCCCGCAGCGGGAACTGGGTGGCGCCGGTGAACATCAGCGGCGTCAGGGTCACGGTGAACATGATCTGGATGCGGTGCGGCGGGACCAGGGTGCCGAAGGTCAGCCCCATGGCCGCGCCGACCAACGCCCCGATCACCAGCACCCCGAGCACCTGGAACACCGTCGACAGCGGCCAGGTGACGCCGAGCATGAGCATGCCGATCGGGATGAGCACGATCCCGGCGACGAGGCCCCGGATCGCCCCGAAGACGATCTTCTCGAAGGCGACCAGCGGGACGGCCATCGGCGCGAGCAGCCGGTCCTCGATCTCCCGGGTGAAGGAGAAGTCCATCACCATCGGCAGCGCGGTGTTCTCCAGGCCGATCAGGAAGGCGTTGAGCGCGATCACGCCGGGCAGCAGCACGTTGGCGAAGTCGTCGCTGGCGTACCCGAGGTCCTTGAGCACCTTGCCGAAGATCAGCAGCATGAACAGCGGCTGGAGGAACACCTGGGCGAAGAACGCGCCCAGCTCCCGGCCGGTGACGAACAGGTCGCGCCAGAGCACCGCCCGGAAGGTGGCGAGCTGGTCCAGCACTCCCACCGACGCGGGCGTGACGGCCGGCGACGGCGTGGGCGGGCTGGCGGGGGCGATGACGCTCACCGAAGTTCCCTTCCGGTCAGGTGGATGAAGACGTCTTCGAGGCTGGGCTGGCCGATGCTGAGGTCCCGGACCTCGCAGCGCAGATCGGTGAGGATCTTCAACGCCATCGGCACGGCGTTGGCCGGCGCGGTGCCGGTGTAGAGGCGGAACGACAGGGTGGCGTCCGGGTCGGGCGCGGCCTCCGGCATCGGCATCGGCGGCATCCCCGGGAACATCGGCATGCCGGCCGCGCCGCCGGCGCGCAGCCGCTCCACCCGCTCGACGTCGGCGACGTTGCCGAGAGCGGCCTGCACCTCCTCGGCCGGGGCGCCGGCGGCGACCACCAGGGTCAGCGTGCTGCTGCCCGGCAGGGTCCGGGTCAGCGCGGCCGGGGTGTCCAGGGTGAGCAGCTTGCCGTGGTCGACGATGCCGACCCGGTCGCAGAGCTTCTCCGCCTCGTCCATGTCGTGGGTGGTCACCACGACGGTGACCCCGGACTGCTTCAGCTCGGCGATCCGGTCGTGCACGAAGAGCCGCGACTGCGGGTCGAGGCCGCCGGAGGGCTCGTCGAGGAAGAGCACCCGGGGCGAGTGCATCAACGCCCGGGCGATCATGGTGCGCTGCGCCAGGCCGCCGGAGAGGAAGTCGGTCCGGGCGTTGGCGAAGTCCTTGAGCCCCATCTGCTCCAGCAGCTCGTCGGCCCGCCGGATCCGCCGCGCCCGGGGCACCCGGTGGTACGCCGAGTGGAACAGCAGGTTCTGCCGGACGGTCAACGCCCGGTCCAGGTTGACCCGCTGCGGCACCACCGCCAGCAACTGCCGGGCCACGGCCGGGGCGCGGACCACGTCCGCCCCGCAGACGGTGGCCCGTCCCGAGGTGGCCCGTACCCGGGTCGTCAGCACCCCGATCGTCGTGGTCTTACCGGCGCCGTTCGGCCCGAGCAGACCGAAGACCTCACCGGCGGCGACGGAGAAGCTCAGTCCGTCCACCGCCGGCGGCATGTTGGGCTGGTACCGCTTGACCAGCTCCTCGACCACCACTGCTTCGTCCACGTCGCCATGCTCCCGTCCGGGTCCCCTCAGGGGACAGATGTCCGTCACGTCGATAGGGGGTGCTAGGGGCAGGCCAGGGGCGCGCCGCACCCCTGGTCACCAACCGCGTCCGGTCAGCCACTCGTCGACGGTCGCGGCCAGCTCCGGGCCCCGCTCGCCGACCATGGTGAAGTGGTCGCCGGCCGCGTCCACCGCCTCGTGCGGGTACGGCCACCGCGACCGCCAGCCGTCCGGCTCGCCGGTCCACTCCCCCAGCGGCCGGCTGGCCCGCACCAGCAGGGTCGCCGCGTCCATCGGGGCGGGCTGCCAGTCCAGGAACAGCGGCAGGTACCCGGCCCACGCCGTGGTCCGGTAGTCGTCCATCGGGGTGTACGCGCTGTCCCGCTCGACCATCCCGTCGAGCAGCTGCGACGTCCAGCCGCCGAGCACCTCGCTGTCGGCCGGGTAGGTGTCCATCAGCACCACCGCCGCCGGCGGACGGCCCTGGCGTTCCAGCTCGCGGGCGAGCACGTTGGCCACCATCGCGCCACCGGAGTGCCCGGCCAGCACGAACGGGCCGTCGCCGACGGTGCGCCGCACGGTGTCGGCGTGCACCCGCAGCAGGGCGGGCAGGTCGGCCGGGAGTTCCTCGCCGACGCCGAAGCCGGGGTTGGGCAACGCCCACACGTCCCGCCGGCCGCGGAAGCCGGCCGCGACGCGGGCGTACTCGTGCGGGCCGGAGAGCAGCGACATGGTGCAGCAGCAGACGACCGGGACGCCGGGGCCCTCGGCCAGTCGCAGCACGCCGGCCGGGCGGGTGAGCTGCGCCGGCTCGGTGAAGGCGGGCCGGAACCGGGCGAGCTTGACCAGCAGCTCGGCGTACCCGGCCGCGTCCTCGCGCGCCTTCGGCTGGCGGAACAGGCCGCCGAGGATGCCGCCCGCCCCCTCCGGAGCGCCCTCGGCGGGGCCGCCGGCCGGGTCGCCGGCCGCGTCCGCGCCGAGGATCCGGTCGAGCAGGTGCCGGGCCAGCGCGCTCGGGGTGGGGTGGTCGAACAGCAGGGTGGCCGACAGCTCAGCGCCGGTGTCCTGGCGCAACGCGTCGCGCAGTTCCAGCGCGGTCAGCGAGTCGAAGCCCAGCTCCAGGAAGTCCCGGTCGGCCTCGATCGCCCCCGGTGAGGCGTGCCCGAGCACGGTGGCCACGTGTGCCCGGACCAGGTCCAGCAGGATGCGGTGCCGGTCGACGGCGGCGCTGCCGGCCAGCCGGTCGCGCAGCACCCGGGCCGGGTCGGCCGGCTCCGCGCCGTCACGCCCGGACGGCTCGACGACCGCCTCGGGCACGCCGCGCAGCAGCGCGCTGGGGCGTACCGCGGTGAAGGCCGGGGTGAACGTGGGCCAGTCGACGTCGGCGACGGCGACCTCGTCGTCGCCGCGGCCGAGCGCCTGCCGCACCGCGGCGACGGCCAGGTCGGCGGCGAGCGGCCGGATGCCCCGGCGGCGCAGCGGGGCCGAATCGGCGACCTCGTCGGCCCAGGGCACCCAGGCGAGCACGGTCGCCGGCCGGCCGGCGGCCCGGCGGTGGGCGGCCAGCGCCGCGAGACCCGCGCCGGTGGCGGCGGTGACGGCCGCGCCGCCGCTGCCCCAGGTGGCGGCGGTGGAGGTGAAGACGACGAACTCGTCGACCGGGCGGTCGGCGACGGCGGCGTCGAGCGCCGCCACGGCGGTGACCTGCGCGTCGACGGCGGCGGCCAGCACGGCCGGGTCGGTCGCGGTGACCGGGTCGCCGGCGCCGCCGGAGTCGGCGACGTGCACCACCGTGCGCACCGGCGTCCCGGCGGCGGCGAGCCGGTCCAGCGCGGCGGGCAGCGCGGCGGGATCGTCGAGCACGGTGACCTCGACGCCCAGGTCGGCGGGGGCGTCCGGTCCGGCGAGCAGCAGGTGGGGCGCGCCGTGCTCGGCGAGCCGGCGCAGCAGGTGCGGGGCGCGCACGGCCGCCGTCCCGTGCACCAGCACCGCGCCCCGGGGCCGCCAGTCCTCGTCGGAGGCCGGGCCGGTGGGGGCACGTTCCAGCCGTCGGGCGTGGAGCCCGCCGGCGCGTACGGCGAGCTGGTCCTCCCCGCCGTCGCCGGTGACGGCCCGGGCCAGCGCGGCGTACGCGGCGGCGTCCGGGTCGGCCGGCAGGTCCACCAGGCCGCCCCAGAGCCGGGGCGCCTCCAGCGCCAGCACCCGCCCGAGCCCCCACAGGCACGCCCCGGCGACGTCCGGCGCGGCGTCGTCGGCGTCGACGGCGACCGCGCCCCGGGTCACGCACCACACCGGCGCGGTGCACCCGGCGTCGGCGAGGACCCGGACCAGGGTGGCGGTGCCGGCCAGCGGACCCGCCACCCCGCCGTCCCGGCTGGTGGTGTCGACGGCGAGCAGCGAGAGCACCAGGGCCGGGGTTGCGCCGGCGACGGCGGCGGGCAGGTCGTCGGGCGACACGCGCACCGGGGACAGGCCGGCGGCGGCCAGCGCGGCCAGCAGCGTCCCGGTCGCGGCGTCCGGGTCGGCGACGACCAGGCAGGCGCCGGCCGGCGCGACGGCGGGCGGCGGGTCGACCCGGGTCCACGTGCCGCGGTACCGCAGCGCGTCCAGTTCGTCGCGGCGGCGTCGCCGTCCCCGGTACGCGGCCAGGGCGGGCAGCAGGTCGGCCAGCGCGGCGCCCCGCTCGGCGTCGACACCGAGGACGGCGGCCAGGGCGGCCGGCTCGTCGCTCTCCACGGCGGCCCAGAACTCGCCGTCGGCGGTGTCGGCCGCCGGCCGGGGGTCGAGGTCGAGCACCACCGGCTCGGGCCAGTAGCGCTGGTGGTCGAAGGCGTAGGTGGGCAGCTCGACCCGGGTGGCGTCGGTGCCGGCGAACAGGGCGGCCCAGTCGACGCCGGCCCCGCGCAGGTCGACGGCGGCCAGGGCGGCGAGCAGGGTGGCGGCCTCCGGCTGGTCGCGGCGGCCGACCGGGACGAAGGCCGCCGCCTCGGCGTCGGGCAGGCACTCCCGGGCCAGCGCGGTGAGCGCGCCGTCCGGGCCCAGCTCCAGGAACGTGCCGGCACCGGCGGCGGCGAGGGTGGCCATGCCGGCGTGGAAGCGCACCGTGTCGCGGACGTGGTCGACCCAGTAGCCGGGGTCGGTGGCCTCGGCGGCGGTGAGCACCGCGCCGGTGCGGTCGGAGACCAGCGGCAGCGTCGGCGGATGCCAGGTGACCTTCTCCGCGACGACCCGGAAGTCGGCCAGCACGGCGTCCATCCGGGCGGAGTGGAAGGCGTGGCTGACCCGCAGCCGGCGCACCTGCCGGCCCTGGGCGGTGAGCCGGTCCCCGGCCGCCAGCACCGCGTCGGCGTCGCCGGAGAGCACCACCGACGTCGGCCCGTTCACCGCGGCCAGCGCCACCCCGGCGCCGAGCAGCGGGGTCACCTCGGCCTCGGTGGCGCGTACCGCCAGCATCGCCCCGCCCTCGGGCAGGGCCTGCATGAGCCGGCCCCGGGCGGCCACCAGGGCGGCGGCGTCGGCCAGCGACAGCACCCCGGCGACGTGCGCGGCGGCCAGCTCGCCGACGGAGTGGCCGAGCAGCTGCTGCGGGCGCAGGCCCCACGCGGTGACCAGCCGGTACGCGGCCACCTCGTAGGCGAACAGCGCCGGCTGGGTGAACTCGGTGCGGTCCAGCAGGGCCGCCTGCGGCGTGCCGGCCGCGGCGAAGACCACCTCGCGCAGCGGGTGGGTCAGGTGCCGGTCGAGTTCGGCGGCCACCTCGTCGAAGGCGGCGGCGAACACCGGGAAGCGGCGGTGCAGCTCGGCCCCCATGCCGGGGCGTTGCGCGCCCTGACCGGTGAAGAGGACGGCGAGCTTGCCGGCGGGGCGGGCCACCCCTCGTACCACGTGGGGGTGCGCGGCGTCCTCGGCGACGGCCCGCAGGCCGGCGCGCAGCGCGTCGGCGTCGTCGCCGGTCACCACGGCCCGGTGCGGCAGCGCCGCCCGGGTGGTGACCAGCGAGTACGCCACGTCGGCCGGGCGCAGCTCGGGGTGGGCGGCCAGGTGCGCCAGCAGCCGGCGGGCCTGCCCGGCCAGGGCCGGGGCGGAACGGGCCGAGACGATCCACGGGCCCGCCGGGGCGGGCGTCCCGGCCGGCCGGGCGGTCCCGGCGTCGGCGGGGTCGGCCTGCTCGACGATGGTGTGCGCGTTGGTGCCGCTGACCCCGAACGCGGAGACCCCGGCCCGGCGCGGCCGGCCGGTCGCCGGCCACGGCGTCGTCCCGGTCAGCAGGGTCACCGCCCCGGCGGACCAGTCGACGTGCGGGGTGGGCGCGTCGACGTGCAGGGTCGGCGGCAGCACCCCGTGCCGCATGGCGAGCACCATCTTGATCACCCCGGCCACCCCGGCGGCGGCCTGGGTGTGCCCGATGTTCGACTTCACCGACCCGAGCAGCAGCGGACGGTCCGCCGGCCGCTGCCGGCCGTACGTGGCCAGCAGCGCCTGCGCCTCGATCGGGTCGCCGAGGGTGGTGCCGGTGCCGTGCGCCTCGACCACGTCGATCTCGTCGGCGCTCAGCCCGGCGTTCGCCAGCGCCTGGGTGATGACCCGGCGCTGGGAGGGGCCGTTCGGGGCGGTGAGCCCGCTGGACGCCCCGTCCTGGTTGACGGCGCTGCCGCGCACCACGGCCAGGACCGGGTGCCCGTTGCGGCGGGCGTCGGAGAGCCGCTCGACGAGCAGCATGCCGACCCCCTCCGACCAGCCGGTGCCGTCGGCGGCGGCGGCGAACGACTTGCACCGCCCGTCGGTGGCCAGGCCGCGCTGGCGGGAGAACTCGACGAAGACCGTGGGGGTGGCCATCACCGACACCCCGCCGGCCAGCGCCAGGGTGCACTCGCCGAGCCGCAGCGCCTGGCAGGCCAGGTGCAGCGCGACAAGCGACGACGAGCAGGCGGTGTCCACGGTGACCGCCGGCCCCTCCAGGCCGAGGGCGTACGAGATCCGGCCGCTGGCCACGGCGGCGGCGCTGCCGGTGCCGAGGTAGCCCTCGACGCCGCCGCCGACCCCGGCGAGCAGGGCCGCGTAGTCGCCCTGGCTGCTGGTGGCCGCGTACACCCCGGTGGGCGCGCCGCGCAGGGTGGTCGGGTCGATGCCGGCCCGCTCGAACGCCTCCCAGGCCGTCTCCAGCAGCAGCCGCTGCTGCGGGTCCATGGCCAGGGCCTCGCGGGGGCTGATGCCGAAGAACGCGGGGTCGAAGTCCCCGGCGTCGGGCAGGAACCCGCCTTCGCGCACGTACGAGGTGCCCCGGCTGGCCGGGTCGGTGTCGTAGAGCGCGTCGAGGTGCCAGCCCCGGTCGTCCGGGAACGGGGCCATCGCGTCCCCGCCCGCCGCGACGAGGTCCCACAGCTGCTCGGGCGAGCGGACCCCGCCGGGGAAGCGGCAGCTCATCCCGATGATCGCCACCGGTTCGGTGAGGGTGGCGGCGAGCTGCTGGTTCTGCTGCCGCAGTTTCTGGTTGTCGAGCAGGGACGCGCGCAGCGCGCTGACGACCTCGTCCAGTGAGACGCTCATCGGGGGCTCCTTGCGGCCGGCCGGGTCACGAGTCGGTGCCTTCGAGGGCCATCCGGACCAGGCCGGCGACGTCGAGTTCGCGGATCTCCGCCTCCGGCGCCGGGGCCGCGACGGCGGGCACCGGCGCGGCGGCCGGGCCGGCCAGCTGGAGCAGCTGGTCGAGCAGGCCGGCCTGGCGCAGCTGGTCCAGCGGGATCGCGGCGAGGACCCGGCGGACCTGCTCCTCGTCGCCGTCGCCGGCGCCGGGGTCGCCGAACAGTTCGGCGTACAGGTGGTCGGCGAGACCGGCCGGGGTCGGGTAGTCGAAGACGACAGTGGTGGGCAGCTCGTGCCCGGTCGCCGCGGTGAGCAGGTTGCGCAGCTCCACCGCGGTGAGCGAGTCGAAGCCGAGGTCGAGGAAGCCCCGGTCGGTCTCGATCGCGTCGGCGGAGGAGTGCCCGAGCACCTTCGCCGCGTCCACCCGGACCATCTCCAGCACCGCGGCCCGCCGCTCCTCGCCGGGCAGCGCCCGCAGCCCGGCCAGCAGGTCCCGGCCGGCCGACGCGGACGCCTGCGGCACGGCGGCGGGAGCGGTCAACGCCCGTACGGCCGGCAGGTCGGCCAGCAGCGGGCTGGGCCGCAGCGCGGTGAACAGCTGGTGGAAGGTCGCCCAGTCGACGTCGGCGACGGTGACGCAGGTGTCGCCGACGGCGAGGGCGTGCCGCAGCCCGGCCATCGCCACGCCCGGCGGCATCACCCGCAGGCCCCGGCGGCGCAGCTGCTCCGGCGCGCCGTCGGTGAACATGCCCGACTCGGTCCACGGCCCCCAGGCCACCGAGGTGGCCGGCAGGCCCCGGCCGCGCCGCCACTGCGCGAACGCGTCCAGGTAGGCGTTGCCGGCGGCGTACGCGCCCTGCCCGCCGCTGCCCCACACCGCCGCGATCGACGAGAAGAGCACGAACGCGTCCAGCTCCACGCCGTCGAGCAGTTCGTCGAGCAGCTGCGCGCCGAGCAGCTTCGGGGCGACGACGTACGCCAGGTCCTCCAGCGTCGTCTCGGCCAACGGCACGACCTCGCTGACCCCGGCGGCGTGCACCACCGCGCGCAGCGGCGGGCCCTCCCGGCGCAGCTCGGCGACCAGGTCGGTCATGGCGGCCCGGTCGGCGGCGTCGCACCGGGCGACGCGGCAGTCCACGCCGAGGTCGGTCAGCTCGGCCAGCAGCTGCGCCGCGCCGGGGGTGTCGGCGCCGCGCCGGCTGGTGAGCACCACCCGCTCGGCGCCGGCACCGGCCACCCAGCGGGCCACGTGTCCGCCGAGCGCCCCTGCCCCGCCGGTGATCAGCACCGTGCCCCGCGGCCGCCACGGCTCGGGCTCCCCCTCGGTCACCGCCGGGGCGAGCCGGCGGACCAGCACGCCGGACTCCCGCACGGCGAGCTGGTCCTCCGTGCCGTCGCCGGTGACGACCCCGCCGAGCCGCATCGCCGTCCAGCTCTCGATGGTGGCGGGCAGGTCGACCAGGCCGGCCCAGCGGGTGGGCTGCTCCAGGGCGGCCACCCGGCCCAGGCCCCAGAGCGCCGCCTGCCGGGGGTTGACCGGGGCGTCGTCCCCGTCGACGCCGACCGCGCCCTGGGTGACGCACCACAGTCGGGCCGCCGCGTCGAGGTCGGTGAGTTCCTGCAGCAGCCGTACGGTCGCGGCGAGGCCGCGGGGCAGCGCCGGGTGCTCGGCGTGCGGGGCGTCGTCGAGGCCGAGGAAGGACAGGATCGACAGTGGACCGTCGCCCGCGTCGAGCGCGTCGCCGAGCACGTCGGCGAGCTGTCCACCCAGCTCGTCGGGGTCGGCGGCGGTGTCGACCGGCACGATGGCGACGTCCGTGCCGAGGGTCCAGGTGCAGGAGTCCAGGTCCGGGTCGTCGGCCCGGTCGGCGGGCAGCAGCACCAGCCAGCGGCCGGGCTCCTGTGCCGCCGGGGTCGCGGCGAGCGGCTCCCACACCTCCCGGTACCGGCTGGCGTCGACCAGCGACCGTTCCCGGCCGCGCCGCCGCCACGCCGACAGCGCCGGCAGCACCGTGCCGAACGGCTGGTCCCGGTCCACCTCCAGCTCGTGTACGAGGGAGTCGAAGTCCTCGGCCTCGACGGCGGCCCAGAACCGGCGCTCGACCTCGGTGCGGTCGTCGTCGGCGGGCAGGGTGGCCCAGGCCGGCGGCTCCGGCCAGTACCGCTGCCGGTCGAACACGTACGTGGGCAGGTCGACGCGCTGGGCGCCGGTGCCCTCGTACAGGGCGGACCAGTCCGGGCTGACGCCGTGGGTGTGCAGGGCGGCGACGGCGCGCAGCAGGGTGGCCGGCTCGGGCCGTTCCCGGCGCAGGGTGGGCACGACCAGTGGGGGCCGGGCGCCGGCCGGGGCACCGTCGGCGAGGACGGCCTGGGCGAGGGCGGTGAGCACGCCGTCCGGGCCGATCTCGACGTACCCGGTACAGCCCTGCTCGCGCAGGGCCGCGACGGCGTCGGCGAAGCGCACGGCGTCGCGGGCGTGGCGGACCCAGTAGGTCGGGGCGGCGAGGTCGGCCGCGTCGACCGGCCCGCCGGTGACCGTGGAGACCATCGGCACCTGCGGGTCCCGGTACGTGAGCCGGCCGGCCACGGCGGCGAGGTCGTCGAGGACCGGGTCCATCAGCGGGCTGTGGAAGGCGTGGCTGACGGTCAGCCGCCGGACCCGCACCCCCCGGCCGGTCCACTCGGCGGCCAGTTCCTCGACGGCGTCGCCGTCGCCGGAGAGCACGACGGCGGCCGGGCCGTTGACGGCGGCGACGGAGACCCGGTCGGCGCGGTCGCCGAGCGAGGCGAGCACGTCGGCCTCGGTCGCGGCGACGGCGAGCATCGCCCCGCCGTCGGGCAGGGCCTGCATGAGCCGGCCCCGGGCGGCGACCAGTTCGGCGGCGTCGGCCAGGGAGAGCACTCCGGCGGCGTGGGCGGCGGCGAACTCGCCGATGGAGTGCCCGGCGACGGCGTCGGGGCGTACCCCCCACGCCTGCAACAGGCGGAACAGCGCCATCTCGACGGCGAAGATCGCCGGCTGGGTGAACTCGGTGCGGTCCAGCAGGGCGGCGTCGTCGGTGCCGGGCTCGGCGAGGAGCACCGGCTTCAGCGGACGGGGCAGGTGCGGGTCGAGGGCGGCGCAGACCTCGTCGAGGGCGGCGGCGAAGGTGGGGAACGTCGCGGCCAGCTCGCGGCCCATCCCGGCGCGCTGCGCGCCCTGCCCGGAGAACAGGTACGCCACCTTCGGCCGGGCGGCGACCGTGCCGGTGACCACCAGCGGGGAGTCCTCCCCCGCGCCGAGGGCGCGCAGCCCGGTGCGCAGCGCGATGCGGTCGGTGGCCAGGACGACGGCGCGGTGCTCCAGGGCGGCCCGGGACACCACGGAGGACCAGCCGACGTCGACCATCGGCGCGGCCTCCGGCCCGGTGAGCTGGTCGGCCCACGGGCCGGCCTGGGCGGCCAGCGCCGGGGCGGTGCGCGCCGACAGCAGCACCGGCACCACCGGCAGCCGGTCCGGGTCCCCCGCCGGGGCGGCCGGGGCGGGCTCGTCGGGTGCCTGTTCCAGGATGGTGTGCGCGTTGGTGCCGCTGATCCCGAACGACGACACGGCGGCCCGGCGGGGACGCCCGGTCACCGGCCAGGGCCGGCCCTCGGTGAGCAGTTCGACCGCGCCGACGCTCCAGTCCACCTGGTCGGTCGGCTCGTCGACGTGCAGGGTCGGCGGGAGGTAGCCGTAGCGCAGGGCCAGGACCATCTTGATGATCCCGGCGACGCCGGCGGCGGCCTGGGTGTGGCCGATGTTGGACTTGACCGAGCCGAGCAGCAGCGGCGCGCCGTCCGCCCGGTCCTGCCCGTACGTGGCGAGCAGCGCCTGCGCCTCGATCGGGTCGCCGAGCCGGGTGCCGGTGCCGTGCGCCTCGACGGCGTCCACCTCGGCGGCGGTGAGGCCGGCGTTGGCCAGCGCCTGCCGGATCACCCGCTGCTGGGCGGGCCCGTTGGGGGCGGTGAGCCCGTTGGACGCGCCGTCCTGGTTGAGCGCGCTGCCGCGTACCACGGCGAGGACGGGGTGGCCGTTGCGGCGGGCGTCGGAGAGCCGTTCGACCAGCAGCACGCCGAGACCCTCGCCCCAGCTGGTGCCGTCGGCGGCGGAGGCGAACGCCTTGACCCGGCTGTCCGGGGCCAGTCCCCGCTGCCGGCTGAAGCCGACGAACACCCCGGGGGTGGACATCACGGTGACGCCGCCGACGAGGGCGAGGGAGCACTCCGCGCGGCGCAGCGCCTGGCACGCCCAGTGCAGGGCCACCAGCGACGAGGAGCAGGCGGTGTCCACCGACACGGCGGGCCCCTCCAGCCCGAGCGTGTACGACACCCGCCCGGAGAGCACGCTGCCGGCGTTGCCGGTCATCAGGTGCCCCTCCGCGCCCTCGGCGCTGAACATGAGGTTGCGGTAGTCCTGGTAGTTGGTGCCGACGAAGACCCCGGTGGGGCTGCCGCGCAGCGCCTGCGGGTCGATCCCGGCCCGTTCGATCGCCTCCCAGGACGCCTCCAGCAGCAGCCGCTGCTGCGGATCCATGGCCAGGGCCTCGCGGGGGCTGATGCCGAAGAAGCCGGGGTCGAAGTCGGCGACCGACGTGACGAAGCCGCCCTCGCGGGCGTAGCTGGTGCCCTCGTGTTCCGGGTCGGCGTCGAAGAGCCGGTCGAGGTCCCAGCCCCGGTCGGTGGGGAACTCGCCGATCGCGTCGCCACCGGCGGCGAGCAGTTGCCACAGCTGTTCCGGGTTGTCCGCGCCGCCGGGCAGCCGGCAGCTCATCGCGACGATGGCGATCGGCTCGTCGTCGACCGTGACGGCCGGGGCGGGGGCGACGGTGTCCGGGGCGACGCCGGTGAGCAGTTCCCCGAGGTGCGCGGCGAGCACCGTCGGGTTCGGGTAGTCGAACGCGAGGGTCGCCGGCAGCCGCAGGTCGGTGGCGGTGGCCAGGAAGTTGCGCATGTCCACGGCGGTGAGCGAGTCCAGCCCGAGGTCACGGAACGGCCGGTCGGCGGGGACGTCGTCGGCCGCGCCGTAGCCGAGCGCGGTGGCCGCGCACTGGCGGACCAGTTCGAGCAGCGTCGCGGAGCGCTCCGCCGGGGAGAGCCCGGCGAGTCGGCGGGCCAGCGCGGACGAGGTGTCGGCCTCCCGCTCGGCGGTCTCCTCGGCGAGCCGGTGGGCGGCGTCGCGTACCTCGGCCAGGTCGGCGATCAGCGGGCTGGGCCGGACCAGGGTGAACGCGGGGGCGAAGCGGGCCCAGTCGATGTCGGCGATCAGCGTGCTGGCCTCGTCCCGGCGCAGCGCCCGGGCGAGGGCCTCGACGGCCAGCTCCGGGTCCATGCCGACCATGCCGCCGCGGCGCAGCCGCTGCTGGGCGCGCTCGTTGTCGGCGGGCAGCCCGGCGCCGCGCCACGCGCCCCACGCCACGGAGAGCGCCGGCAGTCCCTCGGCCCGGCGGCGCTGGGCGAGGGCGTCGAGGAAGGCGTTGGCCGCCCCGTACGCGCCCTGGCCGGCGTTGCCGGTGGTGCCGGCGACCGAGGAGAACAGCACGAAGGCGTCGAGGTCGAGGTCGCGGGTCAGCTCGTCCAGGTGCACGGCGGCGGCGCACTTGGGGGCGGCGACGGTGTGCAGGCGTCGCGCGGTGGCGGTGTCCACGATGCCGTCGTCGAGGACGGCGGCGGTGTGCAGCACGGCGGTCACCGGCGCGTCGTCGGGCGCTCCGGCGAGCAGCGCGGCGACCTGGGCGCGGTCGGTGACGTCGCAGCGGGCCACGGTGACCCGGGCGCCGAGGTCGGTCAGTTCCGTCTCCAGCTCGGCGGCGCCGGGGGCGTCCGGGCCGCGCCGGCTGGCCAGCAGCACGTGCGCCGCGCCGCGACGGGCCGCCCAGCGGGCCAGGTGCCCGCCGAGGCCACCGGTGCCGCCGGTGATCACGACGGTGCCGCGCGTCCACCGGGCGTCGTCGCCCTCGTCGGCGGGCGGCTCGGGGTCGGTGATCCGGGTGAGCCGGCGGGCGTGCACGCCGGACTCGCGGACGGCGAGCTGGTCCTCGCCGCCGGTGTCGC
Source organism: Micromonospora coxensis (assembly GCF_900090295.1). Classification (NCBI taxonomy): domain Bacteria; kingdom Bacillati; phylum Actinomycetota; class Actinomycetes; order Micromonosporales; family Micromonosporaceae; genus Micromonospora; species Micromonospora coxensis. The sequence goes on along the minus strand of NZ_LT607753.1, from coordinate 6,373,904 downwards.
CGAGCGCCGCGCAGAGCCGCATGCCGGTCCACGGGTCGAGGGTGTCGGGCAGGTCGACCAGGCCACCCCAGCGGGCGGGGTGTTCCAGGGCGATCGCGCGGCCGAGGCCCCAGACCGCGGCGGCGGCCGGGTTCGGGGGCGGGTCCCCGGCGTCGACGGCGACGGCGCGGCGGGTGACGCACCACAGCGGTGCTTCGACGCCGAGCGTGCCGAGCGCCTGCACCAGCAGGACGGTCCCGGTGACGCCGCGCGAGGTGGCCGGGTGCTCGGGGTGCGCCCGCTCGTCCAGGCCGAGCAGGGACAGCACCGTGACGGGTCCGCCGTCGGCGGGGAGCGCGGCGCGCAGCGGGTCGGCCAGGGCCGCCGGGTCGCCGGTCGGGTCCAGTTCGACGGGTACGACGTCCGCGCCGACGCTGCCGAGCGCGTCGAGCACCTCGGCGACCAGCGGGTCGTCGGTGAGCCCGGCGGGGACCGGGACCAGCCAGGTTCCGTCGAGCCCGTTCAGCGGCAGGTCGGGCAGGGCCGGCCAGGTGATCCGGTAGCGCCACCGGTCGATGTCGGGCTCGTCGTCGCCCTGGCTGAGGAACAGCGGCGGCGCGGGCCAGTACCGGTGGTGGTCGAAGGCGTAGGTGGGCAGGTCGACGGTCCGGGTGGGGGTGAGGACGCGGGTGAGGTCGACGGGTAGGCCGATGGTGTGGGCGGCGGCCAGGTTGGTCAGTAGCCGGGTCGCATCGTCGTCGCCGCGACGGAGGCTGCCGAGGGTGTGTCCGGGGGTGTCGGTGTCGTCGAGGATCGCGGTGACCGGCATGGTGAGTACCGGGTGCGGGCTGATCTCGACGAACGTGGTGTGCCCGGCGCCGATCGCGGTACGCACGGCGGGGTCGAACTGCACGGTCTGACGCAGGTTGTCGTACCAGTAGTCGGCCGTCATGGTGGCCGGGTCCACCCACTCCCCCGTCAGGGTGGAGACGAGCCGAACGTGGCCGGGCTGCGGGGTGACGTCGGCGAGGTCTGCGCGGAGTTGTTCGGCGACCTCCTGCACAGCGGCGGAGTGCGAGGCGTAGTCGACCGGGATCAGGCGGGCGCGGATACCGTCGGCCTGACAGGCGGCCACCAGCGCGGCCACCGGCTGCGGCGGACCCGAGACGACCACCGTCGACGGGCCGTTCACAGCGGCGATCCCGACGCCCTCGAAGGCGGGCAGCCGCTCCGTCACGGCGTCAGCAGCGAGGTCGATCGAGGCCATCGTGCCCGTGCCGCGCAGCACCGCCAGGGCCCGCGACCGCAGCGCCACGGTCTTCGCCGCGTCGTCGAGGGTGAGGATCCCGGCCACACAGGCCGCACCGATTTCCCCCTGCGAGTGCCCGATCACCGCCTGCGGCGTCACACCCACGTGCTGCCACACGGCCGCCAGAGCGATGCCGACCGCCCACAGCACGGGCTGCACCACCTCGACCCGCTCCAGCCACGACTCGTCGTCGCCGGTGAGCACCGAGACGAGGTCCACGTCGACGTAGGGAGCGAGGGCCTGCTGACACTCGGCCAGCCGCGCGTCGAACACCGGCGTCCGGCCGATCAGACCGGCGGCCATCCGCGCCGACTGCGCGCCCTGACCCGGGAACACGAACACCGGGCCGGTGCCCTGCGCCGCAGCGACACCGGACACCACGTTGCCCGCCGGCAGACCGGAGGCCACAGCGTCCAGACCGGACAGCAGCTCCTCGACGCTCGACCCGACCACCACCGCCCGCTGGTCGAACACCGACCGCGTCGTCGCCAGGGACCACCCGACCGCAGCCGGATCCACACCCTCGGCCTGCCCGCGCACGTGCCCGGCCAGCCGGGCGGCCTGACCGGCCAGCGCGGCCTTCGACCGCGCCGACACCGGCCACACCGACACCGCCGCATCGACCATCCCCGGGGACCGCGTCGCGGCGAGGGCGTCGTCGGTCTCCGTCGGCTGCTCGATGATGACGTGCGCGTTGGTGCCGGAGATGCCGAAGGAGGAGACGGCGGCCCGCCGGGGGCGGCCCGTCTCCGGCCACGGCCGCGCCTCGGTGGCCAGTTCCACCGCCCCGGCGGACCAGTCGATGTGCGGTGACGGCGCGTCCACGTGCAACGTCGCGGGGACGACACCCTCCCGCATCGCGAGCACCATCTTGATCACACCGGCGACACCCGCCGCGGCCTGCGCGTGCCCGATGTTCGACTTGACCGACCCGAGCAGCAGCGGCGCGTGCCCGTCGCGGTCCTGCCCGTACGTGGCCAGCAACGCCTGCGCCTCGATCGGATCACCGAGGGTGGTGCCGGTGCCGTGCGCCTCCACCACGTCCACGTCCACGGTGGAGAGCCGGGCCGAGGCGAGCGCCTGGCTGATGACGCGTCGCTGGGACGGCCCGTTCGGGGCGGTGAGCCCGTTGGACGCGCCGTCCTGGTTGACGGCGGAGCCGCGTACCACGGCCAGGACCGGGTGGCCGTTGCGGCGGGCGTCGGAGAGCCGCTCGACGAGCAGCCAGCCGACGCCCTCGGAGAACCCGGCGCCGTCGGCGGCGGCGGCGAACGACCGGCACCGCCCGTCCGGCGAGAGGGCCCGCTGCCGGCTCGACCCGATGTACAGCCCGGGGGTGGCCATCACCGTCACCCCGCCGGCCAGGGCCAGCTCGCACTCCCCCGCCCGCAGCGCCTGCACCGCCAGGTGCAGCGCCACCAGCGACGACGAGCAGGCGGTGTCGATGGAGACCGCCGGCCCCTCCAGCCCGAGGGTGTACGACACCCGGCCCGACGCGACGGCCGCCGCGCCGCCGGTCATCGAGTGTCCCTCGTCGCCGTCCGGGGACATCATCAGCAGGGTGCCGTAGTCCTGCCCGTTGGTGCCGACGAACACCCCGGTGCGGCTGCCGCGCAGGGACGACGGATCGATGCCGGCCGCCTCGACGGCCTCCCAGGACGTCTCCAGCAGCAGCCGCTGCTGCGGGTCCATGGTCAGCGCCTCGCGGGGCGAGATGCCGAAGAACGCCGGGTCGAAGTCGCCGGCCCCGTCGACGAACCCGCCCTCGCGGGCGTACGAGGTGCCGGGGTGGTCGGGGTCGGGGTGGTAGAGCCGCTCCAAATCCCAGCCCCGGTCGTCGGGGAACGGGGCGACGGCGTCCCGCCCGTCGCGCAGCAGCTCCCACAGGTCGCCCGGGTTGCGTACCCCGCCGGGCAGCCGGCAGCTCATCGCCACGATCGCGACCGGCTCCAGTTCCTGGGACTGTGCCTCGCTGAGCCGGCGGCGGGTGTCGTGGAGGTCCGCCATGACCCGCTTGAGGTAGTCGCGGAGCTTGTCTTCATTGGCCATCGGAGTGCCGCTTCCTCGGGAGGGACGGGTGAGAGCCGGAGCGGGGTCAGGAGATGCCGAGGTCCTTGTCCACCATCGCGAACAGTTCGTCGTCGGTGGCGTCGTCGAGGTGCCGGCCGATGGCGCCGCCGCTGTCCTGGCCGAGCCGGGAGAGCATCGCCTGCAGGCGTACGGTGGCCCGCACCCGCGCCGCCTCGTCCCGGGCCACCACGTCGAGGCTGTCGGCGATCCGGTCGAGGTCGTCGAGGAGGACCGTCGGCGTGACCACGTCGTCGTGGGCCACCTCGGCGAAGAGGTACTCGGCCAGGGTGGTCGGGGTCGGGTAGTCGAAGACCAGGGTGACGGGCAGGGCCACGCCGGTGGCCGAGCCGAGCCGGTTGCGCAGCTCGACGGCGGTGACCGAGTCGAAGCCCAGCTCCCGGAAGGCCCGGTGCTCGTCCACCGACTCGGCGGACGGGTAGTTGAGCACGGCGGCGACCTGACCGCGGACCAGGCCGAGCAGCACGGCGAGCCGTTCGGCGGCGGGTAGCCCGGCCAACCGCTCCTGCAACGTGTCGGGGCCGTCCCCGGCGTCGGGGGCGGCGACCCGTTCCTCGGCGCGCAGCCGGCGGACGTCGGGCAGGTCGCTGATCAGCGGCCCGGGCCGGGTGGCGGTGAAGGCGACGTGGAACCTCTCCCAGGCGATGTCGGCGATGGTGAGGAACGCCTCGCCGTGGTCGACCGCCTGGTGCAGCGCGGTGATCGCCGCCTCGGGGGCCATCTCGGGCACACCGTGGCGGTGCAGCAGCTCGCCGAGGGGCCCGTCGGCCATGCCGCCGCCGGCCCAGGCGCCCCAGGCGATGGAGGTGGCGGGCAGGCCGAGGCCGCGCCGGTGCTGGGCGAGCGCGTCGAGGAAGGCGTTGCTGGGGGCGTAGTTGCCGACGCCGGAGCTGGCCACGCTGCCGGCGAAGGACGAGAACATGACGAACGCCGACAGGTCCAGGTCGAGGGTCAGCTCGTGCAGGTGGTACGCGACGTCGACCTTGGCGGCGAGGACCCGTTCGATCTGCTCCAGCCGGATGTCGTTGATCATGGCGTCGTCGAGCACCGCGCAGGCGTGCACGACCGTGGTGAGCGGCTGGTCGGCGGGGATCGACTCGATCAGCTCGGCCAGGGCGTCGCGGTCGGAGGCGTCGCAGGCGACGACGGTGGCCTGCGCGCCGAGTGCGGTGAGGTCGTCGACGAGGTGCTGCGCGCCCGGGGCGGCCATGCCGCGCCGGCTGGCGATGACGATGTTCTCCACCCCGCTGCGGGCCAGCCAGCGCGCGGCGTGCCCGCCGAGCGCGCCGGTGCCGCCGGTGACCAGCGCGGTGCCGGAGGGCTCCCACGGGTGTGCGGGCTGGCTGTCGCCGAGCGGCACCCGGGTGAGCCGACGGGCCAGCAGGCCGCCGGGGCGTACCGCGATCTGGTCCTCCTCGCCGGCGGCGGTGAGGGCCGCGACCAGCAGGTCGGCGCAGCGCTCGTCGACGGCCTCGGGCAGGTCGACCAGGCCGCCCCAGCGCTGCGGGTGCTCCAGCGCGGCGACCCGGCCGAAGCCCCAGACCAGCGCCTGGGTCGGGGAGCGCAGCAGGTCGGTACGGCCGACGGAGGCGGCGCCGGAGGTGACGCTCCACATCGGCGCATGCAGTCCGACGTCGCCGAGGGCCTGGAAGAGGGCGACGGTGGCGGCAAAGCCGCCGGGCACGGACGGGTGCAGCGGGTGGACCAGTTCGTCGAAGGCGAGCAGGGACACCACGCCGGTCACCTCGGTGGCGTCGTCGCCGTGGCCGGGCGCGGTGGCGACCGCTTCGCGCAGCAGCTTGCCGAGCAGGTCACGGTCGGCGTCGGTGGTGGAGACGGGCACCGGGACGACGCTCGCGCCGGCGGCGGTGATCGCGGCCACGGCGGCGTCCTGCCAGGGCTCGACGATGTCGCCGGTCGGCATGACCACGAGCCAGGTGCCGCTCATGCCCCGGTTCGCCACCCCGGTCAGCGGCTTCCAGGTGTCCTGGTAGCGCCAGCGGTCGATGTCGGACTGCCGGCGGCGCTGCCGGCGCCACGAGGTGAGCAGCGGCAGGGCGGGGGCCAGCACGTCGAGGGCCCGGTCGGCGGGGGTGTCCTCGGTGGCGAGGGTCTCGGCGAGGGCGGTCAGGTCGCCGCGTTCCACGGCGGCCCAGAAGGAGGCGTCGGTGGGTTCGGCCGCGGCCTGGAGCAGGGTCTCCAGGTCGACGCCGCCGCTGCCGTCCAGCCAGAACCGCTGGTGGTCGAAGGCGTAGGTGGGCAGCGGCACGGTGTCGGTCGCGGCGAGCACGGCGGTGAGGTCGACGGGCAGACCGATGGTGTGGGCGGTCGCCAGGTTGGTCAGCAGCCGGGTGGCGTCGTCGTCGCCCCGGCGCAGGCTGCCCAGGGTGTGCCCGGAGACGCCGGCGTCGTCGAGGATCGCGGTGACCGGCATGGTGAGCACCGGGTGCGGGCTGATCTCGACGAACGTGGAGTGCCCGGCGCCGATCGCGGTACGCACGGCGGCGTCGAACTGCACGGTGCGGCGCAGGTTGTCGTACCAGTAGTCGGCCGTCATGGTGGCCGGGTCGACCCAGTCACCGGTCAGCGTGGAGACGAGCCGGGTGTGGCCGGGCTGCGGGGCGACGTCGGCCAGGTCGGCGCGGAGTTGTTCGGCGACCTCCTGCACGGCCGCCGAGTGGGAGGCGTAGTCGACGGGGATCAACCTCGCGCGGATACCGTCGGCCTGACAGGCGTCCACCAGATCCGCCACCGGCTGCGGCGGACCCGACACCACCACCGTGGACGGACCGTTCACGGCGGCGACACCGACGCCCTCGAAGGCGGGCAGCCGCTCGGTGACCGTGTCGACGGGCAGGTCGATCGAGGCCATCGTGCCGGTGCCCCGCAGCACCGCCAGGGCCCGCGAGCGCAGCGCCACGGTCCTCGCCGCGTCGTCGAGGGTGAGGATCCCCGCCACGCAGGCGGCGCCGATCTCGCCCTGGGAGTGGCCGATCACCGCGTCCGGCGCGACGCCGGCCGACCGCCAGACGGCGGCGAGGGCGACGCCGACGGCCCACAGCACGGGCTGCACCACCTCGACGCGCTCCAGCCACGACTCGTCGTCGCCGGTCAGCACCGACACGAGATCCACGTCGAGGTAGGGGGCGAGGGCCTGCTGGCACTCGGCGAGCTTCGCGTCGAACACCGGGGTCCGGCCGATCAGACCGGCGGCCATCCGCGCCGACTGGGCGCCCTGACCCGGGAAGACGAAGACGGGTCCGGCGGACGAGCCGGTGACCGTACCGGTGACGAGGGTGCCGGCCGGGATGCCGGCGGCCAGGGCGTCCAGCCCGCCCAGCAGCTCCTCGACGCTCGACCCGACCACGGCCGCCCGCTGGTCGAACGTGGACCGGGTGGTGGCCAGCGACCACGCCACCGCCGCCGGCTCGACGTCGCCGTGCGCGCGTACGTGCCGGGCGATCCGCTCGGCCTGCCGGGCGAGCGCGGCCTTCGCGCGCGCCGACACCGGCCACACCGTCACGTCCGCGTCGACCAGGCCGGCCCGGCCGGTGGTCTCGGCGGCGGCCTCGGGGGCCTGCTCCCCGTCGACGGTCTCCGGGGCGGCGGCGCGCGGCTGGTACTCCTCCAGGATCACGTGGGCGTTGGTGCCGCTGACCCCGAACGAGGAGACGCCGCCACGGCGGGGACGCCCCAGCTCCGGCCACGGCCGGGTCTCGGTGAGCAGCGACACCGCCCCCGCGGTCCAGTCCACGTGCGGGGAGGGCTCGTCGACGTGCAGGGTCTCCGGCATCACCCCGTTGCGCAGCGCCATCACCATCTTGACCAGACCGGCGACCCCGGCGGCGCTCTGCGTGTGGCCGATGTTCGACTTGACCGAGCCGAGCCAGAGCGGTCGGTCGGCGGGCCGGTCCTGCCCGTACGTGGCGATCAGCGCCTGCGCCTCGATCGGGTCGCCGAGGGTGGTGCCGGTGCCGTGCGCCTCGACCATGTCCACGTCGGCGGTGCCGAGCCGGGCGTTGGCCAGCGCCTGCCGGATGACCCGCTGCTGCGACGGGCCGTTCGGGGCGGTGAGCCCGTTGGACGCGCCGTCCTGGTTGAGGGCGCTGCCCCGGATGACGGCGAGGATCGGGTGGCCGTTGCGTTCGGCGTCGGCGAGCCGCTCGACGACGAGCACGCCACCGCCCTCGCCCCAGCCGGTGCCGTCCGCGCCGGCCGCGAACGCCTTGCACCGGCCGTCGACGGACATGCCGCGCTGCCGGGAGAAGACGACGAAGACGCCGGGGGTGGCCATCACGGTGACACCACCGGCGATCGCGAGGTCGCACTCGCCGCGACGCAGCGCAGTCACCGCCAGGTGCAGCGCCACCAGCGAGGACGAGCACGCGGTGTCGACGGTGACGGCCGGGCCGTTGAGGCCGAGGGTGAACGAGATCCGCCCGGACGCCACGCTCGTGGTGTTGCCGGTGCCGAGGTACATGTCGACGCCCTCGGGCACGTGCGGCAGGCCCATGCCGTAGTTGGAGGTGCTCAGCCCGACGAAGACGCCGGTGGAGCTGCCGCGCAGCGACAGCGGGTCGATGCCGGCCCGCTCGACGGCCTCCCAGGACGTCTCCAGCAGCAGCCGCTGCTGCGGGTCCATCGCCAGCGCCTCACGCGGCGAGATGCCGAACAGGGTCGGGTCGAACGCCCCGGCGTCGTCGAGGAACCCGCCGACGCGGGTGTAGCTCTTGCCCGGCTTGTTGGGGTCCGGGTCGTAGAGCGACTCCAGGTCCCAGCCCCGGTCGGCCGGGAACTCGGTGAGGGCGTCGCGGCCGTCGGCGACGAGGTCCCACAGCTCCTCCGGCGACCGGACACCACCGGGGAACCGGCAGCTCATCGAGACGATCGCGAGGGGTTCGGCGTCGCGCGCCTCGACGGTCTGCAGCTTGCGCCTGGTGTCGTGCAGGTCGGCGGTCACCCGCTTGAGGAAGTACCGCAGCTTGTCGTCGCTCATCGGGTCGCACCTGCCTCGATCCGGAAGTCGGTCATCTCAGGAGATTCCAAACTCTTTGCTGATGAAGTCGAAGATCTCGTCGTCGCTGGCCGAGTCGAGATCGGGCCGGTCCTGCTCGGCCGCGGGCCCGGCGGCGAGGTCGGACGCCTTGGCGAGCAGGTCCTGCATGCGGGCGGTGAACCGGTCCCGGGCCGCCGGATCGAGCGGGATGGTGCTGAGCAGGCTCTCCACCGTGTCGATGCCCTGGAACAGCGGCTGGGTGGAGGGCGCCGCGTCGGCGGCGATCTCACCGGCCAGCCGTTCGGCCAGGGCGGTCGGGGTGGGGTAGTCGAAGACCAGCGTCGCCGGCAGCCGCAGCCCGGACAGGGCGTTGAGCCGGTTGCGCAGGTCGACGGCGGTGAGCGAGTCGAAGCCCAGATCGGTGAAGAGCCGGCCCGGGTCGACCGCGTCGGCGCCGGCGTGGCCGAGGACGGCGGCGATGTTGGCCCGGACCACGTCGAGCACCACCTTGAGCCGTTCGGGGCCGGCCAGGCCGGCGACCCGCTGGCCGAGCGGCACCCCGCCGGTGCGGGCGCCGGCGGCGTCGGCCGAGCGGCGCAGCGGCACCCGGACCAGGGCGCGCAGCATCGGGGCCAGGGCGCCGGACTCCGCCTGCGTCCGCAGCGTGCCGACGTCCAGCCGCATCGGCACGACGGCCGCCGCGTCGAGCCGCCACGCGGCGTCGAACAGGTCCAGCGCCTGACCGGTGGGCAGTCCCGCCGCGCCCTGTCCGGCGATGCGCCGTACGTCGGCGTCGGCGAGGTGCCCGGTCATGCCGCTGGCCTGCTCCCACAGGCCCCAGGCGAGGGAGATGCCGGGCAGGCCCCGGGCCCGCCGGTGCGCGGCGAGGGCGTCGAGGAAGGCGTTCGCCGCGGCGTAGTTGGACTGGCCGGCGCTGCCCAGGGTCGCCGCCGCCGAGGAGAACAGCACGAACGCGGCGAGGTCGTGTCCCTCGGTGAGCCGGTGCAGGTGCCACGCCGCGTCGATCTTCGGCACCGCCACGGCGTCGATCCGGTCGGGGGTCATCGACTCCAGCACCCCGTCGTCGAGGACACCGGCGGCGTGCACCACGGCGGTGAGCGGGTGCGCCTCGGGCACCCCGGCGAGCAGCGCCGCCAGGGCGTCCGGGTCGGCGGCGTCGCAGGCGGCGACGGTCACCCGGGTACCGGTGTCGGCGAGGTCGGCGACCAGGTCGCCGATCCCGTCGGCCGCCGCGCCGCGCCGCCCGGCCAGCAGCAGGTGCCGTACGCCGTGGGTGGTGGCGAGGTGCCGGGCCAGCAGGCGGCCGAGCACGCCGGTGCCGCCGGTGATCAGCACGGTGCCGTCCGGGTCGATGCCGCCGGGCAACAGGTCCACGCCGGCCGGGACCCGCCCGAGGCGCGGGGTGCGCACCTGCCCGGCGCGGAGGGCGAGCTGCGGCTCCCCGGAACCGATCGCGGCGGCCAGCACGGCGGCGCTGTCCGGGTCGCCGTCGCAGTCGACGAGTTGCAGCCGGCCCGGGTGTTCGAGCTGGGCGGTGCGCAGCAGGCCCCAGACCGGTGCCTGGCGCAGGTCGACCACCGGCTGCTCCCCCACCGCGACGGCGTCGCGGGTGACCAGCACCAGCCGGGACCCGGCGAACCGGTCGTCGGCGAGCCAGGTCCGCACCGCCGCGAGGGTACGGTGCGTGGTGGCGCGCGCCTGCGCGGCGAGCGCCGGGTCCGTGTCGTCCCCGCCGCTGCCGCCGACGGCGACGATCACCGCCTCGGGCGCGGGTTCGCCGCCGACGAGCAGGTCGCCGAGGGAGTCAAGGTCGACGTCGGTGCGTACCCGCGCGCCGGCCGACTCGCAGGCGCCGGCGAGGGTCAGGTCGTCGCCGAGGACCACCCAGCGGGTGGCCGCCGGCACCGGGCCGGTGGGCACCGGCAGCGCCGGCCAGTCCACCTGGAACAGGGACTCGTGCCGGCCGGAGCGGGCCGCGCCGAGGGAGTCGCCGGAGACCCGGCGCATGATCAGCGAGTCCACGTGCAGCACGGGCGCGCCGGTGGCGTCGGCCACCTGGAAGGTCACGCCGACCTCGCCGGCCGCGGCGACGCGGACCCGCAGGGCGGTGGCCCCGGCGGCGAGCAGGGACACCCCGGTCCAGGCGAACGGGAGGCGGGGAACAGTGGCGTCGGCGCCGTCGCCCATCCGGCCGAGGAAGCCGCCGATCGACATGGCCTGCAAGGCGCCGTCCAGCAGGGCCGGGTGCACGCCGAAGCGGCCCGCCTCGGCCTGGTGTTCGGCGGGTAGCTCCACCTCGGCGAAGACCTCGTCGCCCCGGGTCCAGGCGGCGCGCAGGCCGCGGAACGCCGGGCCGTAGCCGAAGACGGTGGCCTCGATGCCGGAGTAGAAGTCGTCGTTCTCGACCCGGGTGGCGCCGGGGGGCGGCCACACCCCGAGGTCGAAGGCGGGCGCGTCGGCCTGCCGGGGGGCGACCAGGCCGGTGGCGTGGCAGGTCCACGCCACGTCGGCGAGGATCTCGTCGGAGCCGTCCCGGTACGGGCGGGAGTGCAGCTGCACGGCGCGGCGGCCGTCGTCGTCGCGTTCGGCGACGGTGAGCTGCACCTGGAGGGCACCGAGTTCGGGCAGGACGAGCGGGGCGAGCAGGGTCAGCTCCTCGACCGTGGGGCAGCCGGCCTGCTCACCGGCGTAGCTGGCCAGCTCCACGAACGCGGTGCCGGGCAGCAGGATGGTGTCCATCACCCGGTGCTCACCGAGCCACGGGTGGGTACGCACCGACAGCCGGCCGGTGAAGACCATCCGCTCGCTGTCGGGGAAGGTCAGCGTGGCGCTGAGCAGCGGGTGGCCGGCGTCCTGGAGGCCGGCGGAGGCGACGTCACCGCTGCGGTGCACGGGCGGGTCCACCCAGTACCGCTGGTGCTCGAAGGCGTAGGTGGGCAGTGGCACGGTGTCGGTGCCGGCGAGGACGCGGGTGAGGTCGACGGGTAGGCCGATGGTGTGGGCGGTGGCGAGGTTGGTCAGTAGCCGGGTGGGGTCGTCGTCGCCTCGGCGGAGGCTGCCGAGGGTGTGTCCGGGGGTGTCGGTGTCGTCGAGGATCGCGGTGACCGGCATGGTCAGCACCGGGTGCGGGCTGATCTCGACGAACGTGGTGTGCCCGGCCGCGATCGCGACCCGGACGGCGGCGTCGAACTGCACGGTGCGGCGCAGGTTGTCGTACCAGTAGTCGGCCGTCATGGTGGCCGGGTCGACCCAGTCGCCGGTCAGGGTGGAGACGAGCCGGGTGTGGCCGGGCTGCGGTCGCACGTCGGCGAGGTCGGCGCGGAGTTGTTCGGCGACCTCCTGCACAGCGGCGGAGTGCGAGGCGTAGTCGACCGGGATCAGCCTCGCGCGGATGCCGTCGGCCTGGCAGGCGTCGACCAGATCCGCCACCGGCTGCGGCGGGCCCGAGACGACCACCGTGGAGGGACCGTTGACGGCGGCGACGCCGACGCCTTCGAAGGCGGGCAGCCGCTCGGTGACCGCGTCAGCGGCGAGGTCGATCGAGGCCATCGTGCCCGTGCCCCGCAGCACCGCCAGGGCCCGCGACCGCAGCGCCACGGTCTTCGCCGCGTCGTCGAGGGTGAGGATCCCGGCCACACAGGCCGCACCGATTTCCCCCTGCGAGTGCCCGATCACGGCCTGCGGGGTCACACCCACGTGCTGCCAGACAGCGGCCAAGGCGATGCCGACGGCCCACAGCACGGGCTGCACCACCTCGACCCGCTCCAGCCACGACTCGTCCTCGCCCGTGAGCACCGAGACGAGATCCACGTCGAGATAGGGGGTGAGGGCCCGCTGGCATTCGGCGAGCTTCGCGTCGAACACCGGGGTCCGGCCGACCAGACCGGCGGCCATCCGCGCCGACTGGGCGCCCTGACCCGGGAACACGAAGACGGGGCCGGCGCCGTGGCCGGAGGCGAGGCCGGTGACGACGGTGCCGGCCGGGGCGCCGGCGGCCAGGGCGTCCAGCCCGGTCAGCAGTTCGTCGACGGTCGACCCGACCACGGCGGCCCGCTGGTCGAACGTCGACCGCAGGGTGGCCAGGGACCATCCGACGGCAGCCAGGTCCACGTCGCCGTGCTCCCGCACGTACCCGGCCAGGCGGGCGGCCTGGCCGGCGAGCGCGGCCTTCGACCGCGCGGAGACCGGCCACACCGTCGCGTCGGCCTGGACCAGGGCGACGGCGTCGTCGGTGCGGGCCGGCGCGGCCGGGGCCTGCTCGATGATGACGTGCGCGTTGGTGCCGGAGATGCCGAACGACGACACCGCCGCCCGACGCGGCCGGTCCACCTGCGGCCAGGCCCGCGCCTCGGTCACCAACTCCACCGCACCGGCCGACCAGTCGATGTGCGGCGACGGCGCGTCCACGTGCAACGTCGCCGGCACCACACCGTGCCGCATCGCCTGCACCATCTTGATCACACCGGCCACACCCGCCGCCGCCTGCGCATGCCCGATGTTCGACTTCACCGACCCCAACAACAACGGCGCGTGCCCGTCGCGGTCCTGCCCGTACGTGGCCAACAACGCCTGCGCCTCGATCGGATCACCCAACGTCGTGCCGGTGCCGTGCGCCTCCACCACGTCCACGTCAGCAGTCGACAACCGCGCCGAGGCCAGGGCCTGCCGGATCACCCGCTGCTGCGACGGACCGTTCGGCGCGGTCAGCCCGTTGGACGCGCCGTCCGAGTTGATCGCCGAGCCGCGGACCACCGCGAGGATCTGACGGCCCTGCCGGCGAGCGTCGGAGAGCCGCTGCACGAGCAGCATGCCGACGCCCTCGGACCAGCCGGTGCCGTCGGCCGAGGCGGCGAAGGACTTGCACCGCCCGTCGGGGGCGAGCCCACGCTGGCGGGAGAACTCGACGAACGCGGTCGGGGTGGCCATCACCATCACGCCGCCGGCCAGGGCCATGTCGCACTCGCCCCGGCGCAGCGCCTGACCCGCCCAGTGCAGCGCCACCAGCGACGACGAGCAGGCGGTGTCCAGCGACACCGCCGGCCCCTCCAGCCCGAACGTGTACGCCACCCGGCCGGAGATGACGCTGCTGGTCATCCCGGTCAGCATGTATCCCTCGGCGGCCTCCGGCGAGTACGCGAGCAGCGAGCCGTAGTCCTGGCCGCTGGTGCCGACGAAGACGCCGGTGCTGCTGCCCCGCGTGCTGGCCGGGTCGATGCCGGCGGACTCGAAGGTCTCCCAGGTGGTCTCCAGCAGCAGCCGCTGCTGCGGGTCCATGGCCAGGGCCTCGCGGGGGCTGATGCCGAAGAAGCCGGGGTCGAACCGGTCGACGCCGCGCAGGAAGCCGCCGCCCCGGGCGTAGAAGGTGCCGCTGGCGTCGGGGTCGGCGCTGTACAGCGAGTCGAGGTCCCAGCCCCGGTCGGTGGGCAGGTCGGTGATCGCGTCGACGCCGTCGGCGACGAGCCGCCACAGGTCGTCGGGCGACCAGACGCCGCCGGGGAGGCGGCACGCCATGCCGACGATGGCGAGGGGTTCGTCGTCGCCGACGGCGACGGTGGCCGGTGCGGGTGGCACCGGGACCGGGGCGCCGGCGATCTCGGTGCCGAGGAACGCGGCCAGGTCGTGCGGCGTCGGGTAGTCGAAGACGAGGGTGGCCGGCAGTCGCATCCCGAAGGCGTTGTTGAGCCGGTTGCGCATCTCGACGGCGGTGAGCGAGTCGAAGCCGAACTCGCTGAACGCGCGGCGCGGTTCGATCGCGGCCGGGTCGGGGTAGCCGAGCACGGCGGCGGCCTGCCCGCGCACGATCTCCACCAGCGCGGTGAGCCGGTCGGCGTCGCCGAGCGCGGCGAGCTGCCCGACGAGGGACGCGCCGGTGGTGGTCGCCGTGGCGGCCCGGGCGGGGACGCGGATCAGCGACCGGTACAGCGGTGGGATGCTGCCGCCGGCGAACTGCGCCTTCATCGCGGCGAGGTCGAGGCGGGCCGGGACCAGCGCGGCGGCGGGGGTACGGCAGGCGGCGTCGAAGAGGGCGAGGCCCTCCTCGGCCTCCATGGCGGCGACGCCGGAGCGGGAGATCCGGTTGAGGTGGACGTCGTCCAGCTCGGTGGTCATGCCGCTGCGGTCGGCCCAGAGGCCCCAGGCGAGGGTGAGGGCGGCCAGGCCGTGTGCCGCGCGGTGGTGGGCCAGGCCGTCGAGGAAGGCGTTCGCGGCGGCGTAGTTGCCCTGGCCGGGGCCGCCGGCGGTGGCGGCGAGCGACGAGTACGAGACGAACGCCTTCAGGTCGAGGCCGGCGGTCAGCTCGTGCAGGTTCCAGGCGGCGTCGACCTTCGGGCGCAGCACCCCGTCCATCCGCTCGGGGGTGAGCGAGGAGATGACGCCGTCGTCGCGGACACCGGCGGCGTGGACGACGGCGGTCAGCGGGTGCGCGGCGGGGATGCCGGCGAGCAGGTCGGCCAGGGCATCCCGGTCGGCGACGTCGCAGGCGGCGACGGTGACGGTCGCGCCCCGCGCCGCCAGGTCGGCGCAGAGTTCGGCGACTCCCTCGGCGGCCCGGCCGCGCCGGCTGGTGAGGATCAGGTGGCGCACGCCGTGCACGGTCACCAGGTGCCGGCTCATGAGCTGGCCGAGGGTGCCGGTGGCGCCGGTGATCAGCACGGTCCCGTCGCCGTCGAACGGGGCGGCGGGCGGTTCGGCGGGGGCCGGCACCCGGGTGAGCCGGGCCCCGGCGGCGACACCGGCGCGGATGACGACCTGCGGCTCGTCGGTGCCGACGGCCGCCACCAGCGCGGCGGCGCCGCCGGTCACGTCGTCGACGTCGACCAGCAGGAACCGGTCGGGGTTCTCCGACTGGGCGGAGCGGACCAGGCCGATGACCGCCGCCCCGGCCAGGTCGGTCAGGTCGGTGTCGGCGTCGGTGGCGACCGCGCCCCGGGTCAGCACGACCAGCCGGGAGTCGGCGTACCGGTCGTCGGCGAGGAACTGTTGGAGCACGGCGAGCGCCCGGTGGGTCGCCTCGGCGACGGCGCGGGGCACGTCGGTCGCCGGGGGCGGGTCGAGCAACGGCACGACCAGCACGCCGGGCGCGTCCGTACCCTCGTCCAGCGCGCCGCCCAGGGCGGTCAGGTCCGGGTACGCGGTGACGGCCGTCCCGGTGGCGGCGACGGCGTCGGTGAGGCCGGCGTCGTCCCCGACGACCGCCCAGCCGGCGCTCGACGGGCCGGTGGGCAGGGCCAGCGGGGTCCACTCGATGCGGTACAGCGACTCGGCGCCGCCGCCGGAGGCGGTCCGGAGCTGGTCGGCGGAGACCGGCCGCAGCACGAGGGAGCCGACGGAGATGATCGGCG
The DNA here is from genome assembly GCF_900090295.1 of Micromonospora coxensis. Taxonomy (NCBI): domain Bacteria; kingdom Bacillati; phylum Actinomycetota; class Actinomycetes; order Micromonosporales; family Micromonosporaceae; genus Micromonospora; species Micromonospora coxensis. The sequence goes on along the minus strand of NZ_LT607753.1, from coordinate 6,358,171 downwards.
CACCGGTGACGTCGGCGAGCAGCAGGGAGACGCTGTCGGTGCCGGTGTGCGAGACGCGCACCCGGGCCGCCGCCGCGCCGGCCGCGTGCAGGGCGACGTCGTTCCAGGAGAACGGCAGCCGGCCGTATCCGGGTGGGACGTCGGCGCCGGACGGTTCGCCGCTGGGGGTGGTCAGGCCGAGGGTGTGCAGGGCGGCGTCGAGCAGCGCCGGGTGCAGGCCGTACCCGCCGGCCTCGGCGGCCGGGGTCTCCGGCAGGGCCAGTTCGGCGAAGAGGTCGTCGCCGCGCCGCCAGGCGGAACGCAGCGCGATGAAGGACGGGCCGTAGTCGTAGCCCTGGGCGGCGAGGTTCAGGTAGAGGTCGTCGGTGGGGACCTCGGTGGCGTCCGGGGGCGGCCAGGCGGTCAGGTCGGACCAGCCGGGCGGGCCGGTCGGGCTCGCCGGGCCGGTGGCGAGCACGCCGCTGGCGTTGCGGGTCCAGGCCCGCTCCCCCTCGCCGGGCGCGTCGTCGGACGAGGAGTGCAGGGACACCGACCGGCAGCCGGTCTCGTCGGCCGGGCCGATCCAGAGCTGGATGTCGACGCCGCCGGTCTCGGGCAGGATCAGCGGGGATTCCAGGGTCAGCTCGCGGACGTGGTCCGCGCCGACGTGCGCGCCGGCCTGGAGGGCGAGTTCGACGAAGCCGGTGCCGGGCAGCAGCACGGTGTCGAAGACGACGTGGTCGGAGATCCACGGGTGGGTGCGCCGGGCCAGCCGCCCGGTGAACAGGAATCCTTCGGCGTGGGCGACGCCGACGGCGGCGCCGAGCAGGGGGTGCTGCGCGGGGCGCAGGCCGACGGCGGTGACGTCGCCGGTCCACCCGGCGCCCGCCTCGGGCCAGTACCGCTGGTGCTGGAAGGCGTACGTGGGCAGGTCGACTCGCTGCGCGCCGGTGTCGGCGAACCAGGGCTGCCAGGTGACGGGCACCCCGGCGACGTGCAGTTCGGCCAGGGCGGCGAGCAGCGCCTGTACCTCGGTGCGGTCCTTGCGCTGGGCGGCCACGGCGAGCACACCGTCGTCGGGGAGCGCGTCGGCGGTCATCGCCGTCAGGACGCTCTGCGGGCCGATCTCCAGGAACGTGTCGACACCGGCCGCGCGCAGGGCGGTGATGCCGTCGGCGAACCGGACCGCCTCACGCACGTGCCGCACCCAGTAGTCCGGGGTACGGACCTCGTCGCCGTCGACGAACGCGCCCGTCAGGTTCGACACCACCGGCAGCAGCGGGGCGGCGAAGGTCAGCCCGTCGAGCACGGCGCGGAACTCGTCGAGCATCGGCGCCATCAACGGACTGTGAAACGCGTGGCTGACCGTCAGCCGGCGGGTCCGGATGCCCCGGTCCTTCCAGGCCCGTTCCACCTCGTCCAGGGTGTCGAGCGCACCCGAGACGACGACGGAGGTCGGCCCGTTGACGGCGGCGACACCGACGTCGGTCAGACCCTCGATCGACTCCGCCACGGCCTCCTCGGCCGCGGCGACAGCGAGCATCCCACCACCGGCCGGCAACGCCTGCATCAACCGACCCCGCGCCGCCACCAACGCACACGCGTCCGCCAGCGACAACACCCCCGCCACGTGCGCGGCCGTGATCTCCCCGACCGAATGCCCACCCACAAAGTCCGGCACCACACCGAACGACTCCACCAGCCGGAACAACGCCACCTCGACCGCGAACAGGCCGGCCTGGGTGAACACGGTCTGGTCCACCAGCCCGGACTCGTCGGCGAACAGCACCGGCTTCAGCGGCTGCGGCAGCAGCCGGTCCAGGTGGGCGCAGACCTCGTCCAACGCGGCGGCGAACACCGGGAACGCGGCGTACAACTCGCGGCCCATGCCGGCGCGTTGCGCGCCCTGACCGGAGAAGAGCACCGCGAGCGGACCCCGGTCTCCGGCCTGACCCGTGACGACCGCGCCGGACGGCTCCCCCGCCGCCAGCGCCCGCAGCCCGGCCAGCAGATCGTCCCGACCCGTCGTGGCCACCACCGCACGGCTGTCCAACGTCGACCGCGTCGCCACCGACGAGAACGCCACGTCGAGTGGACGCAGGTCGCCGTCGGCCTCCAGCCAGGCCGCCCAACGACCGGCCTGCGCGGCGAGCGCGGCGGCGTCGCGGGCCGACACCGTCACCGGCAGGACCGGCCGCTCCACCGTCGGCGCGGCGGTGTCCGGGGTCGGCTCGGGGGCCTGTTCGAGGATGGTGTGCGCGTTGGTGCCGGAGACGCCGAACGACGACACCGCCGAGCGGCGCGGCCGGTCCACCGCCGGCCACGGCGTCGCCTCGGTGACCAGTTCGACGGCGCCCGCCTCCCAGTCGACCTGGGGGGTCGGGGCGTCCACGTGCAGGGTGGGCGGCACGACGCCGTGCCGCATCGCCATCACCACCTTGATCACACCGGCGACCCCGGCGGCGGCCTGCGCGTGCCCGAGGTTCGACTTGACCGAGCCGAGCAGCAGCGGCGCCGCCGACCCCCGGTCCTGCCCGTACGTGGCGAGCAGCGCCTGCGCCTCGATCGGGTCGCCCAGCCGGGTGCCGGTGCCGTGCGCCTCGACCACGTCCACGCCGCCGGCGGCGAGCCCGGCGTTGGCCAGCGCCTGCTGGATCACCCGCTGCTGCGACGGCCCGTTCGGGGCGCTGAGGCCGTTGGACGCGCCGTCCTGGTTGACGGCGCTGCCGCGCACCACGGCGAGGATCGGGTGGCCGTTGCGCTGGGCGTCGGAGAGCCGCTCCAGCAGCAGGACGCCGACGCCCTCGGACCAGCCGGTGCCGTCGGCGGCGGCGGCGAACGCCTTGCAGCGGCCGTCGGCGGCGAGGCCGCGCTGCCGGGAGAACTCGACGAACGCGGCCGGGGTGCACATGGCGGTGACCCCGGCGACCACGGCGAGGGTGCACTCCCGCTGCCGCAGCGCCTGCCCGGCGAGGTGCAGGGCGACCAGCGAGGACGAGCAGGCGGTGTCGACGGTGACCGCCGGGCCCTCCAGGCCGAAGGTGTAGGAGATGCGGCCGGAGACGACGCTGCCGGCGTTGCCGGTCATCAGGTGGCCTTCGAGTCCCTGCGCGGCGCCCATCAGCACGCCGCCGTAGTCCTGCCCGGTGCTGCCGGCGAAGACGCCGGTGCGGCTGCCGCGCAGCGAGTGCGGGTCGATGCCGGCCCGCTCGAAGACCTCCCACGAGGTCTCCAGCAGCCAGCGCTGCTGCGGGTCCATGGCCAGCGCCTCGCGCGGGGAGATGGCGAAGAACCCGGGGTCGAAGTCCGCCAGGTCGTGCACGAACCCGCCCTGCCGGGTGTACGACGTGCCGGACTGCTCCGGGTCGCTGTCGTACAGCGCGCCCAGGTCCCAGCCCCGGTCGTCGGGGAAGTCGGAGACCACGTCCCGGCCGGAGGCGACCACCTCCCACAGGTCCTCCGGTGAGCGCACCCCGCCGGGGAAGCGGCAGCTCATGGCGACGATGGCGACCGGCTCCTGCTCACCGGCCTCGACCTCGCGCAGGCGCTGGCGCACCTGGTGCAGGTCGGCGGTGACCCGCTTGAGGTAGTCGAGAAGTTTCGCCTCGTCAGCCATGGACCGCCCACTCCTTGTGTTGACCCGTCGACCCAGCAGCGATCACGTCAGGACACCCCCAGCTCCCGGTCGATGAAGTCGAAGACCTCGTCCGGGGTGGCGTCCTGGAGCTTCTCGGCGACGGTGTCCCCGCCGCCGCCGGCCGCGACGTCGTCCTCGTTGAGGGAGGCCAGCAGCGTCCGCAGCCGTTCGGTGATCCGAATCCGGGCGCTGCGGTCCGGCGCGGAGCCGGCGAGCGCCGCTTCCAACCTGTCCAGTTCGCCGAAGACCGGCGCGACGCCGACCACCCCGCCGTCGACGATCGCCGCCCGGACGTACTCGGCGAGGCCGGCGGCGGTCGGGTAGTCGAAGACGACCGTGGCGGGCAGCCGGACGCCGGTCGCCGCGCTGAGCCGGTTGCGCAGCTCCACGGCGGTCAGCGAGTCGAATCCGAGTTCCCGGAAGGCCCGGTCGGGTTCGACGGCGTCCATGGCGGCGTGTCCGAGCACGGCGGCGGCCTGACCGCGGACGAGGTCCAGCAGCGTCTTGCGCCGCTCGGCGTCGCTCTGCCCGGCGAGCAGGGTGGCGAGGTTCTCGGCGGAGGTCACGGCGTCGTCGGCCCGCTCGGCGGCGGCGCGCGCGGCCTCGGGGACGCCGGTGAGCAGCGGGCTGGGCCGCACGGCGACGAAGCCGGGCACGTACCGGGCCCAGTCGACGGCGGCCACCAGCGTCGCCGGCTCACGTCGCGCCATCGACCGGGCCAGCGCGGCGAACGCCGCCCCGGTGTCGAGGCGGTCCACGCCGGTACGGCGGCGGCGCTCCTCCACGGCCTGGTCGGCCGAGGCCATCCCGCCGGCGGCCCACGGCCCCCAGGCGACCGAGGTGGCGGGCAGGCCCTGCCGGCACCGCTGTTCGGCCAGTGCGTCGAGGTACGCGTTGGCGGCGGCGTAGCTGCCCTGGCCGGCGGCGCCGAGCTGACCGGCCATCGCGGAGAACAGCACGAACGCGCGCAGTTCCCGGCCGACGGTCAGCTCGTGCAGGTGCAGCGCGCCGAGCACCTTGGGCCGCAGGACGCCGGCGATCCGGTCGGCGGTGAGCCCGTCGAGGACGCCGTCGTCCAGCACGCCCGCCGCGTGCACCACGGCGGTCAGCGGCAGGTCGGCCGGCACCTCGTCGAGCAGCTTCGCCAGCGCCGCCCGGTCGGCCACGTCGCAGGCCGCGACGGTGACCCGGCTGCCCGCGTCGGTCAGCTCCCGGGCCAGTTCGGCGGCGCCCGGCGCGTCCGCGCCCCGGCGGCTCACCAGCAGCAGGTGCTCGGCGCCGCGGGCGGCCAGCCAGCGGGCCACCTCCGCGCCGAGCGCCCCGGTGCCGCCGGTGACCAGCGTGGTGCCCGAGTGGTCGGTCTCGTCGGCGGTGACGTCGCCGCCGGGGGCCCGGACGAGCCGGCGGACGAGGACGGTGGCGCCGTCGATGGCCAACTGGTCCTCGCCGTCGAGGCCGGCGAGGGCGGCGCAGAGCAGGTCCCAGCCGTGCTCGTCGAGGGTCGCCGGCACGTCGACGAGGCCACCCCAGCGTTCGGGGTGTTCCAGGGCGACGACCCGGCCGAGGCCCCAGAGCAGGCACTGTTCGGGCCGGTCGGTCGTCCCGCCCCGGGTGGTGCCGGCGGCGCCCCGGGTGACGCACCACAGGGGCGCGGCCACGTCGAGGTCGCCGAGGGCCTGGACCAGGGCGAGGGACCGGGCGAGGAAGGGCGGCACCGGTTGGGTGTCGTCGACCGCGCCGTCGGCGAGGGCGAGCAGCGACAGCACGCCGGCCGGTGTGCCCTCGGTGGCGGCGGCGCCCAGGTGCGTGGCGACGGCGGCCCGGTCGGTGGCCTTCTCGGGCAGCAGCACCAGCCGGACGTCGGCGCCCCGGCGGGTCAGTTCGGCGACCGCCTGCTCGCCCTCGTCGGTGTGCCGGTCGTCGGCGACGACCCACCAGGCACCGGGGAGGAAGCTGACGGGCGTGCCGGTGTACGGCTGCCAGACGGCCCGGTAGCGCAGGTCGTCCAGGGTGGAGCGGTCGCGTTGCTGCCGTCGCCAGGAGGCGAGCAGGGGCAGCGCCGCGCCCAGCCGCTCGAGCGAGTCGGTGGCGTGCTGCGCGGTGAGTTCGGCCAGCGCGGCCAGGTCCTCCCGCTCGACGGCCGCCCAGAACGCGGCGTCCTCGGCGGTGCCCTCCGCCGCGCCGGCCTGTCCGGCGGCCGTGGTGGGCCAGTACCGGTCCCGGTCGAAGGCGTAGGTGGGCAGGTCGACCGTCGGGGTGCGGGTCAGTACGCGGGTGAGGTCGACGGGTAGGCCGATGGTGTGGGCGGCGGCGAGGTTGGTCAGCAGCCGGGTCGCATCGTCGTCGCCTCGGCGCAGGCTGCCGAGGGTGTGTCCGGGGGTGTCGGTGTCGTCGAGGATCGCGGTGACCGGCATGGTCAGCACCGGGTGCGGGCTGATCTCGACGAACGTGGTGTGCCCGGCGCCGATCGCGGTACGCACGGCGGCGTCGAACTGCACGGTGCGGCGCAGGTTGTCGTACCAGTAGTCGGCGCTCATGGTGGCCGGGTCGACCCAGTCGCCCGTCAGGGTGGAGACGAGCCGGGTGTGGCCGGGCTGCGGTCGCACGTCCGCGAGGTCGGCGCGGAGTTGTTCGGCGACCTCCTGCACAGCGGCGGAGTGCGAGGCGTAGTCGACCGGGATCAGCCTCGCGCGGATACCGTCGGCCTGACAGGCGTCCACCAGCGCGGCCACCGGCTGCGGCGGACCCGAGACGACCACCGTGGACGGGCCGTTCACGGCAGCGATACCGACGCCCTCGAAGGCGGACAGCCGCTCGGTGACCGCGTCAGCGGCGAGGTCGATCGAAGCCATCGTGCCCGTGCCGCGCAGCACCGCGAGGGCCCGCGACCGCAACGCCACGGTCCTGGCCGCGTCATCGAGGCTCAGGATGCCCGCGACACAGGCCGCGCCGATCTCACCCTGCGAGTGCCCGATCACCGCCTGCGGCGTCACACCCACGTGCTGCCACACGGCCGCCAGAGCGATGCCGACCGCCCACAGCACGGGCTGCACCACCTCGACCCGCTCCAGCCACGACTCGTCCTCGCCCGTGAGCACCGAGACCAGGTCCACGTCCAAGTACGGGGCGAGGGCCTGCTGGCACTCGGCGAGCTTCGCGTCGAACACCGGCGTCCGGCCGATAAGACCGGCGGCCATCCGCGCCGACTGGGCGCCCTGACCCGGGAACACGAACACCGGACCCGCGCCGTGACCCGACACCGTCCCCGACACGGCGGCGCCCGTGGGCGCGCCGGCCGCGACGGCGTCCAGGCCGGACAGCAGCTCCTCGACGCTCGATCCGATCACGGCGGCCCGGTGGTCGAACGTCGAGCGGGTGGTCAGCAACGACCAGGCGATGACGCTCGGCTCCGGGTCGCCGTGCGCGCGCAGGTGCCGGGCCAGCCGGGCGGTCTGGCCGGCGAGGGCGGCCCTCGACCGGGCCGAGACGGGCCACACCGACACCGCCGCGTCGATGAGCCCCGGGGACCGTGCCTCGGCGGGGGCGTCGTCGACCTCCCCGGGCTGCTCGATGATGATGTGCGCGTTGGTGCCGGAAATGCCGAACGAGGAGACGGCCGCGCGCCGGGTCCGCTCGACGCCGGGCCAGGGCCGCGCCTCGGTGGCCAGTTCCACCGCCCCGGCCGACCAGTCGATGTGCGGTGACGGCGCGTCCACGTGCAACGTCGCGGGGACGACACCCTCCCGCATCGCGAGCACCATCTTGATCACACCGGCGACACCAGCGGCGGCCTGGGTGTGCCCGATGTTGGACTTCACCGAGCCGAGCAGCAGCGGCGCGTGCCCGTCGCGGTCCTGCCCGTACGTGGCCAGCAACGCCTGCGCCTCGATCGGATCACCGAGGGTGGTGCCGGTGCCGTGCGCCTCGACCACGTCCACGTCCACCGTCGACAGGCGGGCCGACGCGAGGGCCTGCCGGATCACCCGCTGCTGCGACGGACCGTTCGGCGCGGTCAGCCCGTTGGACGCGCCGTCCTGGTTGACCGCCGAGCCCCGCACGATCGCGAGGACCCGGTGTCCGTTGCGGCGGGCGTCGGAGAGCCGCTCGACGAGGAGCACACCGGCGCCCTCGCCCCAGCCGGTGCCGTCGGCGCCGGCCGCGAACGCCTTGCACCGGCCGTCGGCGGCCAGTCCCCGCTGCCGGGAGAACTCCACGAACAGTCCGGGTGTCGCCATCACCGTCACCCCACCGGCGAGGGCGAGGTCGCACTCGCCCCGCCGCAGCGACTGCACCGCCAGGTGCAACGCGACGAGGGAAGACGAACAGGCCGTGTCCACCGACACCGCAGGCCCCTCCAACCCCAACGCATACGCCACCCGACCCGACACCACGCTCGCCGCGTTCCCCGTCCCGGCGAAGCCCTCCACCTCGTCGCCCGAGACCATCAACAAGGCCCCATAGTCCTGGCCGTTCGTGCCCACGAACACCCCTGTTCGCGAACCCCGCAACCCCGCCGGGTCAACCCCTGCCCGCTCCACCGCCTCCCACGACGTCTCCAGCAACAGCCGCTGCTGAGGGTCCATGGCGAGGGCCTCACGGGGGGAAATTCCGAAGAATCCGGCGTCGAAGTCGGCGGCCTCGTAGAGGAAGGCGCCGCTGCGCACGTAGGAGGTGCCGGAGGAATAGGGGTCGGGGTCGTACAACCGGTCGATGTCCCAGCCCCGGTCACCCGGAAGGTCCGACACGGCGTCCCGGCCGGCGGCGAGCATCTGCCAGAACCGTTCGGGGTCGGTGGCGCCGCCGGGGAACCGGCAGGCCATGGCGACGATGGCGACGGGCTCGTCGTCGCCGACGGTGACCGGGGCGGCCTGCGTCGCCGTCTCGGCCCCGCCGCCCAGCTCCTGGTGCAGGTGTCGGGCGAGGACGGTCGGGGTGGGGTAGTCGAAGACCAGGGTCACCGGCAGCCGCAGCCCGGTGGCGGTGGCGAGCCGGTTGCGCAGCTCCACGGCGGTCACCGAGTCGAAGCCGAGGTCCCGGAACGCGTGGTGCGGGTCGACGGCCTGCCCGCCGGCGTACTTGAGGACGGTGGCCGCCTGGTCGCGGACCAGGTCGAGCAGCGCCTGCTGCCGCTCGGCGGCGCTCATCCGGGCGAACCCGGCGGCCGGGCCCGACTCGTCGGTCTCGGCCGCCCGGTCGAGGCCCTTGGTGGCGGCGAGCCGTTGCGCCTCGGGGATCTCGGCGATCAGCGGCCCGGGGCGGGTGGCGGTGAACGCGACGTAGAACCGGTCCCAGGCGATGTGGGAGATGGTCAGGAACGTCTCGTCGTGCTCGACGGCCTGGTGCAGCGCGGCGACGGCGAGCCTCGGGTGCATCTCGGGCGCGCCGTGCCGGTGCAGCATCCGCCCGAAGTCGCCCTCGGCCATGCCGCCGCCGCCCCACGCGCCCCAGCCGATGGAGGTGGCCGGCAGGCCCAGGTCGCGGCGGTGCTCGGCCAGCGCGTTGAGGTACGCGTTGCCGGGGGCGTAGTTGCCGACGCCGGAGCTGCCGACGGTGCCGGCCATGGAGGAGAACAGGACGAACGCGTCCAGGTCGTGGTCGAGGGTCAGCTCGTGCAGGTGCCGCGCGGCGGTGACCTTGGCGCCGAGGGCGTAGTCGACCTGGTCGAGGGTGAGCGAGTTGATCACGGAGTCGTCGAGGACCGCGGCGGTGTGCACCACGGCGGTGAGCGGGTGCGCGGCGGGCAGGTCGGCGAGGACGGCGGCCAGGGCGTCCCGGTCGGCGGCGTCGCAGGCGGCCACGGTGACCCGCGCGCCGAGCCCGACCAGTTCGGCCTCCAGTTCGGTGATCCCGTCGGCCTGCCGGCCCCGCCGGCTGAGCAGCACCAGGTGTGCCGCGCCGTTGGCGGCGAGCCAGCGGGCCATGTGCCCGCCGAGGGCGCCGGTGCCGCCGGTGACCAGGACGCTGCCGGAGGGCCGCCAGGTGCGGGTGGCGGGGGCGTCGCCGAGCGGGGCGCGCAGCAGCCGCCGGCCGAACACACCGGCCGGGCGCAGCGCAACCTGGTCCTCGGCGTCGGCGCCGGCGAGGACGCGCACCAGGCGGCGGCCGGTGGCGTCGTCCAGCGCGTCGGGCAGGTCGACCAGGCCACCCCAGCGGTCCGGGTGTTCCAGGGCGGCGACCCGGCCGAAGCCCCAGGCGAGCTGCTGCATCGGGTGCGGCAGCGGGTCGGCGGGGTCGGTGGAGACGGCGCCCCGGGTCAGCGTCCACAGGGGGGCGCGCAGCCCGGCGTCACCGAGGGCCTGCACGAGGGTGACGGTGCCGGCGAAGCCGACCGGCACGTGCCGGTGCGCGGGCGTCGGCGTCTCGTCGAGGGCCAGCAGGGACACGATCCCGGCGGCCGGTGCGGTCGCGGCGAGGTCGCGCAGCCGGGCCGCGAGGGCGTCCCGGTCGGTCCGCTCGGCGTCGAGCGCCACGGGTACGACGGTGGCGCCGTGCCGTTCGAGGGCGGCCCGGGTGAACGCGGCCTGGGCGGCGCCGGTGTCGTCGGGCCCGGTGACCAGCCACCAGGCGCCGGTGACGGTGGGTTCGCCGGTGCTGTCGGGCGCGACCGGCAGCCAGCCGTCGCGGTAGCGCCACGAGTCGACGGTGACCTGGTCGCGGTGCCGGCGTCGCCAGGCGGTGAGGGCGGGCAGCACGTCGGCGAACGCGGACTCGGGCACGGCGTCGGCCGCGTCGGCGAGTTCGGTGGTGAGCGCGGTCAGGTCCCCGGCCTCGACGGCGGCCCAGAACCGGGCGTCGACCTCGTCGTCGGCGGTGGGCACGGCGCCCGGGGCGGCCGGCGCGGCGGCCGGCGCGGCGGCCGGCTGCGGCCAGTAGAGCTGCCGCTGGAACGGGTACGTGGGCAGGTCCCGACGCTGCGTGGTGAGCCCGGCGAACGCGGGCCGCCAGTCGACGGGCGTACCCCCGGTGTGCACCTCGGCGACGGCGCGGTGGAACCGGCCGAGGCCGCCGTCGTCGCGGCGCAGCGTGCCGGTGACGGTGACCGCGCCCGGGTCGGCGGCGGCCATCTCGACGCTCTCCTGCACCGCCATGGTGAGCACCGGGTGGGCGCTGACCTCGACGAACGTCTGGTAGCCGGCGGTGACGAGGCTGCGTACGGCGTCGTCGAAGCGGACCGTCTGCCGCAGGTTGCGGTACCAGTAGTCGGCGTCCAGGCCGGCGGTGTCGAGCCAGTCGCCCTCCACCGTGGACCGGAAGCGGATCTCGGCGGTGCGTGGGCGGAGCCCGGCGAGCAGTTCCCGCAGCTGCTCGCGCAGCGGCTCGACGTGCGCGGAGTGCGAGGCGTAGTCGACGGGGACCCGGCGTACCCGCACGTCACGGGACTCGTAGTGGGCGACCAGCTCGTCGAGGGCGGCGCTGTCACCGGAGACGACCACGGAGGTGGGGCCGTTGACGGCGGCGAGGGCCACCCGGCCGTCCCAGCGGACGATGGTGGCGCTCGCCTCGTCGGCGGTGGTGGCGACGGAGACCATGCCGCCGTCCCCGGCGATGCCGGCGATGATCCGGCTGCGCAGGGCGACCACGGCCGCCGCATCGTCGAGGTCGAGCGCCCCGGCGACGTACGCGGCGGCGATCTCGCCCTGGGAGTGGCCGATGACGGCGGCCGGGCGCACCCCGTAGGACTGCCAGAGCGCGGCGAGGGAGACCCCGACCGCGAACAGGGTGGGCTGCACGACGTCGACCCGCTCCAGGGAGGGCGCGTCGGCCGCGCCGCGCACCACGTCGACCGGCGACCAGTCGACGTACGGGCGCAGCGCCTCGGCGCAGGCGGCGAAGGTGTCGGCGAAGACCGGGGCGGTGTCGAGGAGTTCGGCGGCCATGCCGGCCCACTGGGAGCCCTGCCCGGGGAAGACGAATGCGACCTCGCCGGCGGTGCCGGCGGCGCCGGTGACGGTGTCGGCGGCGGGCCGGCCGTCGGCGAGCGCGTCCAGCGCGGCGGTCAGCCCGGCGCGGTCGGCGGCGAGGACGACGGCCCGGTGGTCGTGCGCCGCCCGGGTGGCGACCAGGGACCAGCCGACGTCGGGCAGCGCGGCGTCGGTGACGGTGTCCAGGTGCGCGCGCAGGTCGCGGGCGCGGGCGGCCAGCGCCCCGGCGGTACGGCCGGAGAGCACCCAGGGCAGCTCGCGCACCGGACCGTCGACCGGATCGTCGGCGGCCGGCTCCGGCTCGGGCGCGTGTTCCAGGATGGTGTGCACGTTGGTGCCGCTGATGCCGAAGGAGGAGATCCCGGCGCGGCGGACGCCGTCGACCGGCTCCCAGGGGCGGGCCTCGGTGAGCAACGCGACGCTGCCGGCGGACCAGTCGACGTGCGGGGTGGGCGCGTCGACGTGCAGGGTCGGCGGCAGCACCCCGTGCCGCATGGCGAGCACCATCTTGATCACCCCGGCGACGCCGGCGGCGGCCTGGGTGTGGCCGATGTTCGACTTGATCGAGCCGAGCCAGAGCGGACGGTCGGCGGGCCGGTCCTGCCCGTACGTGGCGATCAGCGCCTGCGCCTCGATCGGGTCGCCGAGGGTGGTGCCGGTGCCGTGCGCCTCGACGGCGTCCACGTCGGCGGGGGTGAGCCGGGCGTTGGCCAGCGCCTGCCGGATGACGCGCTGCTGGGCGGGTCCGTTGGGGGCGGTGAGCCCGTTGGACGCGCCGTCCTGGTTGACGGCGCTGCCGCGGACGACGGCGAGCACGGGGTTGCCGTCGCGACGGGCGTCGGAGAGCCGTTGCAGGACCAGCAGGCCGACGCCCTCGCCCCAGCCGGTGCCGTCGGCGGACCCGGCGAACGGCTTGCACCGGCCGTCGGCGGCGAGGCCACGCTGGCGGGAGAAGCCGACGAAGATGCCGGGGGTGGCCATGACGGTGGCGCCGCCGGCGAGGGCGAGGTCGCACTCCCCCGCCTGCAGGGCCTGCGCGGCGAGGTGCAGGGCGACCAGCGACGACGAGCAGGCGGTGTCGACGGTGACGGCCGGGCCGTGCAGCCCGAAGGTGTACGCCAGCCGCCCGGAGATGACGCTGGCGGAGGTGCCGGTGGCGAGGTAGTTCTCGTCGACGTCCCCGGCGGCCATCAGCAGCGAGCCGTAGTCCTGGCCGTTGGTGCCGACGTACACGCCGGTGCGGCTGCCGCGCAGCGCGGTCGGGTCGATCCGGGCCCGCTCGAACGCCTCCCAGGTGGCCTCCAGCAGCAGTCGCTGCTGCGGGTCCATGGCGAGGGCCTCGCGAGGGCTGATGCCGAAGTGGGCGGGGTCGAACTCGCCGGCCCCGGCGACGAATCCGCCTTCGCGCACGTAGCTGGTGCCGAGGTGGTCGGGGTCGGGGTGGTACAGCTCGGCGATGTTCCAGCCGCGTTCGCCGGGCATCAGGGTCATCGCGTCGGCGCCCGCGGCGACGAGGTCCCACAGCTGCTCCGGTGAGCCGACGCCACCGGGGAAGCGGCAGCTCATCGCAACGATGGCGACGGGTTCGCGGCGCAGGTCGGCGCCGTCGGCGACCACCTCGCCGGTGGTCTGGCCGGCGGTGAGGCCGTGCAGGTGGGCGGCGAGTTCGGCGACCGTGGGGTGGTCGAAGGCGAGGGTGGCCGGCAGGGCCATGCCCGTCTCGGCGGCCAGCCGGTTGCGCAGCTCGACGGCGGTGAGCGAGTCGAAGCCGAGGTCGCGGAAGGTCCGCTCGGGCAGCGGCTGCCCGGCCGGGTAGCCGAGCACCACGGCGGCCTGGGTCCGGACCAGCTCGGTGAGCTGCGGCAGGGTCCGGCCGACGACCACGGCGCGGGCGGTGCCGGACGGGACGGCGGGCACCCCGGGCAGGGCGGCGATGAGCGGGTCGGTGCGGCCCCAGGACGCGGCGAGGCGTCCCCAGTCGACATCGGCGACGGTGACCGCCGGCGCGGCGGTGTTGACGAGCCGGCCGAGGGCGGTGACCGCTTCGGCGGCGGGCAGCGGATTGACGCCGCCGCGGATCAGCCGGGCGGTCAGCGCGGCGGTGGCGGCGGCCATCCCGTCGGCGGCCCAGGCGCCCCAGGCGACGGCGGTGGCGGGCAGTCCCTGGCCGCGCCGCCAGTCGGCGAACGCGTCGAGGTAGGCGTTGGCCGCCGCGTAGTTGCCCTGCCCGGCGCTGCCGACGACGCCGGCGAGGGAGGAGAAGAGCACGAACGCGTCGAGGTCCCGGCCGGCGGTGGCCTCGTGCAGCACCCGGGCGGCGCGGACCTTGCCGTCCAGGACGGTCTGCATCCGGGTGAGGTCGAGGCGGTCGAGCACGCCGTCGTCGACGATCCCGGCGGTGTGCACGACGGCGGTGAGCGCCGGCAGCCCGGCGACCAGCGCGGCGACCGCGTCGGCGTCGGTGACGTCGCAGCCGACGACCCGGGCGGAGCCGCCCAGCTCCTCCACCAGCTCCGCCGCGCCCGGGGCGTCCGGGCCACGCCGGGAGGCCAGCACCACCTCGGCCGCCCCGTTGGCCAGCAGCCACCGGGCCACGTGCCCACCCAACGCGCCGGTGCCCCCGGTGACCAGCACGGTGCCCGACGGCCGCCAACCCGCCCCGGCCGGCGGGGCGGCGGCCACCAGGCGGCGGCCGAAGACGCCCTGCGGGCGGATCGCCACCTGGTCGTGGCCGCCGTCGGCGAGGACGGCGAGCAGCGCGTCCCCGGTGACCCGGTCGAGCGGGGCGGCCCCGCCGGCCACGACCGGCGCGGCGTCCGGATCGACCCGCTCCGTGGCCGCGTCGGGGGTGGTGACCGATCCGGTGCCGGCGGCGTCGCCGGTGCCGGTCGCGTCGCCGGTGCCGGTCGCATCGCCGGTGCGGACGGCGTCGCCGGTGCGGACGGCGTCGCCGGTGCGGGAGGCGTCGCCGGTGCGGGAGGCGTCGGCGGTGCGGGTGGGCAGGTCGATCAGGCCGCCCCAGCGGTCGGGCTGTTCGAGGGCGATCACCCGGCCGAGGCCCCAGGCCGCGGCCGACGAGGGAGCGCTGACGCTCTCCCCGCCGCCGACGCCGACGGCGCCCCGGGTGAGGCACCAGAGCCGGCCGGGCAGGCCGGTGTCGGCCAGCGCCTGGGTGAGGGTGAGCAGCAGCGCCGTGCCGGCGGGCACCGCGGGGGCGTCCGGCAGCGGCCGGTCCCGCTCGGGCAGGACGCAGAGCACGCCTGCCCAGCCCTGTTCGCCGTGCTGCCGCAGCGCCTCGGCCAGTTCGGACCGCCCGGTGTCGGGGCGGACGGCGAGGTGGTCGACCGGCACGCCCGCGCGGGTCAACGCGTCCGCCGCGTCGGTGGTGTCGGCGTCGGTGGTGACGACCAGCCACCGGCCGGTGAGCTGCGGGGCGGGGGCGGGGCGGACCGGCTCCCAGTCGATCCGGTACGACCAGCCGTCCACCACGGCGTCGCGCAGCCGGGCCCGCCGCCACGACGACAGCACGGGCACGGCGGGCGCGAGCGCCTCGACGGCGGCCGGATCGTCCTGCACGGCGAGGTGGGCGGCGACCTCGGTCAGGTCGCCGCGTTCCACGGCGGCCCAGAAGTCGCCCTCGACGCCGTCCGGTTGCGCGCTGGCCGGGGTGGGACCGTCGGGCCAGTACCGCTGGTGCTGGAAGGCGTACGTGGGCAGGTCGACCCGGGTCGCGCCGGTGTCGGTGAACCAGGTGTGCCACGCGACGGGCACCCCGGCGACGTGCAGTTCGGCCAGGCCGGCGAGCAGCCCGGCGACCTCGGTGCGGTCCTTGCGCTGGGCGGCCACCGCCAGCACACCCGCGTCGGCGGGCAGCGCGTCGGCGGTCATCGCGGTCAGGACGCTCTGCGGCCCGATCTCCAGGAACGTGTCGACACCGGCCGCCCGCAGCGCGGTGACACCGTCGGCGAACCGCACCGCCTCTCGCACGTGCCGCACCCAGTAGTCCGCGGTGCGGATCTCGTCCGCGTCGGCCAGGGCACCGGTCAGGTTCGACACGATCGGCAGCACCGGCGCGGCGAAGGTCAGCTTCTCCACCACCGCCCGGAACCGCGCCAGCATCGGCTCCATCAACGGACTGTGGAACGCGTGACTGACCGCCAGCCGACGGGTGCGCGCCCCCTTCTCCCGCCAGATCCGCTCCACCTGGTCGAGGGCGTCCAGCGCACCGGAGACCACCACGGAGGTCGGGCCGTTCACGGCGGCGATACCCACCTCGGCCAAACCGTCCAGCGACGCCGCCACCTCGGCCTCCGGCGCGGCGACGGCGAGCATCCCGCCACCGGCCGGCAACGCCTGCATCAGCCGGCCCCGCGCCGCCACCAGGGCGCACGCGTGCTCCAGGGACAGCACCCCCGCCACGTGCGCGGCGGTGATCTCCCCGACCGAATGCCCACCCACGAAGTCCGGCACCACACCGAACGACTCGACGAGCCGGAACAACGCCACCTCGACCGCGAACAGACCGGCCTGGGTGAACACGGTCTGATCCAGCAGCCCGGTCTCGTCGGCGAACAACACCGACTGCAACGGCTGCGGCAACGCCCGGTCCAGATGACCGCACACCTCGTCCAGCGCGGCGGCGAACACCGGGAAGGTGGCGTACAGCTCCCGGCCCATGCCGGCGCGCTGCGCGCCCTGACCGGAGAAGAGCACGGCGAGCTGGCCGCGCGTCGCTCCCGTACCCGTGTGGAGGTTGCCCGCCGGGGTGCCGGCGGCCAGGGCACGCAGCCCGGCCAGCAGGTCGTCACGGTCGGCGGCCGGCACCACGGCCCGGCTGTCCAGGACGGCGCGGGAGGCCACCGACGAGTACGCCACGTCGAGCGGACGCAGGTCGGCGTCGGCGTCCAGCCAGGCCGCCCAGCGGCCGGCCTGCGCGGCGAGCGCGGCGTCGGTACGGGCGGAGAGCAGCACCGGCACGACCGGACGGTCGGCGGTGGGGGCCGGCGCGGCCTCCGTCTCCTCGGGGCTGGGCGCCTGTTCGATGATGGTGTGCGCGTTGGTGCCGGAGACGCCGAACGACGACACGGCCGCCCGGCGGGGCCGGTCCACGGCCGGCCACGGCGTGGCCCCGGTGGCGAGACGGACCGCGCCGGCGTTCCAGTCGATGTGCGGGGACGGCTGGTCCACGTGCAGAGTGGGCGGGACGACCCCGTGCCGGATCGCCTGCACCATCTTGATCACCCCGGCGACCCCGGCGGCGGCCTGGGTGTGGCCGATGTTCGACTTGACCGAGCCGAGCAGCAGCGGCGCGGCCTCGCCCCGCTCCTGCCCGTACGTGGCCAGCAGCGCCTGCGCCTCGATCGGGTCGCCGAGCCGGGTGCCGGTGCCGTGCGCCTCCACCACGTCGACCTGCTCGGCGGTGAGCCGGGCGTTCGCGAGTGCCTGCCGGATGACCCGGACCTGGGAGGGGCCGTGCGGGGCACTGAGCCCGTTGGACGCGCCGTCCTGGTTGACGGCGCTGCCACGCACCACGGCGAGGACCGGGTAGCCGTGGCGGTGGGCGTCGGAGAGGCGGGTGAGCAGCAGCATCCCGATCCCCTCGGACCAGGAGGTGCCGTCGGCGGCGGCGGCGAACGCCTTGCACCGGCCGTCGGCGGCGAGGCCCCGCTGGCGGCTGAAGCCGACGAAGACCGCCGGGGTGGGCATCACCGTCACGCCCCCGGCGAGGGCCAGTTCGCAGTCGCCGTTGCGCAGCGCCTGCGCGGCGAGGTGGATCGCGACCAGCGACGACGAGCAGGCGGTGTCCACGGTGACCGCCGGCCCCTCCAGTCCCAGGGTGTAGGCGACCCGGCCGGAGATGACGCTGGTGGCGTTGCCGGTGAGCAGGTGACCCTCGCCGTTCTCGGCCTGGGCCATGACACCGTCGTAGCCGTGCGACGCCGCCCCGACGAACACCCCGGTACGGCTGCCCCGCACGGTCGCCAGCGGCAGGCCGGCCCGCTCGAACGCCTCCCAGGACGTCTCCAGCAGCAGCCGCTGCTGCGGGTCCATGGCCAGTGCCTCGCGGGGGCTGATCCCGAACAGGTCGGGGTCGAAGTCGGCGGCGTCGTAGACGAAGCCGCCCTCGCGCACGTAGCTGGTGCCGGGGTGGTCGGGGTCGGGGTGGAACAGCCGGTCGAGGTCCCAGCCCCGGTCGGCGGGGAACGGGCCGATGCCGTCCCCACCGTCGCGCACCAGCTCCCACAGCTGCTCGGGTGAGGACACCCCGCCCGGGTAGCGGCAGCTCATCGCGACGATGGCGACGGGCTCGGCGTCCCGGGCCTCCAGCTCCCGCAGCCGCCGCCGGGTGCGCCGCAGCTCCGAGGTCGTACGCTTCAGGTACTCGACGTACTTCTCGTCCTCGTTGCTCACCGTGGACCCACCTCACTCGGCATGCCGTGGTCGTTGCGGCTGGCGGTCACGACGTCTCCAGCTCGCGGTCGATCAGGTCGAAGATGTTCTCGGCGGTGGCCGACTCGAGGTCGTCGTCGCCGCCGGCGTCGGACTGCCGCTCGTCCAGCCGGTCGAGCAGGCCGTGCAGCCGATCGGTGATCCGGCGGAACGCCTCGTCGGCCGGGTCGAGGCCGGCCAGCGCCGCCTCCAGCCGGTCGAGTTCCCGCCCGGCCGCCGCCGACGGGTCCGCCCCGTCGGCCGGGCCGAACTGCCCGGCCAGGTGCGTGGCGAGCGCGGTCGGCGTCGGGTTGTCGAAGACCAGCGTGGCCGGCAGCCGCAGCCCGGTGGCCGCGCCGAGCCGGTTGCGCAGCTCGACCGCGGTGAGCGAGTCGAAGCCGAGTTCCCGGAACGCCCGGGTCGGTTCGACGGCCGCCGGGGCGCCGTGGCCGAGGACGACGGCCACGTGCGACAGCACCAGGTCGCGCAGGGCGCGTACCCGCTTGTCGTCGCTCAGGCCGCGCAGCGTCTCGGCGAACGCCTGCCCGTCGGCGGCCTCACCGGCGGCGGCCCGGCGGCCGGCGGCGCGGACCAGCCCGGACAGCAGCGGGTGCACCGGCGCGCCGGCCGCCGCCGGCCCGGTGCTGATCTTCGCCGGCACCAGCACCGCCCGCTCGGACCGCCAGGCCGCGTCGAACAGGGCCAGCGCCTCGTCGGTGGAGAGGGCGGCCATGCCGCCCCGGTCGAGGCGGCGGATGTCGGCGGCGTCGAGGTGCCCGGTCATACCGCTGGCCTGCGCCCACCGGCCCCAGGCGAGGGAGACCGCCGGCAGGCCGAGGGCCCGCCGCTGCTCGGCGAGGGCGTCGAGGAACGCGTTGCCGGCGGCGTAGTTGCCCTGCCCGGGGCCGCCGAACACGCCGGCGGCGGCGGAGAAGAGCACGAACGCGGTCAGCTCGTGGTCGAGCGTGGCGCGGTGCAGGTGCCAGGCCGCGTCGATCTTCGGCCGCAGCACCGCGTCGAGGCGGTCGGGGGTGAGCGACTCGACGGTGGCGTCGTCGAGGACCCCGGCGGCGTGCACGACCGCCCGCAGCGGGTGTCGGGCGTCCACCATGGACAGCACGTCGGCGACGGCGTCCGGGTCGGTCAGGTCGGCGGCGACGATCGACACCTCCGCCCCGAGCGCCTTCAGGTCGGCCAGCAGCGCGTCGGCGCCCTCGGCGTCCGGGCCGCGCCGGCTGACCAGCAGCAGGTGCCGGGCGTCGTGCGCGGTGACCAGGTGCCGGCAGAGCAGCGCGCCGAGGGTGCCGGTGGCGCCGGAGACCAGCACGGTGCCGTCGAGCCGGGGCGGCTGCGGGATGCTCAGGGCGAGCTTGCCGACGTGCCGGGCCTGGCTGAGGAAGCGGAACGCCTCGGGGGCCCGCCGCACGTCCCAGTCGCGGCGGGGCAGCGGACGCAACGCGCCCGTGGCGAAGAGCGCCATCAGCTCGGCGAGCATCCGGCCGATGGCGTCCTGGCCGGCCTCGATGAGGTCGAAGACCTGGTAGCTGACCCCGGGGTGCTCGGCGGCGACCCGCTGCGGGTCGCGCTTGTCGGTCTTGCCCATCTCGACGAACCGTCCGCCGGGGGCCAGCAGCCGCAGCGACGCGTCGACGTACTCGCCGCTGAGGGCGTTGAGCACCACGTCGACGCCGCGCCCGCCGGTGCGGTCGCGAAACTCGTCGACGAAGTCGAGGGTGCGGGAGGAGGCGACGTGCGCGTCGTCGAAGCCGGTGGCCCGCAGCGCCGGCCACTTGCCGGGGCTGGCGGTGCCGTAGACCTCGGCGCCGAGGTGGCGGGCGATCTGCACGGCGGCCATGCCGACGCCGCCGGCCGCCGCGTGCACCAGCACCGACTCCCCCGCGCCGAGCCGGGCCAGCTCGACCAGCCCGTACCAGGCGGTCAGGAACACCACGGGCACGGTGGCGGCCTCCGCGTACGACCAGTCGTCGGGGATGCGCGTGACCAGCCGGTGGTCGGTGACCGCGACCGTGGCGAAGGAGCCGGAGAAGAGGCCCGTCACCCGGTCGCCGGGCGCGACGCCGGTGACGCCGGGGCCGACCTCGAGCACCACGCCGGCGCCCTCGTTGCCCAGCACCTCCTGGTCGGGGACCATGCCGAGGGTCAGCACCACGTCGCGGAAGTTGAGCCCGGAGGCGCGCATCGCGACCCGGACCTGCCCCGCCGGCAGCGCCTCGGTGACCTCCGGGCAGGGCAGCACGGCCAGGTTCTCCAGGGTGCCCTTCTCGGTGACGTCGAGCCGCCACGGCACGTCGTCGCCGGGCAGCGGCAGCACCCCGGCGTCCCGGGCCCGGACCAGCCGGGGGGCGAGCAGCGCGCCGTCGCGGACCGCGACCTGCGGCTCGCCGGCGGCGACGGCCTCAGGGACGGCCGCCAGGGAGATGGCGGCGGCGTCGGTGTCGAGCAGCGTGAACCGGCCGGGATGTTCGGCCTGCGCCGACCGGACCAGCCCCCACACGGCGGCCCGGGCGAGGTCGCGGGGGGCTTCGCCGGGGGCCGCGCCGACCGCACCGGTGGTGTGCAGGACCAGGCGGGCGCGGTCCAGCCGGGGCTCGCCGAGCCAGCCCTGCACGAGCGCGAGGGCGTCGCGGGCGGCGTCGTGCGCGGCCTCGTCGGTCCGCGCCGGGTCCGTCGGGGCACTCCCGGTCCCGGTCGTGGCGGCCTCGTGGATCCGCGCCGGGTCCGCGTCGCTACGTGCCGCGACGACCACGTCGGGTACGTCCCCGGTGGGCCCGATCGCGGCGACCAGCGCCGCCAAATCGCGGTGGCTGGTCACCGGGTGGCCGGCGGCGGTCAGCGCGGCGGCGAGGCCGAGAGGGTCGTCGCCGAGCACCGCCCAGCCGGTGGTCGACGCCGCCGGGTCGGCCGGCTGCGGCAGCGGCGTCCAGTCCAGGTGGAACAGTGCGGTGCGGCGCAGGGCGGCTGCCTCATCGGCGCGGCCGGCGGCGACCGGGCGGAAGGTCAGCGACTCCACGGTGGCGACGGGCTGCCCGGCGGTGTCGGCGAGGGTGACCGCGACGGTGTCCGGGCCGAGCGACCGCAGCCGCACCCGCAGCCGGGTGGCGCCGTGGGCGTGCAGGCCGACGGTGCGGAACGCGAACGGCATCCAGCCCGTCCCGGTGGCGTCACCGTCGCCCAGCAGGTCGGTCAGGCCGCAGGCCTGCAGTGCCGCGTCGAAGAGCGCCGGGTGCAGCCCGAACCGGGGCGCGTCGGCGGCCACCTCGTCGGGCAGGGCCACCTCGGCGTACACCTCGTCGGCGCCGCGCCAGACCCGGCGCAGGCCCCGGAAGGCGGGGCCGTAGGCGAGGCCCCCGGCGGCCATCTCGGCGTACCAGGCGTCCAGGTCGGCGTCGACCTCGACGGCGTCGGCGGGCGGCCACTGTCCGGGTACGACGAGCGGGGTGGGCAGGTGCGGCAGGAGCAGCCCTTCGGCGTGGCGGGTCCAGGTGTCGCCGGCGGCCTCGGGGCGGGAGTGCACGGTGACGGTCCGCTCGCCGGTGTCGTCGGGCGCGCCGACGCGTACCTGCACCTGCACGGCCCCACCGGCGGGCAGGACGAGCGGGCTGATCAGGGTGAGGTCGCCGAGCTGGCCGGCGTCGACCTCGTCGCCGGCCCGGATGACCATGTCGACCAGGCCGGTCCCGGGGACGATCACCGCCCCACCGACCGCGTGGTCGGCGAGCCACGGGTGGGTACGCGCCGACAGCCGCCCGGTGAGCACCACCGTCTGGTCGTCGGCGACGGCGATGGCGGCGCTGAGCAGGGGGTGCCCGGCGTCCTGGAGGCCGGCGGAGCCGACGTCGCCGCCCCGGTGCGCCGACGGCCGCAGCCAGTAGCTGCCCCGGTCGAAGGCGTAGGTGGGCAGTGGCACGGTGTCGGTGCCGGCGAGGACGCGGGTGAGGTCGACGGGTAGGCCGATGGTGTGGGCGGTGGCGAGGTTGGTCAGTAGCCGGGTCGCATCGTCGTCGCCTCGGCGGAGGCTGCCGAGGGTGTGTCCGGGGGTGTCGGTGTCGTCGAGGATCGCGGTGACCGGCATGGTGAGCACCGGGTGAGGGCTGATCTCGACGAACGTGGTGTGCCCGGCGCCGATCGCGGTACGCACGGCGGGGTCGAACTGCACGGTCTGACGCAGGTTGTCGTACCAGTAGTCGGCCGTCATGGTGGCCGGGTCGACCCAGTCGCCGGTCAGGGTGGAGACGAGCCGGACGTGGCCGGGCTGCGGGGTGATGTCGGCGAGGTCGGCGCGGAGTTGTTCGGCGACCTCCTGCACGGCCGCCGAGTGGGAGGCGTAGTCGACGGGGATCAGCCTCGCGCGGATACCGTCGGCCTGACAGGCGTCGACCAGATCCGCCACCGGCTGCGGCGGACCCGACACCACCACCGTCGACGGGCCGTTCACGGCAGCGATCCCGACTCCCTCGAAGGCCGGCAGCCGCTCGGCCACTGCGTCAGCGGGCAGGTCGATCGAGGCCATCGTGCCCGTGCCGCGCAGCACCGCGAGCGCGCGCGAGCGCAGCGCCACGGTCTTCGCCGCGTCGTCGAGGGTGAGGATCCCGGCCACACAGGCCGCACCGATTTCCCCCTGCGAGTGCCCGATCACGGCTTGCGGCGTCACACCGACGTGCTGCCACACCGCCGCCAAGGCGATGCCGACGGCCCACAGCACGGGCTGCACCACCTCGACCCGCTCCAGCCACGACTCGTCCTCGCCCGTGAGCACCGAGACCAGGTCCACGTCCAAGTACGGGGCGAGGGCCTGCTGGCACTCGGCGAGCTTCGCGTCGAACACCGGCGTCCGGCCGACCAGACCGGCGGCCATCCGCGCCGACTGCGCCCCCTGACCCGGGAACACGAACACCGGACCCGCGCCGTGACCCGACACCGTCCCCGACACCACAGGGGACGCCGGCAGACCGGCCGCGACGGCGTCCAGACCCGACAGCAGCTCCTCCACGCGCGACCCGACCACCACCGCCCGCTGGTCGAACACCGACCGCGTCGTCGCCAGGGACCACCCCACCGCAGCAGGATCCACACCCTCGGCCTGCCCGCGCACGTGCCCGGCCAGCCGGGCGGCCTGACCCGCCAGCGCCGCCTTCGACCGCGCCGACACCGGCCACACCGACACCGCCGCGTCGACCAGCCCCGGGGCGGTCGCGACGACGGCCGGGTCGGCGGGTTCGTCGGCCGCCTCGATGATCACGTGGGCGTTGGTGCCGGACATGCCGAACGACGACACCGCCGCCCGGCGTGGGCGGTCCACCGCCGGCCACGGCCGCGCCTCGGTGGCGAGTTCCACCGCCCCGGCGGTCCAGTCGATGTGGTGCGACGGCGCGTCGACGTGCAGCGTCGCCGGCACCAGGCCGTGCCGCATCGCCTGCACCATCTTGATCACACCGGCGACCCCGGCGGCGGCCTGGGTGTGCCCGATGTTGGACTTGATCGAGCCGAGCAGCAGCGGCGCGTGCCCGTCGCGGTCCTGCCCGTACGTGGCCAGCAACGCCTGCGCCTCGATCGGGTCACCGAGGGTGGTGCCGGTGCCGTGCGCCTCCACCACGTCCACGTCCACCGTCGACAGCCGGGCCGAGGCGAGCGCCTGCCGGATCACCCGCTGCTGCGACGGGCCGTTCGGGGCGGTCAGCCCGTTGGACGCGCCGTCGGAGTTGACCGCGCTGCCCCGCACGATCGCGAGGACCGGGTGGCCGTTGCGGCGGGCGTCGGAGAGCCGCTCGACGAGGAGCACACCGACGCCTTCGCCCCAGCCGGTGCCGTCGGCGGCGGCGGCGAAGGGCTTGCAGCGGCCGTCCGCGGCGAGGGCACGCTGGCGGGAGAACTCGGCGAAGGTGCCGGGGGTGGCCATCACGGTGACGCCGCCGGCCAGGGCCAGGTCGCACTCGCCGCGCCGGAGCGCCTGCACCGCCAGGTGCAACGCCACGAGCGACGACGAACACGCCGTGTCCACCGACACCGCCGGCCCCTCCAACCCCAACGCGTACGCCACCCGACCGGACACGACGCTCGCGGCGTTGCCCGTACCGGCGAAGCCCTCCACCTCGTCGGTGGCGAGCATCAACAGGGCCCCATAGTCCTGGCCGTTGGTGCCCACGAACACCCCTGTTCGTGAACCCCGCAACCCCGCCGGGTCGACCCCTGCCCGCTCCACCGCCTCCCACGACGTCTCCAGCAGCAACCGCTGCTGCGGGTCCATCGCCTGGGCCTCACGGGGGCTGATGCCGAAGAACCCGGCATCGAAGTCGGGGGCACGGTGCAGGAATCCGCCCTGGTCGGCGTAGCTGGTGCCGGGGTGGTCGGGGTCGGGGTCGAAGAGGCGGTCGAGGTCCCAGCCCCGGTTGGTGGGGAAGTCACCGACGGCGTCGACCCCGTCGGCGACGAGCCGCCACAGCTGCTCGGGGTCGTCGACGCCGCCCGGGTAGCGGCACGACATGGCGACGACGGCGACCGGCTCGTCGGAGTCGACGGTGGACACGACGGCCGCCGGGGCGTCCCCGGTGGCGTCGCCGACCAGCGCGGCGAGCAGGAAGCGGGCCAGCACGACCGGGCTGGGGTGGTCGAAGACCAGCGTGGTGGGTAGGGCCCGCCCGGTCGCGGCGACGAGCCGGTTGCGCAGCTCCACGGCGGTCAGCGAGTCGAAGCCGAGGTCCCGGAACGCGGTGCCGGCCGGAACGGCGGCGGCCCCGCCGTCGTGGCCGAGCACGTCGGCGGCGAGGTCCCGGATCAGCTCGGTGACGTGCTCCTCCCGCCGGGCCGGGGTCAGCTCGGCCAGCCGGCGGCGCAGGGTCGCGGCGGGCCCGTCGTCATCGTCGTCGGCGGGCACACCGCCGTCGAGGGCGGCCTTCGCCTCGGGTACGCCGTCCAGCAGCGGCCGCCGCCGGGCGGAGGCGTACGCGGGGGCGAACCGGCTCCAGTCGACGTCGGCGACGGTGAGGGTGACGTCGTCGTGGTCGAGGGCCTGCCGCAGCGCGTCCATCGCCACGGCGGGGTCCATCGCGGGCACGCCCCGACGACGCAGCTGCCGGTCGGAGTCCGCGCCGTGCATGCCGCCGTCGGACCAGGGGCCCCAGGCGATCGCGGTGCCGGCCCGCCCGTCGGCGCGGCGCTGCTGCACGAGCGCGTCGAGGTACGCGTTGCCGGCGGCGTACCCGGCCTGCCCGGCGCTGCCCCAGGTGGCGGCGATGGACGAGTAGACGACGAAGGCGTCCAGCTCCCGGTCGGCGAGCAGGTCGTGCAGGTGCGCGGCGCCGGCGGTCTTGCCGGCGGTCACCTCGGCCAGTTCGGCGGGGGTGACCTGCGCCAGCGGGGTGGTCTGGGCGACGCCGGCGGTGTGCACGACGACGCGTACGGGCGGGCCGTCGGCCTCGACCCGGTCGAGCAGGGCGGCGAGGGCGGCCCGGTCGGCGATGTCGCAGGCGGCGACGGTGACCCGGGCGCCGAGGCCGGTCAGCTCGGCCTCCAGCTCCGCCGCCCCGGGGGCGTCGGGGCCGCGCCGGCTGACCAGCACGACGTGGGCGGCCCCGGCGGCGGCGAGCCAGCGGGCGGCGCGGGCGCCGAGACCACCGGTGCCGCCGGTGACCAGGGCGGTCCCGGCGGGCGCGAAGCGGCGTACCGGGGGGCGGTCGCCGAGGCCGGCGCGGACCAGGCGGCGGACGAAGACGCCGGGTCCGCGTACCGCGAACTGGTCCTCGCCGTCGGTGGCGGTGAGGATCGCGGCGAGCCGGCCGGCGGCGCGGGCGTCGGGGTGGGCCGGCAGGTCGACGAGCCCGCCCCAGCGGTGCGGGGCCTCGACGCCGACCACCCGGCCGAGGCCCCAGTGCGCGGCCTGCGCGGGGTCGGTGAGCCGGTCGTAGGCCGCGGCGGCGACCGCGCCCCGGGTGACCAGCCACAGCGGCGCGGCGAGGTCGGCGTCGCCGGCGGCCTGGGCGAGGGCGAGGGTGGCGGTGAGGCCGGGCAGCGCGGCGCTGTCGGCGGCGGCCGGCTCCCAGGCGAGCAGGGAGACGATCCCGGCGGTGTCGGTGCCGGTGAGGACGGCGGCAAGGGCGGCCCGGTCGACGTCGGGGGCGACGGGCAACGCCGTCACGTCGGCGCCGGCGGCGGTGAGGGCAGCACGCACGGCGCGCACGGCGGGGTCGTCGTCGAGACCGGCGGGGACGGCCAGCAGCCAGGCCCCGGTGAGGCGGCCGGCGGCGGGTTCCGCGGCGACCTGCCACTCGGCCCGGTACCGCCAGCCGTCGAGCAGGGAGTGCGCCTGCCGCTGCCGGCGCCAGTCGGCGAGGACGGGCAGCAGGGTACGCAGCGACTCGGCGGCGGCCTCGTCGTCGACGGCGAGGGTGTCGCGCAGCGCGTCGAGGTCGGCGCGTTCGACGGCCTCCCAGAACCGCCGGTCGAGCAGGCCCGGGGCGGCGGTGGTGGCGGCCGGGTCGGCGGGGGCCTCGGCGGGCACCCAGTAGTGCTGCCGCTCGAACGGGTAGGTGGGCAGGTCGACGAGGCGGCCGGGCCGGTCGGCGAAGAGCTCCGCCCAGCGGACCGGGGTCCCAGCGACGTGCAGCTGGGCCAGCGCGGTGAGCAGGACGCGACGGTCGGGGCGGTCGCGGCGCAGCACCGGCACCACGACGGCGGGGGCGACGTCCGGCGCGGCGCCGACGGTGGCGAGGGTCTCCTCGGTGGGCGCGGTGAGGACGGCGTCGGGGCCGACCTCGACGAAGGTGCCGACACCGTGGGCGCGCAGGGTACGGACGCCGTCGGCGAAGCGGACGGCCTCGCGCACGTGCCGCACCCAGTAGCCGGCCGTGCGGATCTCGTCGGGGTCGGCGAGCGCGCCGGTCAGGTTGGACACCACCGGCAGGGTGGGCGCGCGCAGGTCGAGCCCGTCGGCGACGGCGGCGAACTCGGCCAGCATCGGCTCCATCAGCGGGCTGTGGAAGGCGTGGCTGACCCGCAGCCGGCGGACCTTCACCCCCCGTCCGGTCCAGAGTTCGGCCAGCTCGTCGACGGTGTCGGCGGCGCCGGAGACGACCACGGCGGTGGGGCCGTTGACGGCGGCGACGGCGACCCGGTCGGTCCGCCCGGCCAGCGACGCGGCCACCTCGGCCTCGGTCGCGGCGATCGCGAGCATCGCCCCGCCGGTGGGCAGCGCCTGCATGAGCCGGCCCCGGGCGGCGACGAGCGCGCAGGCGTCGTCGAGAGTGAGCACGCCGGCCACGTGGGCGGCGGTGATCTCGCCGATGGAGTGCCCGGCGACGAGGTCGGGCGTGATGCCCCAGCAGTCGAGGAGCCGGTGCAGGGCGACCTCGACGGCGAAGAGGCCGGCCTGGGTGAACAGGGTCTGGTCCAGCAGCGCGGCGTCGTCGGTGCCGGCCTCGGCGAAGAGCACCGTCCGCAGCGGCTTCGGCAGCCGGTGGTCGAGGTGGGCGCAGACCTCGTCGAGGGCCTGCGCGAAGACGGGGTACGCGGCGGCCAGCTCGCGGCCCATGCCGGCGCGCTGCGCGCCCTGCCCGGAGTACAGGAAGGCGACGGCGCCCCGGTCGGCGGCGACGCCGGTGACCAGTCCGGCGGCGGGCCGGTCGTCGGCGAGGGCGGTCAGCGCGGCCAGCGCGGCGTCGCGGTCGTCGGCGAGGACGACGGCGCGGTGCTCCAGCGGCGACCGGGAGGTCGCGGAGGTCCAGGCGACGTCGGCGGTACGCAGGCCGGGGTCGGCGGCCAGGTGCGCGGACCAGCGTTCGGCCTGGCGGCGCAGCGCGGCCCGGGTACGGCCGGTGAGCAGCACCGGCACCGGCGCGGACGACTCCGGCCGGTCGGCCTCGGCGGGGACCGGCTCGGGCTGTTCGAGGATGAGGTGGGTGTTGGTGCCGCTCATGCCGAACGAGGAGACGGCGGCGCGGCGCGGGCGCTCCACGGCCGGCCACGCGGTGGGCTCGGTGACCAGGGTGACCGCGCCGGTGGTCCAGTCGACGTGCGGGGTGGGCGCGTCGACGTGCAGGGTGGCGGGCACGGTGCCGTGCCGCATCGCCATGACCATCTTGATGATCCCGGCGATGCCGGCGGCGGCCTGGCTGTGCCCGATGTTGGACTTGATCGAACCGAGCAGCAGCGGCGCGGCGTCCCCACGGTCCTGCCCGTACGTGGCCAGCAGCGCCTGCGCCTCGATCGGGTCGCCGAGCGTGGTGCCGGTGCCGTGCGCCTCGACCACGTCGACCAGGTCGGGGGTGAGCTTCGCGCCGGCCAGCGCCTGCCGGATCACCCGTTGCTGGGCGGGGCCGTTGGGGGCGGTCAGCCCGTTGGAGGCGCCGTCCTGGTTGACGGCGGAGCTGCGGATGATCCCGAGGACGGGGTGACCGTTGCGGCGGGCGTCGCTGAGCCGTTCGAGCAGCAGCATGCCGACGCCCTCGGACCAGCCGGTGCCGTCGGCGGCGGCGGCGAACGACTTGCACCGCCCGTCGGCGGCGAGGCCGCGCTGCCGGGAGAACTCGACGAACGGGCCGGGAGTGGCCAGCACGGTGGCCCCGCCGGCCAGGGCGAGGGAGCATTCGCGCTGGCGCAGCGCCTGGCAGGCGAGGTGGACGGCGACCGACGACGACGAGCAGGCGGTGTCCACGGTGACCGTGGGCCCTTCGAGGCCGAAGGTGTAGGCGAGCCGGCCGGAGACGACGCTGGCGGCGGTGCCGGTGAGCACGTAGCCCTCGACGCCGGGGGCGCGGTGCAGCACGGCGGCGTAGTCCTGCCCGGAGGTGCCGACGAAGACGCCGGAGCGGCTGCCGCGCAGCGACAGCGGGGCGATGCCGGCGCGTTCGAACGCCTCCCAGGTGACCTCCAGCAGCAGCCGCTGCTGCGGGTCCATGGCCACGGCCTCCCGCGGCGAGATGCCGAACAGGGCGGCGTCGAAGCGGCCGGCGTCGTAGAGGAACCCGCCGGCGGCGGTGTACGAGGTGCCGGGGTTGTCGGGGTCGGGGTGGTGCAGCCGGTCGAGGTCCCAGCCCCGGTCGGTGGGGAACTCGCCGACGGCGTCCCCGCCGGCCGACACGAACGACCACAGGTCCTCGGGCGAGGCGATGCCGCCCGGGTAGCGGCAGCTCATCGCGACGATGGCGACCGGCTCGGACTCCTCGGCGGTGACCTCGCGCAGCCGTTGGCGGGTCTGGTGCAGCTCGGCGATGACCCGCGTCAGGTACTCGCGCA
Source organism: Micromonospora coxensis (assembly GCF_900090295.1). Lineage (NCBI taxonomy): Bacteria > Bacillati > Actinomycetota > Actinomycetes > Micromonosporales > Micromonosporaceae > Micromonospora > Micromonospora coxensis. The sequence continues at coordinate 6,328,957 of NZ_LT607753.1, read as the reverse complement.
GCCTTTCTTCGTCCGCCATGGTTGATCTCGCTCCCTCGTTCTCCACCGGTACGTGACGCGCGTGACTCAGGAAAGCCCGAGGTCCCTGTCCACAAGATCGAAAAGCTCCTGGTTGCTGGCCACCCGCAACCGGTCGGCGACCTCGGCGGCCTCCTCGGGCCGCTCGGTCTCCCCCCGCTCGGCGGCACCGAGGCGTTCCAGCAGCCGGTGCAGCCGCATGGTGACCCGCACCCGGCCCAGGTCGTCCTGCTCGCGCCGGACGAGGGCGGCCTCCAGCTGGTCCAGCTCCTCGACCGTCGGCAGCGTCTGCACCGACGCCTCGCTGACCAGTTCGGCGCGCAGGTGCTCGGCGAGGGCCTGCGGGGTCGGGTAGTCGAACACCACCGAGCTGGCCGGGTGCAGGCCGGTCGCCGCCGCCAGCCGGCCGCGCAGCTCCACGGCGGTCAGCGAGTCGAAGCCGAGGTCACGGAACGGCCGGTCGGCCTCCAGGGCGTACGGGCTGTCGTGGCCGATGACCTCCGCGGCGGCGGTGCGGACCAGGTCGACCAGGAGCCGGTTCTGCTCGGCGGCGGTGAGGTCGGCCAGCCGCTTGCGCAGGCCGGTGCGGACCTCGTCGCCGCCGTCGGCGGCCGGGTCGGGGCCGGTGCGCAGCGCCGCCACCTCGGGCAGGTCGCTGATCAGCGGGCGCGGCCGGGCGGAGGCGAAGACCGGGGCGAAGCGGGCCCAGTCGACGTCGGCGACGGTGAGCACCGTGCCGTCGCCCGTCACGGCGGCGCGCAGCGCGGCCATCGCGGGCTCCCGGTCCAGCAGGGAGACGCCGCGGCGGCTCATCGCCACCGCGTGCTCGTCGCTGACCATGCCGCCGCCGGCCCACGGCCCCCAGTTGACCGAGACCACCCGGGCCCGGCCGGCGGGCCGGGACTGCGCCCACGCGTCGAGGAAGGCGTTGCCGGCGGCGTACGCGCCGTGGTCGCCGACGCCCCACGCGGCGGCGATGGAGGAGAAGTAGACGACCAGCTCCAGCGCCTCCGGGTCGAGGAACTCGTCGAGGTGGCGGGCCCCGGCGGTCTTGCCGGCGACCACGTCGGCGAGTTCGTCGGGGTCGACCACGCGCACCGGGTTGAGCCGGCCCACGCCGGCGGCGTGCACCACCGCCCGGACGGTCTCGCCGTCGCGGCGCAGCCCGTCGACGAGGGCGGCGACGGCGTCCCGGTCGGCCAGGTCGCAGCCGACGACGCGGGCCTGCGCGCCGAGGTCGGCCAGCTCGGCCAGGGTGTCGGCGACGCCGGGGGCGTCCGGGCCGCGCCGGCTGACCAGGATGAGCCGGCGGGCGCCGTGCCGAGCGAGCCAGGCGGCGGCGTACCGGCCGATCGCGCCGGTGCCGCCGGTGACCAGCACGGTGTCCGGTGGCTGCCAGGCCGGGGTGTCGGGCAGCGCGCCGCGCGCGGCGCGGGCGAGACGGCGCAGGTGCACCCCGGGCGGACGGACGGCGAGCTGGTCCTCGGCGTCGGTGTTGGTCAGCGCCCGCAGCAGGTGCTCCCCGGCGGCCGGGTCGAGGACGGCCGGCAGGTCGAGCAGGCCACCCCAGTGGGCCGGGTGTTCGAGGGCGGTGACCAGGCCGAGGCCCCAGGTGGTGGCCTGCGCGGGGTGGGCGACCGGGTCACCGGCGCCGGTGCTGACGGCCTGCCGGGTGAGCAGCCAGAGCGGCCCGGCCGGGGCGGCGTCGGTGACCGCCTGGATCAGGGCGAGGTTGCCGGTGAGGCCGGCCGGCACGGCCGGGTGCGCGGGGTGCGGCCCCTCGTCGAGGGCGAGCAACGAGACGATCCGGGTGCCGGGGTCGGCGGCGAGCTGTCCGGCCAGCCCGGCGCGGGTGACCGTCGCCGGGTCGACGGCGAGGGTGCGGACCGTGCCGCCGTGCGCGCCGAGCAGCCCGGCGAGCCACTCCCCGACCTCGGTGGCGGGGCGGTCGGTGGCCGGGTGGCCCACGCGGTCGGCGGTGTCGGGGCCGGGGCTGGCGGTCGCGGTGTCGGGGCCGGGGCTGGCGGTCGCGGCGGCGAGGCCGGTCGTGGCGGAGCTGTCGGTGGGGACGACGAGCAGCCAGTCGCCGGTGGCGGGACCGGCGGTGAGCTGCCGCTGCGGCCAGGTGATCCGGTAGCGCCAGCCGTCGACCAGCGTGTCGGTCTGCCGCTGCCGGTGCCACGTCGCCAGGGTGGACAGTTGGCCGCGCAGCGGCCGGTCCGGGTCGACACCGAAGCGGGCGGCCAGCCCGTCGCCGTCCTCGTCGGCCACCGCCTGCCAGAACGCCTCGTCGGCGGGGCCGGCGACCGGGGCGGCCGGCTCGGCGGTGCGTACCACGTCGCCGTCGCCGACCGGCCAGAACCGCTGGCGCCGGAAGGCGTACGTGGGCAGGGCGACCGGCTCGGCGGCGGGCAGCAGCGCCGCCCAGTCGAGGCGTACGCCGTGGCAGTGCAGCCGGGCCAGCGCGCCGAGCAGGGCCGCGGCCTCGCCCCGGCCGGGCCGTTGCACGCCGGTGACCAGGGTGCGCCCGCCGGGCGGCAGCGCGTCGGCGGCCAGCGCGGTGAGCACGGTGTCGGGCCCCACCTCCAGCAGCGTGGACACGCCGAGCGAGTGCAGCTGGGTGACGGTGTCGGCGAACCGGACGGCCTCCCGGACGTGCCGCACCCAGTAGTCGGGGGTGCAGAGCAGCTCGGGGTCGGCGACCCGGCCGGTCAGGTTGGACACCACCGCGACGGTCGGCGGCGCGTAGTCCAGGCCGGCGGCGACGGCGGCGAACTCGGCCAGCATCGGCTCCATCAGCGGGCTGTGGAAGGCGTGGCTGACGTTGAGCCGCTTGGTGCGTACGCCGAGGGCGGTGAAGTGCGCGGCCAGCTCGGCGAGCGCGTCGGCGGCGCCGGAGACGACCACGGCGGTGGGCCCGTTGACGGCGGCGACGGCGACCCGGTCGGCGTACGGGGTGAGGGTGTCGGTGACCTCGGCCTCGCCGGCGGCGACGGCGAGCATCCCGCCGCCGGCCGGCAGCGCCTGCATGAGCCGGCCCCGGTTGCCGACCAGCGTGCACGCGTCCGGCAGGGTGAGCACGCCGGCCACGTGGGCGGCGGTGATCTCCCCGACGGAGTGCCCGGCGACCAGGTCGGGGACGATCCCCCAGCTCTCCAGGAGCCGGTGCAGCGCCACCTCGACGGCGAAGAGGCCGGCCTGGGTGAAGACGGTGTGGTCCAGCAGGGCGGCGTCGTCGGTGCCGGCCTCGGCGAAGAGCACCTCCTTGAGCGGCCGGGGCAGGTGGGCGTCGAGGTGCTGGCAGCACTCGTCGAGCGCCTCGGCGAACGCGGGGAAGGTCCGGTACAGCTCCCGACCCATCCCGGCGTGCTGGGCGCCCTGCCCGGAGAAGAGCACGGCGAGGGTGCCGGGTTCGGCGACGTCCCGGGTGAGGGCGGGGTGGCTCTGCCCGGCGGCGAGCGCCCGCAGCCCGGCCACGTACGTCTGACGGTCGGCGGCGAGCAGCACGGCCCGCTGCCGCAGCGGTGAGCGTGCGGTGGCCAGCGCCCGGGCGACGGCGGTGTCGGTGTCGGGTGCGCCCGACGCCCAGTCGGCGAGCCGGGCGGCCTGGGCGCGCAGCCCGTCCTCGTCGTGACCGGAGACCGCCCAGGGCAGCACGGGCAGCGCCGCGACCGGGTGCGGCGGGTCCTCGGGCTCGTCGGTGTCGTCGGGGGCCTGTTCGAGGATGACGTGGGCGTTGGTGCCGCTGACCCCGAACGCGGACACCGCGGCCCGGCGCGGGCGGCCCGCCTCGGGCCACGGGGTCGGTTCGGCGAGCAGCGCCACGGCGCCCTCGGCCCAGTCGACGTGCGGGGTCGGCTCGTCGACGTGCAGGGTGGGCGGCAGCACGTCGTGCTGGAGCGCCATCACCATCTTGATCACGCCGGAGACGCCGGCGGCGGCCTGGGTGTGGCCGATGTTGGACTTGATCGAGCCGAGCAGCAGCGGCCGGTCGGCGGGCCGGTCCTGCCCGTACGTGGCGAGCAGGGCCTGCGCCTCGATCGGGTCGCCGAGGCGGGTGCCGGTGCCGTGCCCGTCGACGGCGTCGACGTCGGCGGGGGTGAGCCCGGCGTTCGCGAGGGCCTGCCGGATGACCCGCTGCTGGGCTGGTCCGTTCGGGGCGGTGAGGCCGTTGGACGCGCCGTCCTGGTTGGTGGCGGAGCCGCGGACCACGGCGAGCACCCGCCGGCCGTCGCGGCGGGCGTCGGAGAGCCGTTGCAGGAGCACCAGGCCGGCCCCCTCGCCCCAGCCGGTGCCGTCGGCCGCCCCGGCGAACGACTTGCACCGGCCGTCGGCGGCGAGGCCGCGCTGTCGGGCGAACTCCAGGAACGGGCCGGGGGTGGCCATCACGGTCACCCCGCCGGCGACGGCCATGTCGCACTCGCCGGAGCGCAGCGACTGCACGGCCAGGTGCAGCGCGACCAGCGACGACGAGCACGCGGTGTCGACGGTGACGGCGGGGCCCTGCAGGCCGAAGGTGTAGGAGAGCCGGCCGGAGACCACCGCCGCCGCGTTGCCGGTCGCCTGGTAGCCCTCGGTCTCGGCCTTCGCGGCCATCAGCAGGGTGGCGTAGTCCTGGCCGTTGGTGCCGACGAAGACGCCGGTGCTGCTCTCCCGCATGTCGGCGGGGGCGATGCCGGCGCGTTCGAACAGCTCCCAGCCGGTCTCCAGCAGCAGCCGCTGCTGCGGGTCCATGACCAGCGCCTCGCGTGGGGAGATGCCGAACAGGCCGGCGTCGAAGCCGCCGACGTCGGTGACGAAGCCGCCCTCGCGCACGTACGAGGTGCCGGGGGTGTCGGGGTCGGGGTCGTAGATGGCGTCGAGGTCCCAGCCCCGGTCGGCCGGGAACCCGGCGATCGCGTCGCGGCCCTCGGCGACCAGCCGCCACAGCTCCTCGGGGGTGCCGACCCCGCCCGGGTAGCGGCAGCTCATCGCGACGATGGCGACGGGTTCGTCGAGGGCGGCGGCGGCCCGGGTGGGCGCGGCGCTCTGCTCGGTGACGCCGAGGATGCGGTCTGCCAGCCAGGCGGCGAGCAGCGCCGGGGTGGGCCGGTCGAAGACGAGGGTGGCGGGCAGCCGCAGCCCGACGGCCTCACCGAGGCGGTTGCGCATCTCGACGGCGCTGAGCGAGTCGAAGCCGATCTCCCGGAACGGTCGGTCGGCGCCGACGGCCTCGGCGGAGGCGTGCCCGAGCACCGCGGCGGCGTGCACCCGGACCAGTTCCAGCAGGGTGCGGCGGCGCTCCGGCTCGGCGAGCCCGGCGAGCCGGCCGCGCAGCGGGGACGCCTCGGCGGGCTCGTCGTCGTCGCGGGTCCGGGCGGCGGCGACGATCCGGGCCACCTCGGGGATGTCCTCGATCAGCGGCCGGGGGCGGGTCAGCGCGAAGGTCTGGTGGAACCGGTCCCAGGCGATGTCGGCGACGGTGAGGGTGGCCTCGTCGTGGGCGAGGGCCTGGGCGAGCACGGAGACGGCCAGCTCGGGGCGCATCGGGCGGACGCCGGAGCGGAACATCTGGTCGGCGGCGCCGTCGGTCTCCAGCATGCCGCCGCCGTCCCACGCGCCCCAGGCCACGGCGGTGGCGGCGAGGCCACGACGGCGGCGGTCCTCGGCGAGGGCGTCGAGGAAGGCGTTGCCGGCGGCGTAGCCGCCCTGCAGACCGCCGCCCCAGACGCCCGCGCCGGAGGAGAAGAGCACGAACGCGGCGGCGTCGCCGAAGACCGCGTCGAGGTTGACCGCGCCGGCGACCTTGGCGTGCAGTCCGTCGGCCAGTTCGGCGAGGTCGGTGTCGGCGAGCGGGCCGGCGTGGGCGACGCCGGCGGCGTGGAACACCGCGTCGACCCGGACGCCGTCGGTGGCGAGGCGGTCGGCGAGGTCCCGCAGCGCGGCGGCTTCGGCCACGTCGCAGGCGGCCATGGTGACGGTCGCGCCGAGCCCGGTCAGCTCGGCCTCCAGCTCGGCGGCGCCGGCCGCGGCGGGGCCCTGCCGGCTGGTCAGCACCAGGTGCGACGCGCCCGCGCGGGCCAGCCAGCGGGCCACGTGCGCGCCGAGCGAGCCGAGGCCGCCGGTGACCAGGGCGGTGCCGGTGGGCCGCCAGCCGGTGTCGTCCGGGGTGCTCTCCACGGCGGCGCGGACCAGCCGGCGGGCGAACAGGCCGGAGGGGCGTACGGCGACCTGGTCCTCGTGGTCGGCGCCGGTGAGGGCGGCGGCGAGCCGGCCCCGCGAGCGCCGGTCCAGGACGGGCGGCAGGTCGACCAGGCCGCCCCACCGGTCGGCGTGTTCCAGGGCGGCGACCCGGCCGAGTCCCCAGACCAGGGCCTGCCGGGGGTGGTCCAGCGGGTCGGCGCGGCCGGTGGAGACGGCGCCCCGGGTGGCGCACCAGAGCGGGGCGGTGATCCCGGCGTCGCCGAGGGCCTGCACCAGGGCGAGGGTGCCGGCGAGGCCGGCGGGGACGACGGGCCGGTCCGGGTGGGCGGCCTCGTCGAGGGCGAGCAGGGACAGCACGCCGGTGACGGTGTCGGCGTCGACGGCGGCGAGCTGCCCGGCCAGCGTCCGGCGGTCGGGTGCGGCGACGGTCACCGGGAGCACGTCGGCCCCGGCCTCGCCGAGGGTCTGCACGACCTGCCCGACCAGCGGGTCACCGGCGTACGCGGCGGGCGCGACGAGCAGCCACGTCCCGCCGGTCGAGGTGCCGGTGGCGGCGGTGAGCGGCTTCCACCGCACCCGGTAGCGCCAGGCGTCCACGGTGGACTCGTCGCGGCGGCGCTGCCGCCAGGAGGAGAGCACCGGCAGGGCGTCGCCGAGCGTGCGGGCCTCGGCCTCGTCGACGCGCATCGTGGCGGCGAGCGCCTCGGCGTCGGCGCGTTCGACGGCGTCCCAGAACTGCCGGTCGACCGGGTCCTCGGCGGCGGTCGCCGGGCCGGTGCGTACGGGCGCCTCCGGCCAGTACCGCTGGCGGTGGAAGGCGTACGTGGGCAGCGGCACGGCCGGGCCGCTGCGCACCCCGCAGACGGCGTTCCAGTCGGCCTCGACGCCCCGCACGTGCAGTTCGGCCAGGGCGGTGAGCAGCCGGGGCCAGCCGCCGGCGCCCCGGCGCAGCGTGTTGACCACGGCCGCGTCGTGCTCGCCGGCGTCGATCGTCTCCTGCATGCCGAAGCTGAGCACCGGGTGCGGGCCGACCTCCAGGAAGACCTGGTGGCCGTCGTCGAGCAGGCTGCGTACGGCCCGTTCGAAGTTCACCGTCTCGCGCAGGTTGCGGTACCAGTAGCCGGCGTCGAGGGTGGCGGTGTCGGTCGGCTCGCCGGTCAACGCGGAGTAGAAGGGCAGCTCGGCGGGGCGGGCGGTGATCCCGGCGAGGCTGTCGAGCAGCCGGTCGGCGACGGCCTCGACCTGCGGCGAGTGGGAGGCGTAGTCGACGTCGATCGGGCGGGTCCGCACGTCGTCGGCCGCGCAGACGGCGAGCAGTTCGGCGAGGGCGTCGTGGTCGCCGGCGACCACCACCGAGCCGGGGCCGTTGACCACGGCGACGCAGAGCCGGCCCGACCAGCGGGTCAGCAGCTCGCGGGCCCGCTCGGCGGGCAGCGCCACGGAGACCATGCCACCGCGACCGGTGATGTCGACGAGCACCTGACTGCGCAGCGCGACGATCTTGGCGGCGTCCTCCAGGGAGAGCGCGCCGGCCACGCAGGCGGCGGCGATCTCGCCCTGCGAGTGCCCGACCACCGCGCCGGGACGGACGCCGAGCGAGCGCCACAGCCGGGCCAGGGACACCATCACCGCCCAGAGGGTGGGCTGCACCACGCCGGAGGCGACCAGCGGCGGGGCGTCCTCGGCGCCGCGCAGCACGTCGGTGAGGGACCAGTCCACCCAGGGCGCGAGGACGGCCTCGCACTCGGCGATGGACGCGGCGAACACCGGGGCGGTGTCCAGCAGTTCCACGGCCATGCCGGGCCACTGGGAGCCGTGCCCGGAGAAGACGAAGACGGGGGCGGTGTTGCGCAGCGCCGTCCCGGTCACGACCGTGGGGACGGTGTCGCCGTCGGCGAGCGCGGTGAGGCCCTGGGCCAGGTCGGCGTGGTCCTGGCCGAGCACGACGGCCCGGTGGCCGAACGCCGCCCGGGTGGTGGCGAGGGCGTACGACACCTCGGCCGGTTCGATCTCGGGGTGCGCGGCGAGGTGGGCGCGCAGCCGGACGGACTGCTCCCGCAGGGCGGCGCGGTCGGTGGCGGACAGCACCAGCGGCACCATCCCGGCGTCGGCGGCGGCGCCGGGGCGGGACTCGGCGGCGACGGCCGGCTCGGGCGCCTGCTCCAGGACGACGTGGGCGTTGGTGCCGGAGATGCCGAAGGAGGAGACGGCGGCGCGGCGGGGCCGGTCGACGGCGGGCCACGGGGTCGGCTCGGTGGCGAGGGTGACCGCGCCGGCGGTCCAGTCGATGTGCGGGGACGGCTCGTCCACGTGCAGGGTGGGCGGCACCAGGCCGTGCCGCAGCGCCTGGACCATCTTGATCACCCCGGCGACGCCGGCGGCGGCCTGGGTGTGCCCGAGGTTGGACTTGACCGACCCGAGCAGCAGTGGCCGGTCGGCGGGGCGGTCCTGCCCGTAGGTGGCGAGCAGCGCCTGCGCCTCGATCGGGTCGCCCAGCGTCGTGCCGGTGCCGTGCGCCTCGACGGCGTCGACGTCGACGGTGGACAGTCGGGCGTTTGCGAGGGCCTGCCGGATGACCCGCTGCTGGGACGGCCCGTTGGGGGCGGTGAGCCCGTTGGACGCGCCGTCCTGGTTGACGGCGCTGCCGCGCACGATGGCGTAGACCCGGCGGCCGTCGCGCTGGGCGTCGGAGAGGCGTTGGACCAGGAGCATACCGACGCCCTCGCCCCAGCCGGTGCCGTCGGCGGCGGCGGCGAACGACTTGCAACGGCCGTCGCGGGACAGGCCGCGCTGGCGGGAGAACTCGATGAACGTGCCGGGGGTCGCCATCACCGTCACGCCACCGGCCAGGGCGAGGTCGCACTCCCCCGACCGCAGCGCCTGCGCGGCGAGGTGCAACGCCACCAGCGACGACGAGCACGCCGTGTCGACGGTGACCGCCGGTCCTTCGAGGCCGAAGGTGTAGGCGACCCGCCCGGAGAGCACGCTGCCGGAGGTGCCGGTGCCGATGTAGCCCTCCACCTCGGCGGGCAGGTCCATCAGCCGGGAGGCGTAGTCGTGGTACATGACGCCGGCGAACACGCCGGTGCGGCTGCCGCGCAGCCGCTGCGGGTCCAGACCGGCGGACTCGAACGTCTCCCACGAGGTCTCCAGCAGCAGCCGCTGCTGCGGGTCCATGGCCAGGGCCTCACGCGGGCTGATGCCGAAGAAACCGGGGTCGAACTCGGCCGCGCCGTACAGGAACCCGCCGTGGCGGGCGTACGAGGTGCCGCTGTGGTTCGGGTCCGGGTCGAAGAGGGTGTCCAGGTCCCAGCCCCGGTCGGCGGGGAACTCGCTGATGCCGTCCCCGCCGGTGGCGAGCAGTTCCCAGAGCTGGTCGGGGTTGTCCGCCCCACCGGGGAACCGGCAGGCCATGCCGACGATGGCGATCGGCTCGTCGAGTCCGGTGGTGCTGGCCGGGTCGGTGGGGGTGACGGTGGCGGAGCGCGCGCCGGTCAGCTCGGCGTACACCTGACCGGCGAGGATCTGCGGGGTCGGGTAGTCGAAGACCAGCGTGGAGGCCAGCCGCAGCCCGGTCGCCGCGTTGATCCGGTTACGCAGGTCCACCGCGGTCAACGAGTCGAAACCCAGCTCCCGGAACGCCCGGTCGGCGGGCACCGCGTCCGCGCCACCGTGCCCGAGCACCTGCGCGACCAGGCCCCGGACCAGAGCGTCGACCTGGTCGCGGGCGTCCTGCGGGTCCAGCCCGGCGAGCCGGTCGGCCCAGTTGCCCGTGCCGGCCTGCCGGCGGGTGGAGACCGGCCCGAGCAGCACCCGCAGCATCGACGGCACCCGGCCGGCGACCACCCGGGCGCGCATCGTCGCCACGTCGATCGCGGCCGGCACCGGGGCCGGCCGGCCGGTGGCGAGGGCGGCGTCGAAGAGTGCCAGACCGGTGGCGACGCTCATCGGGGTGATGCCGGCCCGGGTGGACCGGGCCCGGTCGGTGTCGCCGACCGTGGCGGCCATGCCGGTGGTGTCCCACATCCCCCAGGCCAGGCTGACCGCCGGCAGGCCGGCCCGCCGGCGGTGCGCGGCGAGCGCGTCGAGGAACGTGTTCGCGGCGGCGTACGCGGCCTGCCCGGGTGAGCCGAGCACCCCGGCGACCGAGGAGAAGACGACGAACAGGTCGAGGTCGCGGTCCCGGGTGGCCTCGTGCAGCCACCAGGCGGCGGTCGCCTTCGGGGCGAGTACCCCGGCCAGCCGGTCCGCGCTGATCGCCGTGACCACCCCGTCGTCGAGCACGCCGGCGGTGTGCACCACGCCGGCCAGCCGGCCGGGCACACCCGCGACCAGCGCGGCGACCCGCTCCGGGTCGGTCACGTCGGCGGCGACGACCTCGACCCGGGCGCCCAGGTCGGTCAGCCGCCCGGTCAGCTCGGCCGCGCCGGGGGCGTCGGGGCCCTGCCGGGACACCAGCAGCAGCGACCGCGCCCCGTGCCCGGTGACCAGATGCTCGGCCACCAGCGCGCCGAGCGCGCCGGTGCCGCCGGTGACCAGCACGGTGCCGTCGCCGAGCCCCGGCGGGCCGTCTGCCGGGGCCGGGACGCGGACCAGGCGCGGGGTGAGCACCTGGCCGTCGCGCAGCGCCACCTGCCCACCGGTGCCGGCGGCCTCGTCGGCGACGCCGGCCAGCACGGCCAGCGTGGCGGCGTCGGGGTCCGTGTCGAGGTCGGCCAGGACGATGCGGTCCGGGTGCTCGGACTGCGCCGAACGCAGCAGCCCCCAGACGGCGGCGCCGGCCAGGTCGGTGACCGGGTCGGTGTCGCGGGCCGGCACCGCGCCCCGGGTGAGCACCACCAGCCGGGAGTCGGCCAGCGCGTCGGCGGCCAGCCACGCCTGGAGCACGCCGAGCACGTCGGCGGTGACGGCGGGCACGGCCTCGGGCAGCTCCGTCCCGGCCGGGGCGGTCACCGGCAGCACCAGGGCGGTCGGCGGCTCCTCCCCCGCGTCCACGGCGGCGAGCACCGCCGCCACGTCCGGGTGGGCGGGCAGCTCCGCCGGGTTCGGCCGGTCCGCCGCGGCGAGCAGCACCCACCCGGTCAGGTCCTCGACGGCTCCGACGTCCTCCGGCTGCCAGGTGACCTCGAACAGCGAGCGGGTCGCCACGCCGGGGGCGGTCAGGCCGGTCAGCTCCCGCAGCACGAGGGCGTCCACGGACACCACCGGCGCGCCGGCCGGGTCGGTGGCGACCAGCCGCACCGTGTCGCCGTCGCGGGTCAGCCGCACCCGCAGCGCCGCCGCCCCGGCGGCGTGCACCTGCACGCCGGAGAACGCGAACGGCACCCGGGGGCCGCCGTCCGCGCCGGCCAGCAGCAGCCCGACCGGGTGCAGGGCGGCGTCCAGCAGCGCGGGGTGCACCCCGAACGTGCCGGCCTGCCCGGCGGCCTCCTCGTCCAGGGCGACCTCGGCGTACACCTCGCCGTCGCCGGTCCAGAGCCGACGCAGGCCCCGGAACGCGGGACCGTAGCCGAGGCCGCGCCCGGCGAGGGTGTCGTACCACTCGGCGAGGTCCACCTCGGTGGCCGCGACGGGCGGCCAGACGCCGAGGCCGGGCTCGTCGCCGTCGGCGGGCGCCAGCACGCCCTCGGCGTGCCGGACCCAGCCGGCGTCGGGGTCGTCCTCGGACTGGGCGTGCACGGTCACCGCGCGCAGGCCCACGTCGTCGGCCGCGCCGACGCGCACCTGGACCCGGACCCCGCCGGTCCCGGGCAGGGCCAGCGGCGCGACGACGGTCAGCTCCCGTACCCGGGACGCGCCGATCTCGTCGCCGGCCCGTACGACCAGCTCGACCAGCGCGGTGCCGGGCAGCACCACCACCCCGGCGACCGCGTGGTCGGCGAGCCACGGGTGGGTGGCCAGGGCCAGCCGGCCGGTGAGCAGCACCATGTCCTCGCCGGCCACGGAGACCGCCGCGCCGAGCAGCGGGTGCCCGGCCGCGCCGAGCCCGGCGCCGGTGACGTCGGCGATCCGCCCCACCGGCTCCAGCCAGTACCGCTCGTGCTGGAACGCGTACGTGGGCAGGTCGACCCGGCGGGCGCCGACGCCGTCGAGCAGGGCGTCGAAGTCGACGGGCAGACCGTCGGCGTGCAGCCGGGCCAGCGCCTCCAGCAGGGCGCGGGACTCGGGCCGGTCCTTGCGCGACAGCGGCACCAGCACGGTGGACGGGTCGGTCAGGCAGCTCTGCGCCATGGCGGTGAGCACGCCGCTGGGGCCCAGCTCGACGTACGTGCCGACGCCGGCCTCGGCGAGCCGGTCGACGGCGTCGGCGAAGCGGACCGCCTCCCGCACGTGCCGCACCCAGTAGTCGGGGGTGCACAGCTGCTCCGCCTCGGCGATCCGGCCGGTCAGGTTCGACACGATCGGCACGGTGGGCGGCCGGAAGTCGAGTCCGGCGGCGACGGCGGCGAACTCGGCGAGCATCGGGTCCATCAGCGCGCTGTGGAAGGCGTGGCTGACCCGCAGCCGGTGGGTGAGGGCGCCCCGCTCGCGCCAGATCCGCTCCACCTCGTCGACCGCCTCGGCGTCGCCGGAGACGACGACGGCGGTGGGGCCGTTGACGGCGGCGACGCCGATCCGGCCGGGGACGCCGGCCAGCGACTCCACCACGGACGCCTCGTCGGTGGCGACGGCGAGCATCGCGCCGCCGGTGGGCAGCGCCTGCATCAGCCGGCCCCGCGCGGCGACCAGGGTGGCCGCGTCGGCGAGGGAGAGCACCCCGGCGACGTGCGCGGCGGCCAGCTCACCGATGGAGTGCCCGACCAGGAAGTCGGGGCGCAGGCCGAACGAGCCGGCGAGGCGGAACAGGGCGACCTCGACGGCGAACAGGGCGGCCTGGGTGAAGACGGTCTGGTGCAGCAGGTCGGCGTCGTCGGTGCCGGCCTCGGCGTGCATCACCTCGCGCAGCGGGCGCGGCAGGTGCTCATCGAGCGCGGCGCAGACCTCGTCCAGGGCGGCGGCGAAGACCGGGTACGCCTCGGCCAGCTCGCGGCCCATGCCGGCGCGCTGGGCGCCCTGGCCGGAGAAGAGGAACGCGACCCGGCCCCGGGGCGTGGCGTGGCCGGTGAGCACCGACGCGGCCGGCTCGCCGTCGGCCAGCGACCGCAGCCCGGCGAGCAGGTCGGCGCGGTCGGCGGCGAGCACCACGGCACGCCGGTCCAGCCCGGCGCGGCTGCGCGAGGACGCGGCGACGTCGACCGGACGGACGGACTCGTGGGCGGCGAGGAACGCGGCCCAGCGACCGGCCTGTGCGGCGAGGGACTGCGGGCTGCGGGCCGACAGCAGGACGGGCACCAGCGGCGGCACGGCGGCGGACGACGGCGGCTCGGCCTCCTCGACGGCGGGGGCCTGTTCGAGGATGACGTGGGCGTTGGTGCCGGAGATGCCGAACGACGACACGGCGGCCCGGCGGGCCCGGTCGGCGGCCGGCCAGGGCCGGGCCTCGGTGAGCAGTGCGACCGCCCCGGCGGACCAGTCGATGTGCGGCGACGGGGCGTCGACGTGCAGGGTGGCCGGCAGCACGCCGTGCCGGATCGCCATCACCATCTTGATCAGGCCGGCGACCCCGGCGGCGGCCTGGGTGTGCCCGAGGTTGGACTTGACCGAGCCGAGCCAGAGCGGCTGCGTGCCGTCGCGGTCCTGCCCGTACGTCGCCAGCAGCGCCTGTGCCTCGATCGGGTCGCCGAGGGTGGTGCCGGTGCCGTGCGCCTCGACGGCGTCCACGTCGGCGGGGGCGAGCCGGGCGTTGGCCAGCGCCTGCCGGATCACCCGCTCCTGGCTGGGCCCGTTCGGGGTGGTCAGGCCACTGCTCGCGCCGTCCTGGTTGACCGCGCTGCCCCGGATCACCGCGTGGATGCGCCGGCCGTCGCGTTGGGCGTCGGAGAGCCGTTGCAGCAGCAGCACCCCGACGCCCTCGGCCCAGCCGGTGCCGTCGGCGGCGGCGGCGAACGACTTGCACCGCCCGTCGGGGGCGAGGCCGCGCTGGCGGGAGAACTCGGCGAAGACGCCGGGGGTGGACAGCACGGTGACGCCGCCGGCCAGGGCGAAGTCGCAGTCGCGCTGGCGCAGCGCCTGCACGGCCAGGTGCACGGCGACCAGCGAGGACGAGCAGGCGGTGTCGACGGTGACCGCCGGCCCTTCCAGCCCGTACGTGTAGGCGACCCGGCCGGAGACGAGGCTGCCGGAGTTGCCGGTGCCCAGGTACCCCTCGACACCTTCGGGCAGGTCCAGCACCCGGGAGGCGTAGTCGTGGTACATGACGCCGGCGAAGACGCCGGTGCGGCTGCCGCGCAGCCGCTGCGGGTCCAGGTCGGCGGACTCGAACGCCTCCCAGGCGCTCTCCAGCAGCAGCCGCTGCTGCGGGTCCATGGCCAGCGCCTCGCGCGGGCTGATGCCGAAGAAGCCGGGGTCGAACCCGGTGGCGTCGTAGAGGAAGCCACCCTGGTCGGTGTACGAGGTGCCCGGGTTGTCGGGGTCGACGTGGAACAGCCGTTCCAGGTCCCAGCCCCGGTCGGTCGGGAAGTCGCCCCGCCCTTCGCGGCCGGCGGCGACGAGGTCCCACAGGTCGTCGGGGCCGCGTACCCCGCCGGGGAACCGGCAGGCCATGCCGACGACGGCCATCGGCTCGCGGTCCTTCGCCTCCACCTCGCGCACCCGCCGCCGTGCCTCGCGCAGGTCGGCCGTGGCGCGCCGGAGGTAGTCGAGGAACTCTTCCTCAGTGGGCATCGGGCCACTCCGTATCGGGATCAGAGGTCCGGGGCATCCGCGGTCAGGCCGTTCCGAGCTCGTCGTCGAGCAGGCCGAAGATCTCCTCGGCGGTGGCGGAGGCGAGGGCGCCGTCGGCGGTGGCGGCCCCGTCCGCGCCGGGCTCGGCGTACGTCCACAGGGTCAGCAGCTCCCGCAGCCGGGCGGCGACGGCGCTGCGGTCGGTGTCGTCGTCGGCGACGGCCCGCATCGCGGTCTCCAGCTTGTTCAGCTCGCCGAGCACCGACAGCGCGGAGGTGGTCCGCTCGGCCAGCAGCGCGCCGCGCAGGTAGCCGACCAGCGCGGTGGTGGTGGGCCGGTCGTAGATCAGGGTGGAGGGCAGGCGCAGCCCGGTGGCGGCGGTGAGCCGGTTGCGGAACTCCACCGCGGTCAGCGAGTCGAAGCCGAGTTCGACGAAGCCCTTGTCCTCGGCGACGGCGCGCATCGAGGCGTACCCGAGGACCGCCGCCGCGTGGGTGCGGACCAGGTCGGACAGCACCCGGTCCCGGTCCGGCTCGGGGGTGCCGGCGAGGGTGTCGCGCAGCGCCGCCGCCGTGTCGGCCGCCGGGGCCGCCGCGACGGGGGTCACCGGGCGGACGAGGCCGTGCAGCAGGCGGGGCAGCGCGGGCCCGAGCCGGCCGAGCACCCCGAGGTCCAGGCTGACCGGGACGAGGACCGGGTCGGGGTGGCGCAGCGCGGCGTCGAACAGGGCCATGCCCTCGTCGGCGTCGAGCGGGTGGAAGCCGCCGCGGCTCATCCGGCGTTCGTCGACGTGGCCGGGCTGCCCGCCGGGCCGGTCGGGGTTGGCCCACGGCCCCCACGCCATGGAGGTGACGGTGAGCCCCCGCGCGCGCCGGTGCTGGGCGAGGGCGTCGAGGAAGGCGTTCGCGGCGGCGTGGTTGGCCTGCCCGGGCCCGCCGAACAGCCCGGACGCGGAGGAGAAGAGCACGAACGCGGCGAGGTCCAGCTTCTCGGTCAGCTCGTGCAGGTGCCAGGCGGCGTCGACCTTCGGCGCGAGGACGGCGTCGAAGCGGGCGGGGGTGAGCGCCGGCAGCACCCCGTCGTCGAGGACCCCGGCGGCGTGCACCACGCCGACGAGCGGCCGGTCGGCGGGGATCTCGTCGAGGAGCACGGCGAGAGCGTCGCGGTCGGTGACGTCGGCGGCCACCACCTGGGCGGTGGCGCCGAGGCCGGCCAGTTCGGCGGTGAGGGCGTCCGCGCCGGGGGCGTCGGGGCCGCTGCGGCTGAGCAGCAGCAGTCGGCGTACCCCGTGCCGGGTGGCCAGGTGCCGGGCGACGAGCCGGCCCAGCGCGCCGGTGGCGCCGGTGACCAGGACGGTGCCGGCGGAGAGGTCGGGGACGTCCGAGGCCGGCGGGCCGATCCGGGCCAGCCGGGGCGCCCGCAGCCGGCCGGCGCGGACGGCGAGCTGGGGCTCACCGCCGGCCAGGGCGGCGGGCAGCGCGGCGGCGGAGCGGGGATCGTCGTCGACGTCGAGCAGCACGATCCGGTCCGGGTTCTCCGACTGGGCGGCGCGCACCAGGCCCCACACGGTGGCGGCGGGCAGGTCGGTGAGCCGGTCATCGGCGTCGACGGCGACCGCGCCCCGGGTGACCACGACGAGCCGGGCCGTCTCCAGTTCCGGCCGGGTGAGCCAGTCCTGCACCAGGGCGAGGGTCTCGTGGCTGACCAGGTGCGCCGCCCGTGCCGGGCTCGGCTCGTCGGCGCGCTGCCCGGCGCAGACGGCGAGCACCGCGTCGGGCACGGCCGCGCCGCCGGTCACGGCCGCGACCAGGGCGTCCAGGTCCGGGTACGTCTCGACGCCCGGCCAGGCGCCGCCGAGCGCGACGGCGCGCGGCGGCGCCCCGGCGGGCGCGGCGGCCGGCTCGGTCCAGTCGAGCCGGTGCAGCGACCGCTGCGCGGTGCGCCGGGCGGCGCCGAGCTGGTCGGCGGTGACCGGTCGCAGCACCAGGGCGTCGAGCGACGCGACGGGCACCCCGCCGGTGTCGGTGACGGTGGCGGCGACCGCGCCGTCGCCGACGGTGAGCCGGACCCGCAGTTCCCGGGCCCGGGTCGGCTGGATCGCCAGCCCGGTCCAGGAGAACGGCAGCCCGGGTCGCGCGTCGCCGTCCGCCGGGGCGGTGTCGGCGCGGTCGAGGGCGCCGGCGCCGATGGCGTGCAGGGCGGCGTCGAGCAGCGCGGGGTGCACGGAGAATCCGGCGGTGTCGGTGGTCGGGTCGGCGTCGAGGGACACCTCGGCGAGGATGTCGTCGCCGTGCCGCCAGGCGGCGCGCAGCGCCTGGAAGACCGGGCCGTAGTGGTAGCCGCCGGCCGCCAGGTGCGGGTAGAGCGCGTCGAGGGCGATCGGCTCGGCGTCGGCCGGGGGCCAGGCGCCGGCCGGGCCTGCGGTGACCGGTCGGGTGGGGGCGAGCAGCCCGTGGGCGTGCCGCCGCCACTGCCGGGCCGTGCCGGGCCGCTCGCCGTCGTCGTCGTACGAGTGGACGGAGACCGGCCGGAGGCCGTCGTCGTCGGCCGCGCCGACCCGGACCCGCAGGTCCACGCCGCCGGTGTCGGGTACGACGAGCGGGGCTTCCAGGACGAGTTCGGTGACGTGGGCGGCGTCGACGTGCCGGCCGCTCGCGGAGGCCAGCTCGACCAGGGCGGTGCCGGGCAGCAGGACGGTGCCGAGGACGGCGTGGTCGGCGAGCCACGGGTGGGTGGCGAGGCCGATCCTGCCGGTGAGCAGCAGCCCGTCGTCGCCGGGCAGGTCGGCCACGGCGCTGAGCAGCGGGTGGTCGACGGCGTCCAGGCCGGCCGACGGCAGTCCGGCCCGGCTGACGCCGGTGCTCTGCAACCAGTACCGGTCGCGGGCGAACGGGTAGGTGGGCAGGTCGACGGTCGGGGTACGGGTGAGGACGCGGGTGAGGTCGACGGGTAGGCCGATGGTGTGGGCGGTGGCCAGGTTGGTCAGCAGCCGGGTGGGGTCGTCGTCGCCTCGGCGGAGGCTGCCGAGGGTGTGTCCGGGGGTGTCGGTGTCGTCGAGGATCGCGGTGACCGGCATGGTGAGTACCGGGTGGGGGCTGATCTCGACGAACGTGGTGTGCCCGGCGCCGATCGCGGTACGCACGGCGGCGTCGAACTGCACGGTCTGACGCAGGTTGTCGTACCAGTAGTCGGCGCTCATCGTCGCCGGATCCACCCAGTCACCGGTCAGGGTGGAGACGAGCCGAACGTGGCCGGGCTGCGGGCGCACGTCGGCCAGGTCGGCGCGCAACTGCTCGGCGACCTCCTGGACGGCGGCGGAGTGCGAGGCGTAGTCGACGGGGATCAGGCGGGCGCGGATACCGTCGGCCTGACAGGCATCCACCAGCGCGGCCACCGGCTGCGGCGGACCCGAGACGACCACCGTGGACGGGCCGTTCACGGCGGCGACACCGACACCCGCGAAGGCCGGCAGCCGCTCGGCCACGGCGTCAGCAGCGAGGTCGATCGAAGCCATGGTGCCGGTGCCGCGCAGCACCGCGAGGGCTCGCGACCGCAACGCCACCGTCTTCGCCGCGTCGTCGAGGCTCAGGATGCCCGCGACACACGCGGCACCAATCTCACCCTGCGAGTGGCCGATGACCGCCTGCGGGGTGACGCCGACGTGCTGCCAGACGGCGGCGAGAGCGACGCCCACCGCCCACAGCACGGGCTGCACCACCTCGACCCGATCGAGCCACGACTCGTCCTCGCCGGTGAGCACCGAGACCAGGTCCACGTCCAGATACGGGGCGAGGGCCTGCTGGCACTCGGCCAGCCGCGCGTCGAACACCGGCGTCCGGCCGACCAGACCGGCGGCCATCCGCGCCGACTGCGCACCCTGACCCGGGAACACGAACACCGGACCCGCACCGTGACCCGACACCGACCCCGACACCGCAGGGGACGCCGGCAGACCGGCCGCCAGAGCGTCCAGACCGGACAGCAGCTCCTCGACGCGCGATCCGACCACCACCGCCCGGTGGTCGAGGGTGGCGCGAGTGGCGGCCAGGGACCAGCCGACGGCGGCGGGGTCCACCTCGGTCTGCTCGCGCAGGTGTGCGGCCAGCCGGGCGGCCTGGGTGGCGAGGCTGGTGGCCGATCCGGCCGACACCGGCCAGGCGACGGTGTCGGAGGCGACCAACCCGGGGGTGACGGTGGGCTCGTGGCGGTCGGTGGCGTCGTCGGGTTCGTCGGGCTGCTCGATGATCAGGTGGGCGTTGGTGCCGGACATGCCGAACGACGACACCGCCGCCCGACGCGGCCGGTCCACCTGCGGCCAGGCCCGCGCCTCGGTCACCAACTCCACCGCACCGGCCGACCAGTCGATGTGCGGCGACGGCGCGTCCACGTGCAACGTCGCCGGCACCACACCGTGCCGCATCGCCTGCACCATCTTGATCACACCGGCCACACCCGCCGCCGCCTGCGCATGCCCGATGTTCGACTTCACCGACCCCAACAACAACGGCGCGTGCCCGTCGCGGTCCTGCCCGTACGTGGCCAACAACGCCTGCGCCTCGATCGGATCACCCAACGTCGTGCCGGTGCCGTGCGCCTCCACCACGTCCACGTCAGCAGTCGACAACCGGGCCGAGGCCAGGGCCTGCCGGATCACCCGCTGCTGCGACGGACCGTTCGGCGCGGTCAGCCCGTTCGACGCGCCGTCCTGGTTGACCGCGCTGCCCCGCACGATCGCGAGGACCCGGTGACCGTGGCGGCGGGCGTCGGAGAGCCGCTCGACCAGGAGCATGCCCACGCCCTCGGACCAGCCGGTCCCGTCCGCCGCCGCCGCGAACGACTTGCACCGGCCGTCGGCGGCCAGGCCCTGCTGGCGGGAGAACTCGGCGAACGTGCCGGGGGTGGCCATCACGGTCACGCCGCCGGCCAGGGCCAGGTCGCACTCGCCCCGACGCAGCGCCTCACCGGCCCAGTGCAACGCCACCAGCGACGACGAGCAGGCGGTGTCGACGGTGACCGCCGGCCCCTCCAACCCGAGGGTGTACGACACCCGGCCGGAGATGATGCTGTGCGCGGCGCCGGTCATCAGGTACCCCTCGGTGCCCTCCGGCACCTCGGTCAGCCCGGTGCCGTAGCCGGAGGTGGACGCGCCGACGAACACGCCGGTGCGGCTGCCCTTGAGCGAGGTGGGGTCGAGCCCGGCCCGTTCCAGCACCTCCCAGGACGCCTCCAGGGTGAGCCGCTGCTGCGGGTCCATGGCCAGGGCCTCGCGGGGCGAGATGCCGAAGAAGGCCGGGTCGAAGCCGGTGACGTCGTACAGGAAGCCGCCGGCCGGGGCGTAGCCGCTGTCCGGGGTGGGGGTGTCCCAGCCCCGGTCGGTCGGGAAGTCCCCGATGGCGTCGACGCCGTCGGCGACGAGCCGCCACAGCGCCTCCGGGGCGCGGACGTCACCGGGGTACCGGCAGGCCATGGCGACGATGGCGATCGGCTCGTCGGCGTCCACCGCCACGACCGGCTCGGCGGGGGCGGCGGCACCGGCGCCGAACACCGTCTCGCGCAGGTGCCGGGCCAGGTCGGCCGGGGTGGGGTGGTCGAAGACCACGGTGGACGGCAGCCGCAGCCCGGTCGCCTCGTTGAGCCGGGTGCGGAAGTCCACGGCGGTGAGCGAGTCGAAGCCGAGGTCCTTGAAGGGTCGGCCGCGCAGGTCGTCGGGGGTGGCGTGGCCGAGCACCCGGGCGGTCTGCGCGTTGACGATGCGCAGCAGTTCCCGCTCCTGCTCCGCCTCGGGCAGGTCGGTCAGGTGGCGCAGCGCGTCGGCGACGCCGGCCGGCGTGGCGGCGCTGTCGGCCTCCGCCTCGACCAGCGCCCGCACCTGCGGCAGCTCCGACAGGAACGGGCTGGGCCGGGTGAGGGTGAACGCCGGGTGGAACCGGCTCCAGTCGACGTCGGCGACGGTGACGCAGGGGGTGGGTCGCCGTACCGCCCGGTCGAGGGCGACCAGGGCGCGCTGCGGGTCGATGGTGGGCAGGCCCATCCGGTGCAGCTGCTCGGTGGCGGCGTTCTCGGCGGCCATCCCGTCGACGCCGCCCCAGGCGGTCCAGGAGACGGCGGTCGCGGCCAGGCCCCGGTCCCGGCGCTGCACGGCGAGCGCGTCGAGCAGCGAGTTGCCGGCCCCGTACGCGCACTGGCCGGCGCTGCCCCAGATCCCGGAGATGGAGGAGAAGAGCAGGAACGCGGCGAGCGGCCGGTCGGCGAGGCACTCGTCGAGGTGCAGCGCGCCGAGCACCTTGCCGGCGACGACGTGGGAGAACTCGTCGAGGGTGGTGCCGGTGAGCGGGGTGAGCTGGTCGGTGCCGGCGGCGTGCACCACCGCGGTCAGCTCGGGCAGCGAGTCCAGCAGCGCCGCGACGGCCTGCCGGTCGGTCATGTCGCAGGCGGCGGCGGTGACCCGCCCGTCGTCGGCGTACGCGTCGAGCAGGCCGGGGGTGGCGGCGCCGCGCCGGCCGACGAGGACGACCCGGCGGGCGCCCCGGTCGAGCAGCCAGCGGGTGACGTGGCCACCGAGCGCGCCGGTGCCGCCGGTGACCAGGACGGTGCCGTCGGCCCACCACTCCCTGCGCTCCGGGCCGGGTGCGGGGGCCGGGGCGAGCCGGCGGCCCCAGACACCGCCGGAGCGGACGGCCACCTGGTCCTCCCCGCTGCCGCCGGCGAGGACGGCGGCGAGCCGGCGCAGCACACCGTCGTCGACGACGGCCGGCAGGTCGACCAGGCCACCCCAGCGGTGCGGCTGCTCGACGGCGGCGGCCCGGCCGAGGCCCCAGACCAGGATCTGCAGCGGATGGTCGACGGTGTCGGCCGGGCCGGCCTTCACCGCGCCGCTGGTGACGCACCACAGCGGCGCGTCGAGGTCGAGGTCGGTCAGCGCCTGCACCAGCACGAGGGTGGTCGCCGCCGCGACGCTCATCCCGGGATGCGCGGGCAGCAGCCGGTCCTGGCCGGCGACGAGGTGCAGCACCCCGGCGACCGGCCGGTCGGCGACGACGGCGCGCACCCGGTCGGCGAGCGCGGCCCGGTCCAGGTCGTCCGCGCCGACGCGCAGCGTCACCGGCTCGTCCCCGCCGGCGCGGAGCAGGGCGGCCAGGTCGTCCGCCCAGTGCGGCGCGGCGTCGGCGGGCAGCGCCAGCAGCCAGCGGCCCGTCGGCCGGTCACCCTCCGCGACCGGCACGGGCTTCCACACCACCTGGTACGACCAGCCGTCGGCCACGGACCGCTCGTGCCGGTTGCGCCGCCAGGAGGCGAGCACGGGCAGCGCCGGCAGCAGGGTGTCCACCGGGTCGGCCGCGCCGGTCGGGTCGCCGCCGAGCTGGTCGCGCAGCGCGTCGACGTCGGCCTCTTCGACGGCTGCCCAGAAGTCGGCGTCCACGCCGGACTCCGCGCCGGCCGGGGCGGGCGGGGGCGGCTCGGGCCAGAAGCGCTCGCGGTGGAACGCGTACCCGGGCAGCCGGACCCGCCGGGGCCCGGCCCCGGTGAAGAGGTCCCGCCAGCCGACCGGCACGCCGGCGACGTGCAGTTCGGCCAGGGCGGTGAACAGCGACGCCGGTTCGGGGCGGTCCCGGCGCAGCAGCGCCACGGCGGCCGCCGGGTCGGCGTCCGGGCCGAGGATCTCCCGGGTCAGCGCGGTGAGCACCCCGCTCGGGCCGACCTCCAGGTACGTGCCGACGCCGAGGTCGCGCAGCCGGGCGACACCGTCGGCGAAACGCACGGTGTCGCGCACGTGCCGCACCCAGTGCGCGGTGCTGCGGATCTCCCGCTCGTCGACGAGCGCCCCGGTCAGGTTGGAGACGATGGGCAGGGTCGGGGCGCGCAGCTCCAGCCGGTCCACCACGGCGGCGAACTCGGCGAGCATCGGCTCCATCAGCGGGCTGTGGAAGGCGTGGCTGACCCGCAGCCGGCGGGTACGCGTCCCCCGGTCGGTGCAGACGCGCTCGACCTCGGCGACCGCGTCGGCGGCGCCGGAGACGACCACGGCGGTGGGGCCGTTGACGGCGGCGACGCCGAGCGGGCCGTCGATCGCGGCGAGGACGGCGTCGACCTCGTCCACCCCGGCCTCGACGGAGAGCATCGCCCCGCCGGCCGGCAGCGCCTGCATGAGCCGGCCCCGGGCGGCGACCAGCGCGGCGGCGTCGGGCAGGGAGAGCACCCCGGCGACGTGGGCGGCGACCACCTCACCGATGGAGTGGCCGGTCAGCACGTCGGGGACGACCTGCCAGGACTCCAGCAGCCGGTACAGCGCCACCTCGACGGCGAAGAGCCCGGCCTGGGTGTACAGGGTCTGGTCGAGCAGGTCGGCCTCGGCGGTGCCCGGCTCGGCGGCGAGCACCGGCCCCAGCGGCCGGGGCAGGTGCGCGTCGAGCGCGGCGCAGGTCTCGGCCAGCGCGCGGGCGAAGGCGGGGAAGGCGGCGGCCAGTTCCCGGCCCATGCCGGCGCGTTGGGCGCCCTGGCCGGAGAAGAGGAAGGCGAGCTGCCCGGCGCGCGGCCCGGCCCCGGCGACGACGCCCGGCCCGGCCTGCCCGTCGGCGAGGGTACGCAGGCCGCGCAGCAGGTCGGCGCGGTCGGTGGCGAGGACGACGGCCCGGTGTTCCAGGGCGCCACGGGTGGTGACCGACGACCAGCCGACATCGACCGGCCCGGCCTCGGCGGCGTCGGTGTCGGTGTCGGTGTCGGTGTCGGTGTCGAGCCAGTCGGCCCAGCGGGCGGCCTGGGCGGTGAGCCCGGCGGCGTCGCGGGCGGAGAGCAGCACGGGCGCCAGTCCGGCGGCCGTCACCGGGGCCGGGGCGTCGGCCTGCGCGCCGCCGCCGTCCGGCACACCGCCGGTCGTGGCCTGCGCGCCGCTCGGCGCGCTGCCGCCCGGAGCGCCGCCGATCGTGGTGGCCTTCACGCCGCCGCCGGTCGTGCCGGTCTGCGCGCCGCCGCCGGTCGTGGCGGTCTGCGCGCCGCCGCCGGTCGTGGCGGTCGTCGCGCCCACGGCCGGGGAGCCGGACGCCACCGGGGCGGTGGTGGCGTCCGGGGTCTCCGCCGGGGCCTCCTCGATGATCACGTGGGCGTTGGTGCCGCTCATGCCGAACGAGGAGACGCCCGCGCGGCGGGGCTGCTCCCCCGCCGGCCAGGGCTGCGCCTCGGTGAGCAGCGACACCGCGCCGGCCGTCCAGTCCACGTGCGGGGTGGGCTCGTCGACGTGCAGGGTGGCCGGCAGCGTCCGGTGCCGCAGCGCCATCACCATCTTGATCACCCCGGCGACGCCGGCCGCAGCCTGGGTGTGGCCGATGTTCGACTTGACCGAGCCGAGCCGCAGCGGCCGATCCGCCGGGCGGCCCTGCCCGTACGTGGCGAGCAGGGCGGTCGCCTCGATCGGGTCGCCGAGGCTGGTGCCGGTGCCGTGCGCCTCGACCGCGTCGACCTGCTCCGGGGAGAGCCGGGCGCTGGCGAGGGCCTGGAGCACGACCCGCTGCTGGGAGGGGCCGTTGGGGGCGGTGAGCCCGTTTGACGCGCCGTCCTGGTTGACCGCGCTGCCGCGGACCACGGCGAGGACGGGGTGGCCGTTGCGGCGGGCGTCACTGAGCCGTTCGACGAGCAGGACGCCGACGCCCTCGCCCCAGGCGGTGCCGTCGGCGGCCCCGGCGAACGCCTTGACCCGGCCGTCGGCGGCGAGACCGCGCTGCCGGGAGAAGCCGATGAAGGCGGCCGGGGTGGACATGACGGTGGCGCCACCGGCCAGCGCCAGGGTGCACTCCCCCTGCCGCAGGGCGTGGCAGGCCAGGTGCAGGGCGACCAGCGACGACGAGCAGGCGGTGTCGACGGAGACGGCGGGGCCCTCGACGCCGAGCACGTACGAGATCCGGCCGGAGACGACGCTGGCGGCGGTGCCGGTGAGGACGTACCCCTCGACGCCGGGCGGTGGCGCCTGCAACAGCGCCGCGTAGTCCTGGCCGGTGGTGCTGGCGAAGACGCCGACCTGGTGGCCGCGGAGCGTCGCGGGGTCGATGCCGGCGTGTTCGAACGCCTCCCAGGAGGTCTCCAGCAGCAGCCGCTGCTGCGGGTCCATGCCCAGCGCCTCGCGGGGTGAGATGCCGAAGAAGCCGGCGTCGAACTCGGTGGCGGAGTCCAGGAAGCCGCCCTGCCCGACGTACGAGGTGCCGGGGTGGTCGGGGTCCGGGTGGACCAGCCGTTCCAGGTCCCAGCCCCGGTCGGCGGGGAAGTCGGCGATGGCGTCGCCGCCGGTGGCGACCAGCCGCCACAGGTCCTCGGGGGACCGTACGCCGCCCGGGAACCGGCAGCCGATGCCGACGATGGCGATGGGCTCCCGGTGCGCCGCCTCCAGCTCGCCGAGTTTCCTCTTCGTCTGGTGGAGGTCCGCGGTCACCCATTTCAGGTATTCCCGGAGAGTGTCTTCAGTCGCCATTAGCGCCACCTTTTCGGGCCGGAACAACCAGGCGACCCAATACCGCCCACAGCAGCCTCGGGCCGCGACACCACAATCCGTCGAACCCGACCATGAATTGCCATTGACAACAGCTCTGCAGCGCCCACCGCGTCTTGGTTACCGGAGGAAGGTAATTGTCGGCCGACGGCGGTCACAACCCCTACGGTGCCCCTACGGCCGCCCCTACCTGGGCATGGACGCCACCGGCCGCAGGCTGGGCCGGGGCCGCTCCGCTCCGGTCCGGTACGGCGATCCGGCGGGGCCGGTGGCGGCGGGCGTGACAGCCCTGACCCACCGGCCCCGCCGGCTCGTCCGACAATGGTCGGACGGCCGATTCAGAGAATGCCGTCGACAGCACCGCCGGGACCGCCGAGCTCCCGGTGGATGAATGCGAATATCTCGGCGTCGCTGGCCCCGTCGAGGGTCGGCGCCACCGGTGCTTCGGCGGGCCGGTCGTCGCCCCACCGGGCCAGGAACGCCTGCATCTGCACCAGCAGTTTCTGCCGGGTGAGCGGGTCGGGCGCGCTGGCGGCGAAGAGGCCGTCGAGCTTCTCCAGTTCGGACAGCAGGCCGGCGGTGGCGACGCCGTCGGACACCACGAGGGTGCGCAGGTGGCGGGCCAGCGCCAGCGGGGTCGGGTAGTCGAAGACCACGCTGGCCGGCAGGGTGGCCCCGGTGGCCGCCCGCAGCCGGTTGCGCAGCTGCACGGCGGTCATCGAGTCGAAGCCGACCTCCCGGAACGCGCGCGCCGGACCGAGGTCCCCGGTGCCGGGGAGGCCGAGCACCGCCGCGGCGTGGGTGGTGACGAGGTCGACCAGGACGGCGTCGCGTTCGGCGTCCGGCAGGGGCCGCAGCCGTTCGCGCAGCGCGTCCGCCGCCCCGTCGTCGGCCGGTTCGGCGTCGTGCAGGGTGCGCAACGCCTCGGCCGCCTCGGGGATCTCGGTGAACAGCGGCCGGGCCCGGACGGCGGCGACCGCCGGCACGAACCGGTCCCACCGCACGTCGGCAACCACGACCTGGGCGCCGTCGACGACGGCCTGCCGCAGCGCGGCGGTGGCCAGGTCGGGGGCCATGCCGGGCAGCCCGCGCCGGCTGAGCTGGTCCAGGTCGGCGTCGGCGAGGCCGTCGGCCCAGGGGCCGAACGCCACCGACGCGGCCGGCAGGCCGGCCTGTCGGCGGTTCGCGGCGAGGACCTGGAGCAGGGCGTCGCCGGCCGCCTGGCCGGACCGCCCGCCGGAGCCCCACACCCCGGAGGTGGAGGAGCAGAGCAGCAGCGCCGGAAGGGACCGGGTCTCCAACTCGTCGGCGTAGCGGGGGATGTCACCGAGGGTGGCGAGCAGGTCGGCGGCGAGGCCGGCGAGGGTCAGCTCCGCCAGCGGTACGGTGCCGGTGTCCGCCGGCACGTGCAGCAGCGCGGTGACCGGCCGCCCGTCGGCGGCGAGCTGTTCCATCCGGTCGGTGAGCTTGCCGCCGGCCGGTTGGTCGAGCGGCACCACGGACGCGCCCTCCCGGTCGAGCCAGCCGGTGGCGTGTGCGGTGAGCGCACCCGTCCCGCCGGTGACCAGGACGGCGCCCTGCGGGGTCCAGCCGACGCCCTCGGCCGGTGCGACGCCCCGCACCAGCCGCCGTGCGTACGTCCCGGTGGCACGGACGACGAGCTGGTCCTCGCCCTCGGTGTTGGTCAGCGCGGTGACCAGCGCGACGCCGAGGTCCCCGGTCACCGTGCCGGGCAGGTCGACGAGGCCGCCGACGTGGCGGGGGTGTTCCAGGGCGGCGGCCAGGCCGAGGCCCCAGCTGGTGGCCTGCCAGGGCCGGAGGGCCGGTTCGTCGTCGGTGGCGACGGCGCCGGTGGTGGCCAGCCAGAGCGGCAGCGGGGTGGCGCTGTCCCGGCCGGTGTGGGCCTGCAGGAGCAGCAGGTTCGCCGCGAGTCCGGACGGCAGGGCGTCCTGGCCCGGGTGCGGCGCCTCGTCCAGGGCGAGCAGGGAGAGCAGGCCGGTCGGCCGGTGCGTGGCGCAGGCCCGGTCGAGGTCGGCGGCGAGGGTGTCCCGGTCGGCGGTCGCCGGGTCCACGGTCAGCAGGTGCACCGTGGCTCCGCCGGCGCGCAGCGCGTCGGCGACCGTGGTGGCGGCCGCCCGCTGCGGGGCGACGAGCAGCCAGCTGCCCGGGTCGGCGGCGGTGAGCCGCTGGGGCCGCCAGGTGACCCGGTACCGCCAGCCGCTGAGGGTGCCGTCCTGGTGCTGCCGGCGTCGCCACGACTCCAGCTCCGGCAGCAGGTCCCTGAGCGGCTGGCTGGTGTCGAGGCCGAGCCGGTCGAGGTCGCCGTCGGTGACCGCGCGCCAGAACTCGGTGTCGGCCCGGTCCGCGCCGCCGGTGAGCGGGGCGGTCAGGGTGGGCCAGTACCGCTGCGGCTGGAACGCGTACGTGGGCAGTTCCGGCAGGTCGCGCGGGGCGGGGCGGGGCCCGGCGAGCGGGGTGAGCAGGGCCGCCCAGTCGAGGTCGCGTCCGGCCGCGTACCGGGTGGCCAGGGCGGTGAGCAGGGCGGTCACCTCCGGCACGCCGGCCTGCTGGGTGGCGGTGGCGACGGCGTCGTCGCCGAGCAGGTCGGCGTTCATCGCGGTGAGCACGGCGGCGGGGCCGATCTCGAGGTACGTGTCGACGCCGGCGGCGCGCAGGGCGGCGATCCCGTCGGCGTACCGGACGGCCTCGCGGACGTGCCGCACCCAGTAGCCGGGGGTGCGGATCTCGTCGGGGTCGGCGAGCGCGCCGGTCAGGTTCGACACCATCGGCACCAGCGGCGTGGCGAAGGTCAACTGCTCCAGCACCGCCCGGAACTCGTCGAGGATCGGCGTCATCAGCGGGCTGTGGAACGCGTGGCTGACCGTCAGCCGGCGGGTCCGGGCGCCCCGGTCCCGCCAGGCCCGCTCCACCTCGTCGAGCGCGTCGAGGGGGCCCGCCACCACGACCGAGGTCGGCCCGTTGACGGCGGCGACACCGACGTCGGCCAGCCCGTCGAGCGTCGGCAGCACGTCCGCCTCGGACGCGGCCACCGCGAGCATCCCACCACCGGCCGGCAACGCCTGCATCAACCGGCCCCGCGCCGCGACCAGCGCGCACGCGTCGGCCAGGGACAGCACCCCCGCCACGTGCGCGGCGGTGATCTCCCCGACCGAATGCCCACCCACGAAGTCCGGCACCACACCGAACGACTCGACGAGGCGGAACATCGCCACCTCGACCGCGAACAGGCCGGCCTGGGTGAACACGGTCTGATCCAGCCGCCCGGTCTCGTCGGTGAAGAGCACCGGCTTGAGCGGCTGCGGCAGCAACGGGTCCAGGTGCGCGCACACCTCGTCCAACGCGGCGGCGAACACCGGGAAGGTGGCGTACAACTCCCGGCCCATGCCGGCGCGCTGCGCGCCCTGACCGGAGAAGAGGACGGCGGTGCCGCCCGCGACAGCCGGCAGGGCCGGTACGAGCGCCGGGTGCGTGCCGCGGGTGGCGAGGGCGCGCAGCGCCGCGAGCCGGGTCTGCGGGTCGGCGGCGACGACCGTCGCCCGGTGGGCCAGGTGTGCCCGTCCCTCGGCCAGCACCCAGGCCACCGCCCCGGCGGGCTCGTCACCGGTGTCCGCCGGGTCGGCGAGCCGGCGGGCCAGCCGGTCCGCCTGGGCGCGCAGCCCGGCGGCCGTGGCGGCGGAGACCGGCCACGGCAGCGCCGCGACGGCGGGTACGGGCGGGTCGGCGGGATCGTCGGCCGGCGCCTGTTCGAGGATCACGTGGGCGTTGGTGCCGGAGATGCCGAACGAGGAGACACCGGCCCGGCGGGGCCGGCCGTCGGCGTCCCACGGTCGGGCCCGGGTGAGCAGCGCCAGCGGGCCGGACGCCCAGTCGACGTGCGGGGACGGCTCGTCGGCGTGCAGGGTCGCCGGGAGCGTCCGGTGCCGCAGCGCGAGGATCATCTTGATCAGGCTGGCCACGCCGGCCGCGGCCTGGGTGTGGCCGATGTTCGACTTGACCGAGCCGAGCCAGAGCGGCCGGTCGGCGGGGCGGTCCGGCCCGTACGCGGCGATCAGCGCCTGCGCCTCGATCGGGTCGCCGAGGGTGGTGCCGGTGCCGTGCGCCTCGATCGCGTCGATGTCGGCCGGGGTCAGGCCGGCGTTGGCCAGGGCCTGCCGGATGACCCGCTGCTGGGCCGGCCCGTTGGGGGCGGTCAGCCCGTTGGACGCGCCGTCCTGGTTGACCGCGCTGCCGGCGACGACGGCGAGGATCCGCCGGCCGTCGCGTCGGGCGTCGGAGAGTCGTTGCAGCACCAGGACGCCGACGCCCTCGCCCCAGCCGGTGCCGTCGGCGTCCGCGCCGAACGCCTTGACCCGCCCGTCGGCGGCGAGGCCGCGCTGCCGGGAGAACTCCAGGAACGCCCCCGGGGTGGACATCACGGTCACACCGCCGGCCAGCGCCAGGTCGCACTCCCCGGAGCGCAGGGCCTGGGCGGCCAGGTGCAGCGCGACCAGCGACGAGGAGCACGCGGTGTCGACGGTGACCGCCGGCCCGTGCAGCCCGAACGAGTAGGCCAGCCGGCCGGAGACGACCGACGCGCTGTTGCCGGTCGCCTGGTAGCCCTCCACCTCGGACCGGGCGCCCAGCAGCAGGGTCGCGTAGTCCTGCCCGTTGGTGCCCATGAACACGCCGGTGGCGGAGCCGCGTACCCGCTGCGGGTCGAGGCCGGCCCGCTCGAACGCCTCCCAGGTGGTGTGCAGCAGCAGCCGCTGCTGCGGGTCCATGGCCAGCGCCTCACGGGGGTTGATGCCGAAGAACGCGGCGTCGAAGTCGGCCACCGCGTCGAGGAAGCCGCCGCTGCGGGTGTAGCTGGTGCCGACCCGCTCCGGGTCGGTGTCGAAGAGGGCGTCGAGGTCCCAGCCCCGGTCGGTGGGCATCGGGGTGATCGCGTCCCCGCCGTCGACCAGCAGCTGCCACAGCTCCTGCGGGGAGGACACCCCGCCGGGGAAGCGGCAGGCCATCGAGACGACGGCGATGGGCTCGTCGACCGGCGGCCGGACCGTGGTCGTGCCGACCGCCGGGCCGTCGTCGGTCGCGCCGGCCACCAGTCCGGTACGCAGGAAGCGGGCCAGTTCCACCGCCGACGGGTGGTCGAAGACCACGGTGGACGGCAGGGTCAGTCCGGTGCTGCGGCCCAGCCGGTCGCGCAGTTGCACGGCGGCGAGGGAGTCGAAGCCGAGTTCCCGGAACGCCCGGCCGGCCGGCACCTGGTCGGTGGAGCGGTGGCCGAGCACCGCCGCCGCCTCGGCGCGTACCAGGTCGACCAGGAGGGTCTCCTGACCGGTGGCCGGCAGGGCGGCGAGTCGGGCGCGCAGCCCGTCGGTGGCGGCGTCGGCCTGCGGCTGCGCTTCGGCGACGGCCGGGGCGACCCGGTCGAAGAGGTGGCTGGGCCGGGCCGCGGTGAACGCCGCGACGAACCGGCTCCAGTCCACGTCGGTGACGATCGGGGCCGCCTCGGGGGCGTTGACCCAGCGGCCCAGCGCCACGACGGCGGCGTCCGGCGCGAGCGGGGTGAAGCCGCGGCGGCGCAGGCCCTCGGCGGTCTCCCCGGCGGCCATGCCGTCCTCGGCCCACGGGCCGTAGGCGAGGGCGGTGGCGGGCAGGCCGGCGGCCCGGCGGGCGGCGACGAGGGCGTCGAGCAGCGCGTTGCCGGCCGCGTAGCCGGCCTGCCCGCCGCCACCCCAGACGCCGGCCACGGAGGAGAAGACGACGAAGGCGTCGAGAGCGCGGTCCTGACAGGCGGCGTCGAGGTGGACGGCGCCGAGCACCTTGCCGGCCATCGTCTCCGACAGTTCGGCGTCGGTCGTCTCGTACGCCGGGGTGGTGCCGCCGGCGGCGCCGGCGGTGTGCACGACGGCGGTGAGCGCCGGCAGGCCGGCGACCAGCGCGGCGACCGCCTCGGCGTCGGTGACGTCGCAGCCGACGACCCGCGCGGAGGCCCCCAGCTCCTCCACCAGCTCCGCCGCGCCCGGGGCGTCCGGGCCACGCCGGGAGACCAGCACCACCTCGGCCGCCCCGTTGGCCAGCAGCCACCGGGCCACGTGCCCACCCAACGCGCCGGTGCCCCCGGTGACCAGCACCGTGCCCGACGGCCGCCAACCCGCCCCGGCCGGCGGGGCGGCGGTCAGCAGGCGGCGGCCGTAGACGCCGCTGCGGCGGACGGCCACCTGGTCCAGGGTGCCGTCGGCGAGGACGGCGACGAGCGCGGCGCGGGTGCTCCGGTCGGCGCGGGCCGGCAGGTCGACCAGGCCGCCCCAGCGGTCCGGCTGTTCGAGGGCGACGGCGCGGCCCAGGCCCCAGGCCGTCGCGGCCCAGACGTCGCCGGTGCGCTCGTCGGAGGTGACCGGCTGGGCGGCCCGGCTGAGCGCCCACACCCGGCCGGGCAGGCCGGTGTCGGTGAGCGCCTGGGTGAGGGTGAGCAGCACCGCCGTGCCGGCCGGGACGCCCGGGGCGTGCGGCAGCGGCCGGTCCTGGCGGGGCAGGACGCAGAGCACGCCCGCCCAGCCCTCGGCGCCGGTGCGGCGCAGCCGCTCGCCCAGCTCCGGGCGGCCGACGGTGGGCTGGACGGTGAGGGTGTCGACCTGGGCGCCGGCCTCGGTGAGGGTCTTCGCGACGCCCGCGTCGGCGCCGCCGCCCACGGTGACCACCAGCCATCGGCCGGTCAGCCCGGAGGCGGGGGCCGGCCGGACCGGTTCCCATCCGATCCGGTACGACCAGCCGTCGAGGGTGGTGTCGCGGGTGCGGGCGCGGCGCCAGGTGGTGAGCGCGGGCAGGGCCGGGGTGAGGGCGTGCACGGCGTCCTCGCCGAGCTGCCCGGCCAGGGTGCTCAGGTCGCCGCTCTCCACCGCGGCCCAGAACTCGCCGTCCCCACCGTCGACGGTGGTGTCCGGCGTGCGGGCGGCCGGCTCGGGCCAGTACCGCTGGTGCTGGAAGGCGTACGTCGGCAGGTCCACCCGCTGCGCGCCGGTGTCGGCGAACCACGACTGCCAGGTCACCGGCACCCCGGTGACGTGCAACTCGGCCAGGGCGGCCAGCAGCGCCTGCACCTCGGTGCGGTCCTTACGCTGGGCGGCCACGGTCAGCACACCGGCACCGGGCAGCACGTCGGCGGTCATCGCGGTCAGGACGCTCTGCGGGCCGATCTCCAGGAACGTGTCGACACCGGCGGCGCGCAGGGCGGTGATGCCGTCGGCGAAGCGGACGGCCTCGCGGACGTGCCGCACCCAGTAGTCGGGGCGGGTCAGCTCCTGCGGGTCGGCGAGCGCGCCGGTCAGGTTCGACACGATCGGGACCAGCGGCGCGGCGAAGGTCAGTCCGGTCAGGACGGCGCGGAACTCGTCGAGCATCGGCGCCATCAGCGGGCTGTGGAACGCGTGGCTGACGGTGAGCCGGCGGGTCCGGGCGCCCCGGTCCTTCCAGAGCTGCGCGATCTCGTCCAGGGCCGCCCCGTCGCCGGACACGACGACAGAGTTGGGCCCGTTGACGGCGGCGATGCCGACCCGGTCGGTAGACCCGGTGATCGACTCGACCACCGCGGCCTCGGGCGCATTGATCGCGAGCATCCCACCACCGGCGGGCAGCGCCTGCATCAGCCGACCCCGGGCGGCGACCAACGCGCAGGCGTCCGCCAGGGACAGCACCCCGGCCACGTGCGCGGCCGTGATCTCCCCGACCGAATGCCCGCCCACGAAGTCCGGCACCACACCGAACGACTCCACCAGGCGGAACAACGCCACCTCGACCGCGAACAGACCGGCCTGGGTGAACACCGTCTGATCCAACAGCCCGGTCTCGTCGGCGAACAGCACCGACTGCAACGGCTGCGGCAACAGCGGATCCAGGTGACCGCACACCTCGTCCAACGCCGCCGCGAACACCGGGAATGCGGCGTACAGATCCCGGCCCATGCCGGCACGCTGCGCGCCCTGACCGGAGAAGAGGACGGCGAGCTGGCCGCGTGCGGTGGCGCTGCCGGTGACCACGGCGCCGGAGGGCTCGCCGGTGTCGAGGGCGCGCAGCGCGGCGAGCAGGTCGTCCCGGTCGGCGACCAGGGCGACGGCCCGCTGTTCGAGGGCGGGTCGGGTGGTCACCGACGACCACGCCACGTCCACCGGACGCAGCGACCCGTCGTCGGCCAGCCACCGCGCCCACCGGCCCGCCTGCGCGGCGCGGGCGGCGTCGGTACGCGCGGAGAGCAGCACCGGCACGACCGGCGTCTGCCGCTCGACCACCTCGCCGTCGACCACGGGCGGCGACGGCGGCTGCTCGATGATGACGTGGGCGTTGGTGCCGGAGATGCCGAACGACGACACCGCCGCCCGGCGAGGCCGGTCCACCTGCGGCCACGGGGTCGCCTCGGTGGCCAGGGCCACCGCCCCGGCCGTCCAGTCGATGTGCGGCGACGGCTCGTCCACGTGCAGGGTCGGCGGCACCAGGCCGTGCCGCATGGCGAGCACCATCTTGATCACCCCGGCGACGCCGGCGGCGGCCTGGGTGTGGCCGATGTTGGACTTGATCGAGCCGAGCAGCAGTGGCCGGTCGGCGGGCCGGTCCTGCCCGTAGGTGGCGAGCAGGGCCTGCGCCTCGATCGGGTCGCCGAGGGTGGTGCCGGTGCCGTGGGCCTCCACGACGTCGACCTGTGCCGGGCTGAGCCGGGCGTTGGCGAGGGCCTGGCGGATGACGCGCTGCTGGGACGGCCCGTTGGGGGCGGTGAGCCCGTTGGACGCGCCGTCCTGGTTGACCGCCGTGCCGCGCACCACGGCCAGGATCCGCCGGCCGTCGCGGCGGGCGTCGGAGAGCCGCTGCACGAGCAGGACGCCGACGCCCTCGGACCAGCCGGTGCCGTCGGCCGACGCCGCGAACGACTTGCACCGCCCGTCCGGCGACAGCCCCCGCTGCCGGGAGAACTCGATGAACGTGCCGGGCGTGGCCATCACCGTCACGCCACCGGCCAGCGCCAGGTCGCACTCCCCCGACCGCAGCGCCTGCGCGGCCAGGTGCAGCGCCACCAGCGACGACGAGCAGGCGGTGTCGACGGTGACGGCCGGTCCTTCCAGGCCGAAGGTGTAGGCGACCCGCCCGGACAGCACGCTGCCGGAGGTGCCGGTGCCGACGTACCCCTCCACCTCGGCGGGCAGGTCCATCAACCGGGTCGCCCAGTCGTGGTACATCACCCCGGCGAACACACCGGTACGGCTGCCGCGCAGCCGCGCCGGGTCGAGGCCGGCGGACTCGAACGTCTCCCACGAGGTCTCCAGCAGCAGCCGCTGCTGCGGGTCCATCGCCAGCGCCTCACGGGGGCTGATGCCGAAGAAGCCCGGGTCGAACTCGGCTGCCCCGTACAGGAACCCGCCGTGGCGGGCGTACGAGGTGCCGCTGTGGTTCGGGTCCGGGTCGAAGAGGGACTCCAGGTCCCAGCCGCGGTCGGCGGGGAACTCCCCGACGCCGTCCCCGCCGGTGGCCAGCAACTCCCAGAGCTGGTCGGGGCTCTGCACCCCGCCCGGGTAGCGGCAGGCCATACCGACGATGGCGATCGGCTCGTCGGTGCCGGTGGTGGCGCTGACGGCCACCTCGGCCGCCGATCCGGGTACGCCGGCCAGCTCGGACCACAGGTGCGCGGCGAGCACGGCCGGGGTCGGGTAGTCGAAGACCAGCGTGGAGCCCAGCCGCAGCCCGGTCGCCGCGTTGATCCTGTTGCGCAGGTCCACCGCCGTCAGCGAGTCGAAACCCAGCTCTCGGAACGCCCGGTCGGCGGGCACCGCCTCGGCGCCGCCGTGCCCGAGGACCTGGGCGACGAGGCCCCGGACCAGGAGCGCGAGCTGTGCGCGGCCCTCGTCGTCGGTGAGCCCGGCGAGCCGGTCGGCCCACCCGTTCCCGCTCACCTGCCGTCTGGTCGCGCCGACCAGGGTCCGCAGCATCGGCGGTACGACGCCACCGGAGGCGGCGGCCCGCAGGGCGGGCACGTCGATGGTCGCCGGCACCAGCACCGGCCGTCCTGTCGTAAGGGCGGCGTCGAAGAGCGCCAGCCCGGTCTCTGCACTCATCGGGGTCAGACCCGCGCGGGCCGAGCGGGCCCGGTCGGCCTCGGACACCGAGGCCGCCATCCCGTCGGTGTCCCACATCCCCCACGCCAACGACACCGCCGGCAGACCCGCCCGCCGCCGGAACCACGCCAAACCGTCCAGGAACGTGTTCCCCGCCGCGTACGCCCCCTGACCGGGCGAGCCGAGCACCCCGGCCACCGACGAGAACATCACGAACAGATCCAGATCCAGACCCGCCGTCACCTCGTGCAGATGCCAGCCGGCATCCACCTTCGGCGCGAGCACCGCCGCCAACCGCTCGGCGGTCAGCCCCTCGACCACACCGTCGTCGAGCACACCGGCCGTGTGCACCACACCGGCGAGCCGGCCGGCGGCGGTGACCTCGTCGACCAGCGACCGCACCGCGTCCCGGTCGGTCACGTCGCACGCCACCACCCGCACCGACGCACCCAGCCCGGACAGCCGGTCCACCAGCGCGTCCGCACCCGCAGCGCCACGCCGGGACGCGAGCACCAGCGACCGCACCCCGTACGCCGACACCAGATGCTCCGCCACCAGCGCGCCCAACGCACCGGTACCACCGGTCACCAGCACCGTGCCCGCACCGACGACGACCTCCGCCGCAGAGCCTGGCGCGCGTACCAGGCGCGGCACCCACACCTCACCGGCCCGCACCGCCAGCTGGCCGCCAGCGGGGTCGTCGAGGGTGGCGGCGAGCACGCTCAGCAGGTCGGGCGTCAGGTCGCCGGTCGGCGCGTCGGCGTCCAGGTCCGCCAGGACGATACGGCCGGGGTGTTCCGACTGCGCCGACCGGAGCAGGCCCCACACGGCAGCGCCGGCCAGGTCGGCCATCCGGTCGCCGTCGCGGGCGACGACCGCGCCCCGGGTCACCGCGACGAGGGTCGCGCCGGCGAGCGCGTCGGCGGCGAGCCAGGCCCGCACCACGCCGAGGACGCGCGAGGTCACCGACCGGGCGTATCCGGGCAGGTCGTCGACCTGCGCGGGCGTGGCGGGGACCGGCAGCACGAGGGCGCGCGGGGCGTCGGCCCCGGCGGCGACCGCGGCGAGCACCGCCGCCACGTCCGGGTACGCCGGCAGCCCGGCCGGACGCTCGGCGTCCCCGGCGAGCAGCGCCCAGCCGGTGACCGGCGTGGTAGGGGTGAGCGGGGCCAACTGCCAGGACACCTCGAACAGGGACCGGGCGGCGGCGTTCGGCGCGGCCATCCCGGTCAGCTCGCGCAGCACCAGGGAGTCCACCGACACCACCGGGACACCCGACTCGTCCACCGCGACGAGACGGACTCCCCCGCCGGTACGGGTCAGCCGCACCCGCAGCGTCCGCGCCCCCGAGGCGTGCACCTGCACACCCTCGAACGCGAACGGCACCCGAGGCGCGGACCCCTCCTCGGACAGCAGCAACCCGATCGGATGCAGCGCGGCGTCCAGCAGCGCCGGGTGCACCCCGAAGCGCACCGCCTCACCGGCCGTCTCCTCCGGCAGCGCCACCTCGGCGTACACCTCGCCGTCACCGGCCCACGCCCGACGCAACCCCTGGAACACCGGCCCGTACGACAGGCCGAGCCCGGCCAGCGCGTCGTACCAGCCCGACAGGTCCACCTCGGAGACTCCGACCGGCGGCCACTGCCCCACGGTCGGCTCGTCGGCCGACGCCACGTCGAGCACCCCGTCGGCGTGCCGGGTCCAGGCCGCCTCGGGGTCGTCCTCGGGTCGGGAGTGGATGGTCACGGCACGGTACGGGGAGTCGGCGGGCCCGTCGACCCGTACCTGGAGACGGATGCCTCCGGTGTCGGGGAGGACCAGCGGCGTGGCGACGGTCAGTTCCCGCAGCCGGGAGAGGCCGGCCTCGTCGCCGGCGCGTACAGCCAGTTCGACGAGCGCGGCGCCCGGGACGAGGGTCAGGCCGGCGACCGTGTGGTCGGCGAGCCAGGGGTGCGTGGCCAGGGAGAGTCGGCCGGTCAGCACCACCTCGCCGTCGCCGGCCAGGTCGACCGTCGCGCCGAGCAGCGGGTGGCCGGCGTCGCCGAGCCCTGCTCCCGACACGTCACCGATGCGGGGGCGGGGGGCCGAGGGCCAGTACCGCTGGTGCGCGAAGGCGTACGTGGGCAGGTCGACCCGCCGTGCGCCGGTGTCGGCGAACCACTGCCGCCAGGTGACGGGCACCCCGGCGACGTGCAGCTCGGCCAGGGCGGCGAGCAGCGCCTGTACCTCGGTGCGGTCCTTGCGCTGGGCGGCCACGGCGAGCACACCGTCGTCGGGGAGCGCGTCGGCGGTCATCGCCGTCAGGACGCTCTGCGGCCCGATCTCCAGGAACGTGTCCACCCCGGCCTTGCGCAGGGCGGTGATGCCGTCGGCGAACCGGACCGCCTCACGCACGTGCCGCACCCAGTAGTCGGAGGTGCGGATCTCGTCGGGGTCGGCCAGCGCCCCGGTCAGGTTGGACACGATCGGCAGCAGCGGGGCCGCGAACGACAACCCGTCGAGAACCGCCCGGAACTCGTCGAGCATCGGCGCCATCAGCGGGCTGTGGAACGCGTGGCTCACGGTCAGCCGGCGGGTCCGGATGCCCCGGTCCCGCCAGGCCCGCTCCACCTGGTCGAGCGCGTCGACGGGGCCGGCCACCACGACCGAGGTCGGCCCGTTGACGGCGGCGACACCGACGTCGGCCAGCCCGTCGAGCGTCGGCAGCACGTCCGCCTCGGACGCGGCCACCGCGAGCATCCCGCCACCGGCCGGCAACGCCTGCATCAACCGACCCCGCGCCGCGACCAACGCGCACGCGTCCGCCAGCGACAGCACCCCCGCCACGTGCGCGGCCGTGATCTCCCCGACCGAATGCCCACCCACGAAGTCCGGCACCACACCCAACGACTCCACCAGGCGGAACAACGCCACCTCGACCGCGAACAACCCAGCCTGGGTGAACACCGTCTGATCCAGCAGCCCGGACTCGTCGGCGAACAGCACCTGCCGCAACGGCTGCGGCAGCAACGGATCCAGGTGCGCGCACACCTCGTCCAACGCCGCCGCGAACACCGGGAACGTCGCCGACAGCTCCCGGCCCATGCCGGCGCGCTGCGCGCCCTGACCGGAGAAGAGCAGGGCCAGGTGCCCGCGCGGTACTGCCGCGCCGGTGACGGCCGTCCCGGTGGGCTCGCCGGCGGCGAGGGCGCGCAGGCCGGCGATCAGCCCGGCGCGGTCGGCCGCGGTCACCACGGCCCGCTGCTCCAACACCGCACGGGTGGTCACCGACGACCACGCCACGTCCACCGGACGCAGCGACTCGTCGTCGGCCAGCCACCGCGCCCACCGGCCGGCCTGCCCGGCCAGGGCCGCCTGCGACCGGGCGGAGAGCAGCACCGGCACGGTGGTGGCCGGCTCGGCATCGGGGCGGGCGGGCGGCACGATCTCGCCGTCGATCACGTCGGCGGGCGGCTGCTCGATGATGACGTGGGCGTTGGTGCCGGAGATGCCGAACGACGACACCGCCGCCCGACGGGGCCGGTCCACCTGCGGCCACGGGGTCGCCTCGGTGGCCAGGGCCACCGCCCCGGCCGTCCAGTCGACGTGCGGGGACTGCTCGTCGACGTGCAGAGTGGGCGGCACCAGGCCGTGCCGCATGGCGAGCACCATCTTGATGACCCCGGCGACCCCGGCGGCGGCCTGGGTGTGGCCGATGTTCGACTTGACCGACCCGAGCCAGAGCGGACGGTCGGCCGGCCGGTCCTGCCCGTAGGTGGCCAGCAGGGCCTGCGCCTCGATCGGGTCGCCGAGGGTGGTGCCGGTGCCGTGCGCCTCGACGGCGTCCACGTCGGCCGTGGACAGTCCGGCGTTCGCGAGGGCCTGCCGGATCACCCGCTGCTGCGACGGCCCGTTCGGGGCGGTCAACCCGTTGGACGCACCGTCCTGGTTGACCGCCGTGCCGCGCACGATCGCGTACACCCGGCGACCCTCGCGCCGGGCGTCGGAGAGGCGTTGGACCAGGAGCATGCCCACGCCCTCGGACCAGCCGGTGCCGTCGGCCGACGCCGCGAACGACTTGCACCGCCCGTCCGGCGACAGGCCCCGCTGCCGGGAGAACTCCACGAACGTCCCCGGCGTCGCCATCACCGTCACGCCACCGGCCAACGCCAGATCGCACTCCCCCGACCGCAGCGCCTGCGCGGCCAGGTGCAACGCCACCAACGACGACGAACACGCCGTGTCGACCGTGACGGCCGGGCCTTCCAGGCCGAACGTGTACGCCACCCGCCCGGACAGCACGCTGCCGGAGGTGCCGGTGCCGACGTAGCCTTCGGCGTCCGGCGGCAGGTCGGCCAGCCGGGAGGCGTAGTCGTGGTACATGACCCCGGCGAAGACACCGGTACGGCTGCCGCGCAGCCGCTGCGGGTCCAGACCGGCGGACTCGAACGTCTCCCACGAGGTCTCCAGCAGCAGCCGCTGCTGCGGGTCCATGGCGATCGCCTCGCGGGGCGAGATGCCGAAGAACGCCGGGTCGAAGTCCGCCGCGTCGCGCAGGAACCCGCCGTGCCGGGTGTACGAGGTGCCGCTGTGGTTCGGGTCCGGGTCGAAGAGGGACTCCAGGTCCCAGCCCCGGTCGGCGGGGAACTCCGAGATGCCCTCCCCACCGGCGGCGAGCAGTTCCCAGAGCTGGTCGGGGCTCGCCACGTCCCCCGGGTAGCGGCAGGCCATGCCGACGATGGCGATCGGCTCGTCCGTGCCGACGGCGCGCACCGCCGACCGGCGGGCGGTGAGCTGGCCGGACACCTGCGCGTGGAGGTGCTCGGCGAGCACGGCCGGGGTCGGGTAGTCGAAGACCAGCGTGGAGGCCAGCCGCAGCCCGGTCGCCGCGTTGATCCGGTTACGCAGGTCCACCGCGGTCAACGAGTCGAAACCCAGCTCCCGGAACGCCCGGTCGGCGGGCACCGCGTCCGCGCCACCGTGCCCGAGCACCTGTGCCACCAGGCCCCGGACCAGCAGGTCGATCCGGGCGCGGGCGTCGTCGGGTGCGAGGCCGGCGAGCTGGTCGGCCCAGTCGCCGCCCTGCCCGGCCTGCCGGCGGGTGGTGCTCGCGCCGACCAGGGTACGCAGCACGGCCGGCACCG
Source organism: Micromonospora coxensis (assembly GCF_900090295.1). Taxonomy (NCBI): domain Bacteria; kingdom Bacillati; phylum Actinomycetota; class Actinomycetes; order Micromonosporales; family Micromonosporaceae; genus Micromonospora; species Micromonospora coxensis. Next base: position 6,288,296 of record NZ_LT607753.1, on the reverse strand, counting down.
GGCCGGCGCCGAGGGCGGCCCGCAGGGCGGGTACGTCGAGCACGGCCGGCACCGGCGCCGGAAGGCCCGCCGCGAGCGCGGCGTCGAAGAGCGCCAGCCCGGTCTCGGCACTCATCGGGGTCAGACCCGCGCGGGCCGAGCGGGCCCGGTCGGCCTCGGACACCGAGGCCGCCATCCCGTCGGTGTCCCACATCCCCCACGCCAACGACACCGCCGGCAGACCCACCTGCCGCCGGAACCACGCCAAACCGTCCAGGAACGTGTTCCCCGCCGCGTACGCCCCCTGACCGGGCGAGCCGAGCACCCCGGCCACCGACGAGAACATCACGAACAGATCCAGATCCAGACCCGCCGTCACCTCGTGCAGATGCCACGCCGCGTCCACCTTCGGCGCGAGCACCCGGGCCAGCCCACCGGCGGTGATACCGGTGACGACACCGTCGTCCAGCACGCCCGCCGTGTGCACCACACCCGCGAGCCGGCCGGTGGCGGTGACCTCATCGACCAGCGACCGCACCGCGTCCCGGTCGGTCACGTCGCACGCCACCACCCGCACCGACGCACCCAGCCCGGACAGCCGGTCCACCAACGCCGCCGCGCCGGCGGCGTCCATCCCCCGCCGCGAGGCGAGCACCAGCGACCGCACCCCGTACGCCGACACCAGATGCTCCGCCACCAGCGCGCCCAACGCACCGGTGCCACCGGTCACCAGCACCGTGCCCGCACCGACGACGACCTCCGCTGAGGAGCCCGACGCCCGCACCAGGCGCGGCACCCACACCTCACCGGCCCGCACCGCCACCTGGCCGCCGGTCGGGTCGTCGGCGGCGCGGGCGAGCAGGCCCCGCACGTCGGGGTCCAGGTCGCCGTCAACGTCGGCCAGGACGATCCGGCCCGGGTGCTCGGACTGCGCCGCGCGCAGCAGGCCCCACACGGCCGCGCCGGCCAGGTCGTCGACCCGGTCGGCGGGGTGCGCCGCCACGGCGCCCCGGGTGACCACGACGAGTCGCGTGTCGGCGAGCGCGTCGGCGGCCAGCCATGCCTGGGTGACGGCGAGGACGTCGGCGGTGAGGGCCCGGATGGTGTCCGGGACGGCGGCGTCGCGGCCGGCGGGCAGCGGCAGCAGCAGCGCCCGGGGCGCGGTGGTCCGGCCGGTCTCGACCGCCTCGGTCAGGGCCGCGATGTCCGGGTACGCCGGCAGGTCCGGCAGCCCGGCCGGCGTGGCCGACAGCAGGGCCCAGCCGGACGTCTCGGCGGGGGTGAGGTCCTCGGCCTGCCAGGCGAGGGTGAACAGGGAGCGGGCCGCTGCGCCGGGCGCGACGACGCCGGTCAGCTCGCGCAGCACCAGGGAGTCCACCGACACCACCGGGACACCCGACTCGTCCACCGCGACGAGACGGACTCCCCCGCCGGTACGGGTCAGCCGCACCCGCAGCGTCCGCGCCCCCGAGGCGTGCACCTGCACACCCTCGAACGCGAACGGCACCCGAGGCGCGGACCCCTCCTCGGACAGCAGCAACCCGATCGGATGCAACGCGGCGTCCAGCAGCGCCGGGTGCACCCCGAAGCGCACCGCCTCACCGGCCGTCTCCTCCGGCAGCGCCACCTCGGCGTACACCTCGCCGTCACCGGCCCACGCCCGACGCAACCCCTGGAACACCGGCCCGTACGACAGGCCGAGCCCGGCCAGCGCGTCGTACCAGCCCGACAGGTCCACCTCGGAGACTCCGACCGGCGGCCACTGCCCCACGGTCGGCTCGTCGGCCGACGCCACGTCGAGCACCCCGTCGGCGTGCCGTACCCAGTCGGGGTCGCCGTCGGACTGCGAGTGCACCGCGACCGGCCGCGCGCCGCTGTCGTCGGGCGGGCCGACGCGGACCTGGACGCGGACCGCGCCGGTGTCGGCCAGCACCAGCGGGGCGGCGATGGTCAGCTCCCGCAGCCGGGGCACGCCCGCCTCGTCGCCGGCCCGGACGGCCAGTTCGACCAGGGCCGTACCGGGGACGACCACCACACCGGCGACGGTGTGGTCGGCGAGCCACGGGTGGGTGGCGACCGACAGCCGGCCGGTGAGCACCACCATGTCCTCGCCGGCGACGGTGACCGCCGCCCCGAGCAGCGGGTGCCCGGCCGCGCCGAGCCCGGCGCCGGTCACGTCACCCGCCCTGGCCCGGCCGATGCCGAGCCAGTAGCGCTCGTGCTGGAAGGCGTACGTGGGCAGGTCGACGCGCTGCGGGTCCGCCCCGGCGTACCACTGCGGCCAGGTGACGGCGACGCCGTGCACGTGCAGGTCGGCCAGGGCGGCGAGCAGCGCCTGCGCCTCGGCGCGGTCCCTGCGCTGGGCGGCCACCGCGAGCACACTCTCGTCGTCGGGCAGCACGTCGGCGGTCATCGCGGTCAGGACGCTCTGCGGCCCGATCTCCAGGAACGTGTCGACGCCGGCCGCGCGCAGGGCGGTGATGCCGTCGGCGAAGCGGACGGCCTCGCGGACGTGGCGTACCCAGTAGTCGGGGCGGGTCAGCTCCTGCGGGTCGGCGAGGGCGCCGGTCAGGTTGGACACGACGGGCACGAGCGGCGCCCGGAACACCAGTCCGTCGAGGACGGCGCGGAACTCGTCGAGCATCGGCGTCATCAGTGGGCTGTGGAAGGCGTGGCTGACGGTGAGCCGGCGGGTGCGCACGCCCCGGCCCTGCCAGGTCCGCTCCACCTCGTCCAAGGCGTCGAGCGCGCCGGAGACCACGACGGCGGTCGGCCCGTTGACAGCGGCGATCCCCACGTCGGCCAGACCGTCCAGCGTCGGCAGCACGTCCGCCTCGGACGCGGCCACCGCGAGCATCCCGCCACCGGCCGGCAACGCCTGCATCAACCGACCCCGCGCCGCGACCAACGCGCACGCGTCCGCCAGCGACAGCACCCCCGCCACGTGCGCGGCGGTGATCTCCCCGACCGAATGCCCACCCACGAAGTCCGGCACCACACCGAACGACTCGACGAGCCGGAACAGCGCCACCTCGACCGCGAACAGGCCGGCCTGGGTGAACACGGTCTGGTCCAGCAGCCCGGTCTCGTCGGTGAAGAGCACCGACTTGAGCGGCTGCGGCAGCAGCGGGTCCAGGTGGGCGCACACCTCGTCCACCGCGGCGGCGAACACCGGGAACGCGGCGTACAGCTCACGGCCCATGCCGGCGCGCTGCGCGCCCTGGCCGGAGAAGAGCACCGCGAGCGGACCCCGGGCCGTGCCGGCGCCGGTGACGACGGTGCCGGCCGGGGTGCCGGCAGCGAGGGCGCGCAGCCCGGCCAGCAGTTCCTCCCGGTCCGCCGCCGCGACGACCGCGCGGTGTTCCAGGACGGCCCGGCCGGTGACGGACGACCAGCCCACGTCGACCGGGCGCAACTCCTGGTCGGCGGCGAGCCACCCGGCCCAGCGCTGCGCCTGGGCGGCGAGGGCGGCGTCGGTGCGCGCGGACAGCAGCACCGCCGCCGCCGGGGTGGCCGGCGCGGGCGCGTCCGCAGCCGAGGGGCGAGCCCCGGCGGGCGGTTGCTCGATGATCACGTGGGCGTTGGTGCCGCTGACGCCGAACGAGGAGACTGCGGCGCGGCGGGGTCGGCCCGTCTGCGGCCAGGGCTGCGCCTCGGTGAGCAGTTCGACCGCGCCGGCCGTCCAGTCGATGTGCGGGGACGGCTCGTCCACGTGCAGGGTGCGCGGCATGGTCCCGTGCCGCATCGCCATGATCATCTTGATGATGCCGGCGACCCCGGCGGCGGCCTGGGTGTGGCCGATGTTGGACTTGATCGACCCGAGCCAGAGCGGACGGTCGGCCGGCCGGTCCTGCCCGTAGGTGGCCAGCAGGGCCTGTGCCTCGATCGGGTCGCCGAGGGTGGTGCCGGTGCCGTGCGCCTCGACGGCGTCCACGTCGGCGGTGGACAGTCGGGCGTTCGCGAGGGCCTGCCGGATGACCCGCTGCTGCGACGGGCCGTTGGGTGCGGTCAGCCCGTTGGACGCGCCGTCCTGGTTGACCGCCGTGCCGCGTACCACGGCCAGGATCCGCCGGCCGTCGCGGCGGGCGTCGGAGAGCCGTTGCACGAGGAGCATGCCCACGCCCTCGGACCAGCCGGTGCCGTCGGCCGACGCGGCGAACGACTTGCACCGCCCGTCCGGGGACAGGCCCCGCTGCCGGGAGAACTCCACGAACGTCCCCGGCGTCGCCATCACCGTCACGCCACCGGCCAACGCCAGATCGCACTCGCCGCTGCGCAGCGCCTGTACGGCCAGGTGCAGCGCTACCAGCGACGACGAGCACGCCGTGTCCACGGTCACCGCCGGGCCTTCCAGGCCGAAGGTGTAGGCCACCCGCCCGGAGACCACGCTGCCGGAGTTGCCGGTGCCGATGTAGCCCTCCAGCCCGTCCGGCAGCTCCTGCACCTGCGAGGCGTAGTCGTGGTACATCAGGCCGGCGAACACGCCGGTGCGGCTGCCGCGTACCCGCGCCGGGTCGAGGCCGGCGGACTCGAACGTCTCCCAGGACGCCTCCAGCAGCAGCCGCTGCTGCGGGTCCATCGCGACGGCCTCCCGGGGCGAGATGCCGAAGAAGGCGGGGTCGAACGCGGCCGCCCCGGTGAGGAAGCCGCCGTGCCGGGCGTACGAGGTGCCGGGGTGGTCGGGGTCCGGGTGGTACAGCGAGTCCAGGTCCCAGCCCCGGTTGGTGGGGAACTCGCCGATGCCGTCGCCGCCGGCGACCAGCAGCCGCCAGAGCTGCTCGGGGTTGTCCACCCCGCCCGGGTAGCGGCAGGCCATGCCGACGATCGCGATCGGCTCGTCGACGCCGGTGGCGGCGACCACGTCGGGCCGGGCGGCGACCGCGCCGGTGAGTTGCTCGTGCACGTGGGCGGCGAGGGCGCCCGGGGTCGGGTAGTCGAAGACCAGCGTGGAGGCCAGCCGCAGCCCGGTCGCCGCGTTGATCCGGTTACGCAGGTCCACCGCCGTCAGCGAGTCGAACCCCAGCTCCCGGAACGCCCGGTCGGCGGGCACCGCGTCCGCGCCACCGTGCCCGAGCACCTGCGCCACCAGGCCCCGGACCAGGATGTCGACCTGGGCGCGGGCCTCGTCGGGGGCGAGCGTGGCCAGCCGCTGCGCGAGGCCGCCGGCCGCCGCGCCGCCGGCCTGCCGCCGGGCGGTCACCGTCCCGACCAGGGCACGCCAGATCGGCGGTACGCCGGTGGTGGTGGCCGCCGCGCGCAGGGCCGGCACGTCGACGACGGCGGGGACGAGGGCGGGGGTGTCGGTGGCGACGGCCGCGTCGAGCAGCGCGACGCCGACGGGTGCGGTGATCAGGCCGAGGCCGGAGCGGGTGACCCGGGAGCGGTCGGCGGCGCTGAGGGTGGCCGCCATGCCGTCGGTGTCCCACATGCCCCAGGCCAGCGCGTGCGCGGGCAGGCCGCGGCCCCGACGGTGGGCGGCGAGGGCGTCCAGGAAGCTGTTGGCCGCCGCGTACGCGCCCTGGCCCGGGGAGCCGAGCACCCCGGCGATGGAGGAGAAGACGACGAACAGATCGAGGTCCAGCTCGGCGGTGGCCTGGTGCAGCCACCAGGCGGCGTCGACCTTCGGGGCGAGCACCCGGGCCAGCCGGTCCGGGTCGATGCCGGTGACGACGGCGTCGTCGAGCACACCGGCGGTGTGCACCACGCCGGCGAGCCGGTCGCCGTCGGTGAGCTGCCCGACGAGGGCGCGCACGGCGGCGGGGTCGGTGACGTCGCAGGCGAGCACCCGGACCCGGGCGCCGTGGGCGGTCAGCTCGGCGGCCAGGTCGGCCGCGCCGGCGGCGTCGGGGCCACGCCGGCTGACCAGGGCGAGGGATTCCACGCCCCACTCGGTGACGAGGTGCCGGGCGAGCAGGGCGCCGAGGGCGCCGGTGCCGCCGGTGACCAGCACGGTGCCGCCGCGCAGCCGTGGGGTGTCCGTGGGCGGGGTGTCGGCGCGTACCAGACGGGGGGTCAACGCCGTGTCGCCACGGACCGCGAGCTGCGCCGCGGCCGGGTCGTCGGCGGCGGCCGCGAGCAGCGCGACGGCCGCCGCGTCGAGGTCCCGGTCGAGGTCGGCCAGGACGATCCGGCCGGGGTGCTCGGACTGGGCGGAGCGCAGCAGGCCCCGGACGGCCGCGCCGGCCAGGTCCTCGGCCGGGTCGCTGTCGGTGGCCCGCACCGCGTGGCGGGTGACCACGGCGAGGCGGGTGTCGGCGAGGTCGTCGGCGGCCAGCCACTCCTGCACGGCGGCGAGCACGTCGGTGGTGACCGCCCGGACCGCCGCCGGCAGCTCGCCGGCCGGCGTCGCGGGCACCGGCAGCAGGACCAGTCCGGGTACGTCGCCGGCCGCGACCAGGTCGGCGACCCCGGGGTACGCGGGGATGCCGGGCAGGGCCGGGTGGGGCGCGCCCAGCAGGGCGGTGGCGGGCGGCTCGGTGGGGGTGAGCGTCTCGGCGTGCCAGGCGACGCGGAACAGCGACCGGGCGGCAAGGGTGGCCGCCGACGGGTCGACGCCGGTCATCTCGCGCAGCACGAGGGAGTCGACGGAGACCACCGGGCGGTCGGTGTCGTCCACGGCGAGCAGCCGCACGGCCGACCCGGCGCGGGTGAGCCGGACGCGGAGGGTGTCCGCCCCGACGGCGTGCACCTGGACGCCCTCGAACGCGAACGGCGCCTTGGGTCCGCCGGTGCCGTCGCCGGGCAGCAGGGCGGTGGGGTGCAGGGCGGCGTCGAGCAGCGCGGGGTGCACGCCGAAGCCGGCGTTGCCGTCGCCGGTGGCGGCGGGCAGGGTCACCTCGGCGTAGACGGTGTCGTCGCCGGCCGTCCAGGCGCGGCGCAGGCCCTGGAACACCGGCCCGTACGTCATGCCGTGCCCGGCGAGGGCCGGGTACCAGCCGGCGAGGTCGACCTCGTCGGCGTGCGCCGGGGGCCACGCGCCGAGACCGGTGTCGTCGGTCGGGTCGACGGCGGTGAGCACCCCCTCGGCGTGCCGCACCCAGTCGCCGTCGGGGTCGTGGTCGGGCTGCGAGTGGACGGTGACGGGCCGCCAGCCGGCGTGGTCGCGGGGGCCGACGCGGACCTGCACCCGCACCGCGCCCCGGTCGGGCAGCACGAGCGGGGCGGCGATGGTCAGCTCCCGCACCCGGCAGGGGCCGAACTCGTCGCCGGCGCGCAGCGCCAGCTCGATCAGCGCGGTACCGGGGACGACCACCGCGCCGGCCACCACGTGGTCGGCCAGCCACGGCTGGGCGGCCACGGAGAGCCGGCCGGTGAGCACGGCGGCGTCCTCGCCGGCCAGCCGGACGGCGGCGGCGAGCAGCGGGTGCCCGGCCGCGCCGAGGCCGGCGCCGGAGACGTCGGAGGCCCGGCCGGCGGGACGCAGCCAGAAGCGCTGCTGCGCGAAGGCGTACGTGGGCAGGTCGACCCGGGCCGGGGCGGCGTCGGCGAACAGCGGGGCCCAGTCGACGGTCCCGCCGGCGGCGTACAGCTCGGCCAGGCCGGCGAGCAGGGCGCGCGGCTCGGCGCGGTCGCGGCGCTGGACGGGCACGGCGAGGACGCCGTCGGCGGTGAGGGTCTCGCGGACCAGGGCGGTGAGCACCGCGCCGGGTCCGATCTCGACGAACGTGTCGACCCCGACCGCGCGCAGGGCGGTGATGCCGTCGGCGAAGCGGACCGCCTCGCGGACGTGTCGTACCCAGTAGTCGGGGCGGGTCAGCTCCTGCGGGTCGGCGAGGGCGCCGGTCAGGTTGGACACGATCGGGACCAGCGGCGCGGCGAAGCGCAGCCCGTCGAGGACGGCGCGGAACTCGTCGAGCATCGGTGCCATCAGCGGGCTGTGGAACGCGTGGCTGACGGTGAGCCGGCGGGTGCGCACGCCCCGGCCCTGCCAGGTCCGCTCCACCTCGTCGAGGGTGTCGAGGGCGCCGGAGACGACCACGGAGGTGGGCCCGTTGACGGCGGCGACGCCGACGTCGGCCAGCCCGTCCAGCGTCGGCAGCACGTCCGCCTCGGACGCGGCCACCGCGAGCATCCCACCACCGGCCGGCAACGCCTGCATCAACCGACCCCGCGCCGCGACCAACGCGCACGCGTCCGCCAGCGACAACACCCCCGCCACATGCGCGGCCGTGATCTCCCCGACCGAATGCCCACCCACGAAGTCCGGCACGATCCCGAACGACTCGACGAGACGGAACAACGCCACCTCGACCGCGAACAGGCCGGCCTGGGTGAACACGGTCTGGTCCAGCAGCCCGGTCTCGTCGGTGAAGAGCACCGACTTGAGCGGCTGCGGCAGCAGCGGGTCCAGGTGGGCGCACACCTCGTCCACCGCGGCGGCGAACACCGGGAACGCGGCGTACAACTCCCGGCCCATGCCGGCGCGCTGCGCGCCCTGGCCGGAGAAGAGCACCGCGACCGGGCCCCGGTCGGTGGCCCGCCCGGTGAGCACGGTGTCGCTGGGCTCGTCGGCGGCGAGGGCGGCCAGCGCGGCGGTCAGCTCGGCGTGGTCGGCGGCGAGCAGCACCGCGCGGTGCTCCAGGGCCGTCCGGGCGGTCAGCGAGGTCCAGGCGACGTCGACCAGGCGGGGCAGGCCGGCCGCGCCGAACCGGTCGGACCAGTGCCGGGCCTGCCGGGCCAGCCCGTCCTCGCCCCGGGCGGAGAGCAGCACCGGCGCCAGCGGCGGCGCGGTGGCGTCGACCATCTCGCCGGGGACGACCTCGGCGGGCGGCTGCTCGATGACGACGTGGGCGTTGGTGCCGCTGACCCCGAACGACGACACGGCGGCCCGGCGCGGCCGGTCCGTCCGCGGCCACGGCCGCGCCTCGGTCAGCAGTTCGACCGCGCCGGCCGACCAGTCGACGTGCGGGGTGGGCTCGTCGACGTGCAGGGTGCGGGGCAGGACGCCGTGCCGCAGCGCCTGCACCATCTTGATCACCCCGGCGACACCGGCGGCGGCCTGGGTGTGCCCGATGTTCGACTTGATCGAGCCGAGCCAGAGCGGACGGTCGGCCGGCCGGTCCTGCCCGTACGTCGCCAGCAGGGCCTGTGCCTCGATCGGGTCGCCGAGGGTGGTGGCGGTGCCGTGCGCCTCGACCACGTCGACGTCGGCGGGGGTGAGCCCGGCGTTGGTCAGCGCCTGCCGGATCACCCGCTGCTGGGACGGCCCGTTCGGGGCGGTCAGCCCGTTGGACGCGCCGTCCTGGTTGACCGCGCTGCCGCGCACCACGGCGAGGATCCGGTGGCCGTTGCGGCGGGCGTCGGAGAGCCGCTCGACGAGCAGCACACCGACGCCCTCGCCCCAGCCGGTGCCGTCGGCGGCGGCGGCGAAGGAGCGGCACCGGCCGTCGGCGGCGAGCCCGCCCTGCCGGGTGAACTCGACGAACGCGCCGGGGGTGACCATCACGGTCACGCCGCCGGCGACGGCGAGGTCGCACTCGCCCTGCCGCAGCGACTGCACGGCCAGGTGCAGCGCCACCAGCGACGACGAGCAGGCGGTGTCCACGGTGACGGCCGGCCCCTCCAGGCCGAACGTGTAGGCGACCCGGCCGGAGATGACGCTGTGCGCGCCGCCGGTGAGCCGGTAGCCGTCCAGGTCGGGGGTCTCGTCGCCGGTGCCGTAGCCGGACGGGGACGCCCCGACGAACACCCCGGTCGGGGTGCCGTGCAGCGCGTCCGGGGTGACGCCGGCCTGCTCGAACGCCTCCCAGGTGGCCTCCAGCAGCAGCCGCTGCTGCGGGTCCATCGCCAGCGCCTCGCGCGGGCTGATGCCGAAGAAGACCGGGTCGAAGTCGGTGGCGGTGTCGAGGAACCCGCCGTGGCGGGTGTACGAGCGTCCGGGAGCGTCGGGGTCGGCGGCGAACAGCCGGTCCAGGTCCCAGTGCCGGTCGGCGCGGAACTCGGTGATCCCGTCGCGTCCGGAGGCGACCAGGTCCCACAGCCCGTCGGGGTCGCTGACCCCGCCCGGGTAGCGGCAGCTCATCCCGACGATGGCGATCGGCTCGTCGGCAGCGACCGGCCCGCCCGCGCCGGCCGGCGCTCCGGCTTCGGCGGTGTCGTCCAGGCGCAGCAGGGCCGCCAGGTGGCCGGCGAGGGTGGCCGGGTTGGGGTAGTCGAAGATCAGCGTGGTGGGCAGGGTCAGCCCGGTCGCGGCGGTGAGCTGGTTGCGCAGCTCCACGGCGGTCAGCGAGTCGAAGCCGAGGTCCTTGAAGGCCCGCTTCGGCTTGACCGCGTCGGTGCCGGCGTGGCCGAGCACGGCCGCGGCGTGGTCGCGGACCAGGTCGGTCAGGTGCCGGTCCCGGTCGGCGCGGGTCAGGGCGGTCAGCTGGGCGCGCAGCGCGGTGGCGTGGTCGGCGCCGACGTCGGCGGGACGCGCGGCGAGGGCGTCACGGGCCTCGGCGATGTCGTCGAGCAGCGGGCGCGGCCGGGCCGACGCGTACGCGGGGGCGAACTGCTCCCAGTCGATGTCGGCGACGGTCAGGCAGGTCTCGCCGTGCTCGACGGCGCGGCGCAGGGCGAGCAGCGCGGCGGCCGGCTGCATCGGGTTGAGGCCACGGCGGCTGAGCAGCCGCTGCGCCTCCTCGGTGGTGGCCATGCCGCCCTCGGCCCAGGCGCCCCAGGAGATGGAGGTGGCGGTGAGCCCCCGGGCGCGGCGCTGCTCGGCGAGCGCGTCGAGGTACGCGTTCGCGGCCGCGTACGCGCCCTGCCCGCCGCTGCCCCAGACGCCGGAGATGGAGGCGAAGGTGACGAACGCGTCGAGCGGCCGGTCCCCGAGCAGTTCGTCGAGGTACGCCGCACCGGCGACCTTGCCGGCCAGCACGTGGTCGAGCACGTCGAGGTCGGTGTCGACAAGCGCGGTGAGCCGGGTGACCCCGGCGGCGTGCAGCACGGCGGTCAGCGGGGCGACCTCGTCCAGGCCGGCGACCAGCGCGGCGACCTGCGCGCGGTCGGCCATGTCGCAGGCGACGACGCTGACCCGTACCCCGGTGGCGGTCAGCTCGTCGGCCAGCTCGCGGGCGCCGGCCGCGTCGAGGCCCCGGCGGCTGGTGAGGACCAGGTGCGCGGCGCCGTTGGCGGCGAGCCAGCGGGCGGCCTGCGCGCCGATCGCGCCGGTGCCACCGGTGACCAGGACGGTGCCATGCGGCTGCCACGCGGTGACCTGCCGGGCGGCGCCGGCGGTGGCGCGGGCGAGCCGGCGCACGAAGGTGCCGTACGGGCGCACGGCGAACTGGTCCTCGTCGCCGCCGCCGGTGAGCAGGCGGGTGACCTCGGCCCAGGTCGTGTCGTCGGGCTCGGCGGGCAGGTCGACCAGGCCGCCCCAGCGGCGCGGGTGCTCCAGCCCGACCACCCGGGCCAGGCCCCACAGGGCGTGCTGCGCGGCGCTGGCCACCGGCTCGGCCGGGTCGGTGCCGACCCCGCCGACGGTGAGGCACCACAGCGGGGCGGGTACGTCGGCGTCCTGGAGCGCCTGCACGAGACGGGTGGTGGCGACCAGCCCGGTGGGGATGCCGGGGTGTCCCGGGTACTGCGCCTCGGCGAGGCCGAGCAGGCTGACCACGCCGGCCACCTCGGCGTCGCGGTGCCCGGCCAGCGCCTGGGCCAGGTCCTCGCGGCTGGTCGCGGCCGGGTCGACGGTGAGCCGCCGGACCGGCCGGCCGGCGACGGCGGCGAGCCGGTCCACCCAGCCGTCCACGGTGGCGTCGGCGGCGGGCAGCACCACCAGCAGGTCCCCGTCGACGGGCCGGCCGCCGGTCGGCCCGGCCGGCTTCCACACCACCCGGTACGACCAGCCGTCCAGCACGGCCCGCTGCAACCGGGCCCGGCGCCAGGACGACAGCACGGGCAGCGCCGGGGCGAGCACCTCCAGGTCGGCCGGTCCGTCGAGCTGGGCGGCGAGCGCGGCCACGTCGGAGCGTTCCACGGCCGACCAGAACTCCACGTCGACCACGTCCGGGCTGACCGGCCCGGCGGCGGTGGTGGCGGCCATCCGCTCCGGCCAGTAGCGCTGCCGCTGGAAGGCGTAGGTGGGCAGGTCGGTGAGGATCGGGGCGGGGGCGAGGATCCGCCGGTGGTCCACCGGCAGGCCGTGGGCGTGGGCCGCGGCGAGGCTGGTCAGCAGCCGTACGGTCGGGTCCTCGCCGCGTCGCAGGGTGGCCAGGGCCCGGCCGGTGACGCCGGTGTCGTCGAGGATGGCGGTCAGCGACATGCTCAGCACCGGGTGCGGGGAGACCTCGACGAAGTCGGTGTGGCCGGCGTCGAGCGCGGTCCGCACGGCGGTGTCGAACAGCACCGGCCGGCGCAGGTTGTCGGCCCAGTAGTCGGCGTCCAGGTCGGCGCCGTCGATCCAGCCGCCGGTGACGGTGGAGATGATCCGCACGTCGCCGTCGCGGGGCGTGACGTCGGCCAGGTCGGCGCGTATCCGGTCGGCGACCGGCTGGACGGCCGGCGAGTGCGAGGCGTAGTCGATGTCGATGGTGCGTACCCGGACGCCGTCGGCGGCGTACGCGGCGGCCAGGTCGGCGACGGCCTGCGGCGGCCCGGAGACCACCGTGGTGTTCGGGCCGTTGAGGACGGAGACGGTGATCCCGTCGGGCAGGTGGCCGGTGACCGCGTCGACGGGCAGGTCGATGGAGATCATCGCCCCGGTGCCGGCGATGCCGGTGAGGGCGCGGGCCCGCAGCGCGAGGATCTTCACCGCGTCGGCCAGGGTCAGCGCCCCGGCGACGTGGGCGGCGACGATCTCGCCCTGGGAGTGGCCGATGACCGCGCGGGGGGTCACCCCGGTGTGCCGCCACACCCGGGCCAGGCCCACGGCGACGGCGAACAAGGCCGGCTGGACGATCTCGGAGCGGGTCAGCCAGGTGTCGTCGTCGCCGGTGAGCACGGCGACGAGGTCGACGTCGAGCCAGCGGTCGAACTCGGCCTGGCACTCGGCCAGCGTCTCGTCGAAGACGGGGCAGGCGCCGATCAGTCCGGCGGCCATCGACACGTACTGGGCGCCCTGGCCGGGGAAGACCCAGACCGGGCCCTCGCCGGGCTCGCCGGCGACGCCGGTGACCACGGCGCCGGCGGGCGTGCCGGCGGCGAGGGCGTCGAGGCCGGCGAGCAGGTGCGCCGGGTCGGCGGCGACGACCGCCGCGCGGTGCTCGAACACCGACCGGGTGGTGGCCAGCGACCAGGCCACCCGGGCCGGGTCGGTCTCGTCGCGGTCGCGGAGGTGGCGGGCGAGCCGGGCGGCCTGCGCGCGCAGCGCCGGGACGGACCGGGCCGACAGCGTCCAGACGGTGGCGGGCGTGGTGAGCAGGGCGGGCTGCTGCGCCGGCACGGGGGGCGGGGCGGGCGCCGGGTCGGCCTGTTCCAGGATGACGTGGGCGTTGGTGCCGGAGATGCCGAACGACGACACGGCCGCCCGGCGGGCCCGGTCCACCTGCGGCCAGGGCCGGGCCTCGGTGAGCAGTTCGACCGCCCCGGCGGACCAGTCGATGTGCGGCGACGGGGCGTCGACGTGCAGGGTGGCCGGCAGCACGCCGTGCCGCATCGCCATGACCATCTTGATGATGCCGGCGATGCCGGCGGCGGACTGGCTGTGCCCGAGGTTCGACTTGACCGAGCCGAGCCAGAGCGGGTCGCCGTCGCGCTCCTGCCCGTACGTGGCGAGCAGCGCCTGCGCCTCGATCGGGTCGCCGAGGGTGGTGCCGGTGCCGTGCGCCTCGACGGCGTCCACGTCGGCGGGGGCGAGCCGGGCGTTGCTCAACGCCTGCCGGATCACCCGCTGCTGGGCGGGGCCGTTGGGGGCGGTGAGGCCGTTGGACGCGCCGTCCTGGTTGATCGCGGAGCCGCGGACCACGGCGAGGACGCGGTGGCCGTTGCGCTGGGCGTCGGAGAGCCGCTCGACGAGGAGCAGGCCGACGCCCTCGGCCCAGCCGGTGCCGTCGGCGGACGCGGCGAACGACTTGCACCGCCCGTCGGAGGCGAGGCCGCGCTGCCGGGAGAAGCCGACGAACGCGCTGGGGGTGGCCATCACGGTCACGCCGCCGGCCAGCGCCAGGTCGAACTCGCCGGAGCGCAGTGCCTGGCAGGCCAGGTGCAACGCGACGAGCGACGACGAGCAGGCGGTGTCCACGGTGACCGCCGGGCCCTCCAGGCCGAGGGCGTACGCGATACGCCCGGAGACGACGCTGGTGGCGGTGCCGGTGAGCAGGTAGCCCTCGTCGGCGCCGTCCGCGCCGCCGTCCTGCCCGACGCCGTAGCCGTTGGCGGCGGTGCCGACGAACACGCCGACCTTCTGCCCGCGCATCGCGGACGGGGCGATGCCGGCGCTCTCGAACGCCTCCCAGGAGGTCTCCAGCAGCAGCCGCTGCTGCGGGTCCATGGCCAGCGCCTCACGGGGGCTGACGCCGAAGAACTCGGCGTCGAACTCGGCCGCGTCGTACAGGAAGCCGCCCTGACGGGTGGTGGAGCGCCCGACCCGGTCCGCCGACGGGTCGTAGAGGTTGTCCAGGTCCCAGCCCCGGTCGGTGGGGAAGCCGCCGATGGCGTCGCCCCCGGAGGCGACCAGGTCCCACAGCTGGTCGGGGCCGGACACCCCGCCCGGGTAGCGGCAGGACATCGCCACGATGGCGACCGGTTCCCGGGCCGCCGCGCTGAGCTGCTGGTTGAGCTGCTTGAGCCGGCTGGTCTCCTTGAGCGAAGCCCGAAGCGCCTCGACGACCTTATCTGCAGACGTGGACATCATGTACTCCGTACGTGGGACAAGGGTCAGGACTCGGAGCCGTCGAGCGCCAGCCTGATGAGGGTGTCGGCGTCCATCTCGTCGATGTCGACGTCCTCGTCGGTGGAGGCGGGGTCGGTGTCGTCGCCGTCGGTGAGCTTCAGCAGCAGGTCCAGCAGCCCGGCCTCGCGGATGCGGGCCAGCGGGACGGTGGCGAGCGCCTGGCGTACCGCGGTCTCGGCCGGGTCGGCCGGGTCCTGCCGCTGCGCCTCGGGGACGAGCGCGGTGAGCAGGTGGTCGGCGAGGGTGACCGGGTCGGGGTAGTCGAAGACCAGCGTGGTGGGCAGGGGCAGGCCGGTGGCCCGGGTGAGCCGGTTGCGCAGCTCGACCGCGGTGAGCGAGTCGAAGCCCAGTTCCTTGAACGCCCGCCGTGGCTTGACCCGCTCGGGGCCGGGGTGGCCGAGCACGGCGGCGGCCTGGGCGCGGACCAGGTCGGTGAGGTGGCGGTCCTGCTCGTCGCGGGGCATAGCGAGCAGCCGGTCGCGCAGCGAGCGGCCACCGTCGGCCCCGGTGGTGTCGTCGGCGGCTGCGCCGGCCGCCCGGGCCTCGGGCAGGTCGGCCAGCAGCGGTCGCGGCCGGGCCGACGTGTACGCCGGGGCGAAGGTCGACCAGTCGACGTCGGCGACGGTCAGGCAGGCCCGGCCGCGTCCGACGGCGCTCCGCAGGGCGTGCACGGCGTCGGCGGGGTCCATGGCCCGCAGGCCGCGCCGGGACAGCTCCCGCCGGGCCTCGTCGGTGGCCATCCCGCCGTCGGCCCAGGGGCCCCAGGCCACGGAGGTGGCGGCGAGGCCGCGGGCGCGTCGCCGTTCGGCCAGGGCGTCGAGGTACGCGTTGCCGGCCGCGTATCCGGCCTGCCCGCCGCTGCCCCAGATCCCGGCGATGGAGGCGAAGAGCACGAACGCGTCCAGCGGCCGGTCACCGAGCAGTTCGTCGAGGTGCGCCGCGCCGGCGATCTTGCCGGTCATCACTCCGGCGAGCCGGTCGGTGTCGGTGTCGAGCAGCGGGGTGACGTCGTTGAGCCCGGCGGCGTGCACCACCGCGGTGAGCGGGGCAGGGTCGTCGTCGATCCGGGCGAGCAGCGCGGCGACCGCGTCCCGGTCGGCGACGTCGCAGGCGGCCACGGTGACCCGGACGCCGAGGGCGGTCAGCTCGTCGCGCAGCTCGGCGGCGCCGGGGGCGGCGTCTCCGCGCCGGCTGGTCAGCACGAGGTGCGCGGCGCCGTGGCCGGCGGCCCAGCGGGCCACGTGCGCGCCGAGCGCGCCGGTGCCGCCGGTGATCAGCACGGTGCCGGTGGGTCGCCACCGGTCGACCGCCGCCGGGTCGGCGGGGGTGGCCCGGGTGAGCCGGCGCGCGTACACGCCGGTCGGGCGCAGCGCGAGCTGGTCCTCGTCGCCGGCGGCGGTGAGCGCCGCCGCCAGCCGGGCCGGGTCGACGTCGGACTCGGGCAGGTCGAGCAGGCCGATGCGCAGCTGCGGCAGCTCCAGGCCGGCGACCCGGCCGAGGCCCCACAGGCCACCCTGGGCGACCCGGCGTACGGGGTCGGCGTCGCCGGTGCCGACCGCGCCCCGGGTGACGCACCACAGCGGGACCGTCGGGGCGGTGTCGTGCAGCGCCTGGATCAGCAGCAGCGTGGCGGCGGTGCCGGTCGGTACGGCCGGGTGCCGTGGGTGCGGGTCGTCGGACAGGCCGAGCAGGGAGACGACGCCGGTGACCGGCCCGTCGGCGAGCGCGGCGGCCAGCCGTCGGGCGAGGCCGGCGCGGGTGGCGGTGGCCGGTGCGGCGGTCACCTGTCGCACGTCGCCGCCGGTCGCGGTGAGCGCGGCGGTGAGCTGCGCGGCCACCGGGTCGTCGTCGGGCGCGACGAGCAGCCACCGGCCGGTCGCCGTGCCGTCGCCCAGGTCGACCCGCCGCCAGCTGACCTGGTACGACCAGCCGTTGACGGCGGCGTCCCGGGTGCGGGCGCGACGCCAGGTGGTGAGCGCGGGCAGGGCCGGGGTGAGGGCGTGCACGGCGTCCTCGCCGAGCTGCCCGGCCAGGGCGGCCAGGTCGCCGCTCTCCACGGCGGCCCAGAACTCCCCGTCTCCACCGTCGATTGTGTTGTCCGGGGTGCGGGCGACCGGCTCGGGCCAGAACCGCTGGTGCTGGAAGGCGTACGTCGGCAGGTCCACCCGCTGCGCGCCGGTGTCGGTGAACCAGGGCTGCCAGGTCACCGGCACCCCGGCCACGTGCAGTTCGGCCAGGGCGGCGAGCAGCGCGGCGACCTCGGTGCGGTCCTTGCGCTGGGCGGCGACCGCGAGCACGCCCGCGTCGCCGGGCAGCACGTCGGCGGTCATCGCCGTCAGGACGCTCTGCGGCCCGATCTCCAGGAACGTGTCCACCCCGGCCTTGCGCAGCACGGTGACACCGTCGGCGAACCGGACCGCCTCGCGCACGTGCCGCACCCAGTAGTCGGCGGTG
Organism: Micromonospora coxensis; assembly: GCF_900090295.1. Taxonomy (NCBI): domain Bacteria; kingdom Bacillati; phylum Actinomycetota; class Actinomycetes; order Micromonosporales; family Micromonosporaceae; genus Micromonospora; species Micromonospora coxensis. The sequence goes on along the minus strand of NZ_LT607753.1, from coordinate 6,271,051 downwards.
CGGATCTCGTCCGGGTCGGCCAGCGCGCCGGTCAGGTTCGACACCACCGGCAGCAGCGGCGCGGCGAAGGTCAGCCCGGCCAGGACGGTGCGGAACTCGTCGAGCATCGGTGCCATCAGCGGGCTGTGGAACGCGTGGCTCACGGTGAGCCGGCGGGTGCGGATGCCCCGGTCCTTCCAGGCCCGTTCCACCTCGTCCAGGGTGTCGAGCGCACCCGAGACGACGACGGCGGCCGGGCCGTTGACGGCGGCGACACCCACGTCGGTCAGACCCTCGATCGACTCCGCCACGGCCTCCTCGGCCGCGGCGACAGCGAGCATCCCACCCCCGGCCGGCAACGCCTGCATCAACCGACCCCGCGCCGCCACCAACGCGCACGCGTCGGCCAGGGACAGCACCCCCGCCACGTGCGCGGCAGTGATCTCCCCGACCGAATGCCCACCCACGAAGTCCGGCACGATCCCGAACGACTCCACCAGGCGGAACAACGCCACCTCGACCGCGAACAACCCAGCCTGGGTGAACACGGTCTGATCCAGCAGCCCGGACTCGTCGGCGAACAGCACCGGCTTCAGCGGCTGCGGCAGCAGCCGGTCCAGGTGCACGCAGACCTCGTCCACCGCGGCGGCGAACACCGGGAACGCGGCGTACAACTCACGGCCCATGCCGGCACGCTGCGCGCCCTGGCCGGAGAAGAGCAGGGCGAGTTGTCCGCGCTGCTCCGGAACACCGGTCAGCACGGCGGCGGACGGCTCACCGGCGGCGAGGGCGCGCAGGCCGGCGAGCAGGTCGTCGCGGTCGACGGCGGTCACCACGGCCCGCTGTTCGAGGGCGGGTCGGGTGGTCACCGACGACCACGCCACGTCCACCGGACGCCGCGACCCGTCGTCGGCCAGCCACCGCGCCCACCGGCCGGCCTGCCCGGCCAGGGCCGCCTCCGACGTCGCGGAGAGCAGCACCGGCACCGCCCGGTCCGCCGCGATCGGTGCCGGGTCGGCCTGCGGCGACGCCAGGTCCGCCGGTGGCTGCTCCACGATGACGTGGGCGTTGGTGCCGGAGATGCCGAACGACGACACGGCGGCCCGGCGGGGCCGGTCCACCTGCGGCCACGGGGTCGCCTCGGTGGCCAGGGCCACCGCCCCGGCCGTCCAGTCGATGTGCGGCGACGGCTCGTCCACGTGCAGGGTCGGCGGCACCAGGCCGTGCCGCATGGCGAGCACCATCTTGATCACCCCGGCCACCCCGGCGGCGGCCTGGGTGTGGCCCATGTTCGACTTGATCGACCCGAGCAGCAGCGGACGGTCGGCGGGCCGGTCCTGCCCGTACGTCGCCAGCAGGGCCTGCGCCTCGATCGGGTCACCGAGCGTCGTGCCGGTGCCGTGCGCCTCGACCGCGTCCACGTCGGCCGTGGACAGTCGGGCGTTCGCGAGGGCCTGCCGGATGACCCGCTGCTGGGCCGGGCCGTTCGGGGCGGTCAGCCCGTTGGACGCGCCGTCCTGGTTGACGGCGCTGCCGCGCAGCACGGCGAGGACGCGGTGGCCGTGGCGGCGGGCGTCGGAGAGCCGTTCGACGAGCAGCATGCCCACGCCCTCGGACCAGCCGGTGCCGTCGGCCGACGCGGCGAACGACCGGCACCGCCCGTCCGGCGACAGCCCCCGCTGGCGGGAGAAGCCGACGAACGCGCTGGGGGTGGCCATCACCGTCACGCCACCGGCCAGGGCCAGGTCGCACTCCCCCGACCGCAGCGCCTGCGCGGCCAGGTGCAACGCCACAAGCGACGACGAACACGCCGTGTCCACGGTCACCGCCGGCCCTTCCAGGCCGAAGACGTACGCGACGCGGCCGGAGGCGACGCTGCCGGCGGTGCCGTTGACGAGGTAGCCCTCGAGTTCCGCCGAGGCGTCGAGCCGGCCGGCGTAGTCGTGGTGGATCAGGCCGGCGAAGACGCCGGTGGTGGCCTTCGTGTCGCGCGGGTCGAGACCGGCGGACTCGAACGCCTCCCACGAGGTCTCCAGCAGCAGTCGCTGCTGCGGGTCCATGGCCAGGGCCTCGCGGGGGCTGATGCCGAAGAAGCCGGGGTCGAACTGCGCCGCGTCGTACAGGAAGCCACCCTGACGGGTGGTCGACGTGCCGGCCCGGTCGGCGTCCGGGTCGTAAAGCGCGTCGAGGTCCCAGCCCCGGTCTGCCGGGAACCCACCGATCGCGTCCGCGCCGGAAGCGACCAGCTCCCACAGCTGGTCGGGGCTGGACACCCCGCCGGGGAACCGGCAGGCCATGCCGACGATGGCGATCGGGTCGTCGGCGCCGGCCGGGGTGACCGCCCGGGTGGCGGCGGCGGGCGACGCGGCGTGCCCCAACTGCTCGTGCAGGTGCTCGGCCAGCCGCTCCGGGGTCGGGTAGTCGAAGACGAGGGTCGCGGGCAGCCGCAGCCCGGTGGCCGAGGCCAACCGGTTGCGCAACTCCACCGAGGTCAGCGAGTCGAACCCGAGTTCCTTGAACGCCCGGCCACCCGCGACCGCCTGCGCCGACGCGTGCCCCAGCACCGCCGCCGCCTGCGCACAGACCACCTCCACCAGCAACCGACGCGCCTCGTCCCGGGCCAGCCCGGCGAGCCGGTCCGACCAGTCCGATCCGGTGCCGGCCACGGCGGTGCGGGCCTGGCGGCGTCCCGGGGTCCGGGCCAGCCGGCGGACGATGGGTGGGACCTGACCGGCGTCGGCGGTGATGCGTAGCCGGGCGGCCACCACCGCCGGCAGGGGGCCGCTGCGCGCCGCGTCGAAGAGGGCGGCGCCCTCGGTCTCGGGGAGGCCGCCCATGCCGATCCGACCCAGCCGCTGCTGGTCGTCGGCGCTGAGGTGGGCGGTCATGCCGCCGGTGGTGGCCCACATGCCCCAGCCGATGCTGGTGGCCGGCAGGCCCTGGGCCCGCCGGTGCTGGGCGAGGGCGTCGAGGGTGCTGTTGGCGGCGGCGTAGTTGCCCTGGCCGGGTGAGCCGAGGGTCGCCGCGATCGAGGAGAACAGCACGAACGCCGAAAGGTCCAGGTGCGCGGTGGCCCGGTGCAGCGCCCACGCCGCGTCCACCTTGGGCCGCAGGACGGTCGCCAGGGCCTCGTTGGTGAGTGCGGTGACGGTCGCGTCGGCGACGACGCCGGCGGTGTGCACGACGGCGGTCAGCGGGTGCGCCGGGTCCACGCCGGCGACCAGATCGGCCACCTGCGCGGCGTCGATGACGTCGACCGACACCGTCGTGACGGTGGCGCCCGCGTCGGTGAGGTCCTGGACCAGCGCCGCGTAGGCGGGTTCCTGCGCGGGGAGTCGGCGGGAGGCGAGCAGCAGGTGCCGGGCCTGGCCGGTGGCGACGAGGTGCCGGGTCACCACGGCGGCGAGGGCGCCGGCCGCCCCGGTGACCAGGACGGTACCGTCCGGATCCATCGGCGTCGGGACGGTCAGCACGACCTTGCCGACGTGCCGGGCCTGGCTGATGTGCCGCAACGCCTGCCGCGCCTGCCGCACGTCCCACGTCCGCACCGGCAACGGCGTGAGCGCACCCCGCTCGAACAGGACCAACAGCTCGCCCAGCATCTGCCCGATCCGCGTCCCACCGGCCTCGTTCAGGTCGAACGCCCGGTAGGCGACACCCGGATGCTGCTGCGCCACCACGTCGGCATCCCGGATGTCGGTCTTGCCCATCTCCACGAACCGGCCACCCCGCGGCAACAACCGCAACGACGCATCCACGAACTCACCGGCCAAGGCGTCGAGCACGACGTCCACACCGTCGCCACCGGAGGCGGTGGTGAAGGCGGCCTCGAAGTCGGTGGTCCGCGACGACGCGATCCGCTCCTGCGCCACGCCGAGATCCCGCAGGGTGCCCCACTTGCCGGGGCTAGCCGTGGCGTACACCGTCGCACCGAAATGCCGGGCGAGCTGGATCGCCGCCATACCGACCCCACCGGCACCCGAGTGGATCAACACCGACTCACCCGCCCGCAGACCGGCCAGGTCGTGCAGCGCGTAGTAGGCGGTGAGGAAGACCACCGGCACGGACGCGGCGTCGCGGAAGGACCAGCCGTGCGGCATCCGGGCGATCCGCTGCCGCTGGGCGACCACCTGCGGGCCGAAGCCGGGCTCGAACAACCCGAACACCCGGTCCCCGGGCGCCAGGTCGTCCACACCGGGGCCGACCTCCAGCACCACGCCCGCGCCCTCGCTGCCCATCACCGCCGCCGGGTCCGGGTACATGCCCAGCGCGATCAGCACGTCGCGGAAGTTCACGCCCGCCGCCCGCACGGCCACCCGTACCTCGCCGGGCGCCAGCTCGGCCGGGGTGGCCGGGACGATCTCGACGCCGTCCAGGGTGCCGGGCCGGGCCGCGGCGACGTGCCACGCGCCGTCGACCGGCGGCGTCAGCTCCGCGCCCACCTGCCGCACCAGCCGGGGTACGCACACCCGGTCGTCGCGGACGGCGACCTGCCCGCCGGTGGGGGTCGGGTCGGCGGCCACCGCCGCGAGCACCGCCACCGCCTCGGCATCCGGCACCCGGTCCACATCCGCCAACACGATCCGGTCCGGATGCTCCGACTGCGCCGAACGCACCAGCCCCCACACTGCCGCACCGGCCAGATCAGCCACCCGATCCTCAGCACCGACCGCCACCGCACCCCGGGTCAGCACCACCAACCGCGACCCGGCCAGCTCCTCGGCCGCCAACCACTGCTGCACCACGGCGAGGACGTCCGCCGTCACCCGCCGCACCAAGGCCGGCATGCCGGCGGCGTCGACCACCCCGGCGTCATCGGCGGCAGCGGTGACCACGCTGGCGGCGGGCAGCGGGAGCAGGACGACCGACGGCGCGTCGGCACCCGCCTGCACGGCCGCCACCAGCGCCGACACGTCCGCGAAGACCGCCGCCCCGGACAGGGCCGCAGCGAGCTCGGGGTCCGCACCGCTGCCGTGCGCCGGGTTCCCGGGTGCCGGCTGACCGAGGATGTCGGAGCCACCGCCCGACCCGGCCCGTCCGGGCAGCAGCAGCGCCCAGTCCACCGGCGCGGTGGCCGGGGCGACCTCCTCGACCTGCCAGGTCACCTCGAACAGCGACCGGTCCACCGCGCTGGGCGTGGCCACACCGGTCAACTCCCGCAGCGCCAGCGAGTCCACCGACACCACCGGGGCGCCCGACTCGTCCACCGCCACCAGGCGCACCGCCGCACCGGCGCGGGTCAACCGCACCCGCAGCGTGCGCGCGCCCGAGGCGTGCACCTGCACGCCCTCGAACGCGAACGGCACCCGCGCACCGGAGCCGCCCTGACCGTCGAGCAACCCGATCGGGTGCAGAGCCGCGTCCAACAGCGCCGGATGCACCCCGAACCCGCCCGCGTCGGCCCCTGCCACATCCGGCAGCACGACCTCGGCGTACACCGCATCGTCGCCGGACCACACCCGACGCAGCCCCTGGAACACCGGCCCGTACGACAGGCCGTGCCCGACCAGGGCGTCGTACCAGCCGGTGAGGTCGGTCTCCGGGACGCCGACCGGCGGCCAGGCGGCGAGGCCGGGCTCCTCGGCGGCGGCCGGTTCCAGGACGCCGTCGGCGTGCCGGATCCACTCGGCGTCCGGGTCGTCGTCGGGCTGGGAGTACACGGCCACGTCCCGGCCGCCGGTGTCGTCGGCGCCGCCGACGCGCACCTGCACCCGGACGCCGCCGGAGGCGGGCAGGACCAACGGCGCGGCGATCGTCAACTCCCGCACCCGGGACGCACCGACCTCGTCACCGGCGCGCACCACCAACTCGACGAGCGCGGTCCCCGGCACCAGCACCGCACCGGCGACCACGTGCTCGGCCAGCCACGGATGCGTCGACACCGACAACCGCCCGGTCAACAGCGCCTCGTCGTCACCGGCGAGACGCACCGCCGCACCCAGCAGCGGGTGCCCGGGGGCGGCCAGTCCGGCGCCGGACACGTCGTCGGAGCGCCAGGCCGCCGCGTCGGGCCAGAAGCGCTGCCGCTGGAACGGATAGGTGGGCAGGTCGAGCGGCCGTCCGCCGTCGCCGGTCAGTGGGGTCCAGTCGACGGGCACGCCGCCGGCGTACGCCTCGGCGAGGGCGGTGAGCAGCGCGGACGCCTCGGTGCGGCCCTTGCGCAGGGTCGGCACGACCACCGGGCCGGTGGTGGTGTCGTCGATGTCGGCCAGGCAGTCCCGGATCATGCCGGCGAGCACGCCGTCCGGCCCGACCTCCAGGTACGTGCCGACGTGACGCTGCCGCAGGTACGCGATGCCGTCGGCGAAGCGGACCGCCTCGCGGACGTGCCGCACCCAGTACCCGGGGTCGCGCAGCTCGTCGGCGTCGGCGGCCGTCCCGGTCAGGTTCGACACGACGGGCAGCAGCGGCGGGTGGAACGTCAGCCCGTCGAGCACGGCGCGGAACTCGTCGAGCATCGGTGCCATCAGCGGGCTGTGGAAGGCGTGGCTGACGGTGAGCTGCCGGGTGCGTACCCCGAGGGCGGTGACGTGCTCGGCCACCCGGTCGAGGGCGTCGAGCGCGCCGGAGACGACCACGGAGTTGGGCCCGTTGACGGCGGCGATCCCCACGTCGGCCAGCCCGTCGAGCACCGGCAGCACGTCCGCCTCGGACGCGTTGACGGCGAGCATCCCGCCGCCGGCGGGCAACGCCTGCATCAGCCGACCCCGCGCCGCGACCAACGCGCACGCGTCCGCCAGCGACAGCACCCCCGACACGTGCGCGGCGGTGATCTCCCCGACCGAGTGCCCACCCACGAAGTCCGGCACCACACCGAACGACTCCACCAGGCGGAACAACGCCACCTCGACCGCGAACAACCCGGTCTGGGTGAACACCGTCTGGTCCAGCAGCGCGGCCTCGGGCGAGCCCTCCGGCGCGAACAGCACCGCCTTCAGCGGCTGCGGCAGCAGCCGGTCCAGGTGGGCACAGACCTCGTCCAGCGCGGCGGCGAAGACGGGGAACGCCCCGGACAGCTCCCGGCCCATGCCGGCGCGTTGCGCGCCCTGGCCGGAGAAGAGCACGGCGAGCCGGCCGGTGCCGGCCGTGCCGCGCACCACGATGGACGACGGCTGGTCGTCGGCGACGGCGTCGAGGCCGGCGATCAGGTGCTGCCGGTCCCGGGGCAGCAGCACCGCCCGGTGGGCGAACGCGGAGCGTCCGGTGGCCAGGGCGTGACCGAGGTCGGACAGCGCGGTGTCCGGGTGCCGGCCCAGCCAGTCGCGCAGCTGTCGGGCCTGGTCGCGCAGCGCCTCGCCGGTGCGGGCGGAGAGCACGCAGGGGACGGTGAGGTCGCCGGAGGTGACGGCCGGCGGTGTGGTCCCGGCCGGCGTGGGCGTGCCCTCGGGGGCCTGCTCCAGGATGGTGTGGACGTTGGTGCCGCTGATCCCGAACGACGAGACGGCCGCCCGGCGGGGCCGGTCCGTCTCGGGCCAGGGCCGGGCCTGGGCGAGCAGGGCGACCGCCCCGGCGGTCCAGTCGATGTGTGGGGACGGCTCGTCGACGTGCAGGGTGGCCGGGAGCAGCCCGTGCCGCATCGCCAGGACCATCTTGATCACCCCGGCGACACCGGCGGCGGCCTGGGCGTGGCCGATGTTGGACTTGACCGAGCCGAGCAGCAGCGGCCGGTCGGCCGGCCGGTCCTGCCCGTAGGTCGCCAGCAGGGCCTGCGCCTCGATCGGGTCGCCGAGCGCGGTGCCGGTGCCGTGCGCCTCGACCGCGTCGACGTCGGCCGGGGCCAGCCGCGCGTTGGCCAGCGCCTGCCGGATGACCCGCTGCTGGGACGGGCCGTTGGGGGCGGTGAGGCCGCTGCTGGCGCCGTCCTGGTTGACCGCGCTGCCCCGGACGACGGCGAGGATGCGCCGGCCGTTGCGTTGGGCGTCGGAGAGGCGTTCGAGCAGCAGCATGCCGACGCCCTCGGCGAAACCGGTGCCGTCGGCGCCCGCGCCGAACGCCTTGCACCGCCCGTCGGGCGACAGGCCGCGCTGGCGGGAGAACTCGGCGAGCATGCCGGGGGTGGACATGACGCTGACGCCACCGGCGAGGGCGAGGCCGCACTCGCCCTGCCGCAGCGCCTGGGCAGCCAGGTGCAGCGCGACCAGGGACGACGAGCAGGCGGTGTCGACGGTGACGGCCGGGCCCTCCAGGCCGAACAGGTAGGAGATGCGGCCGGACGCGACGCTGCCGGCGCTGCCGTTGCCGACGTACCCGTCGAGGTCGTCGGAGGTGCCGAGGGCCTTGCCGGCGTAGTCGTGGTAGATCAGGCCGACGTAGACGCCGGTGCTGCCGCCCCGGGCGGTGAGCGGGTCGATGCCGGCCCGCTCGAACGCCTCCCACGAGGTCTCCAGCAGCAGCCGCTGCTGCGGGTCCATGGCCAGGGCCTCGCGGGGGCTGATGCCGAAGAAGGCGGCGTCGAAGTCGGCGGCGTCGTAGAGGAAGCCGCCGTGCTGGGGGGTGGTGGTGCCGTCCCCGCCGTCGGCGCGCAGGGCGGCGAGGTCCCAGCCACGGTCGGTGGGGAACGGCGCGATGACGTCGGCGCCGGCGGTGACGAGGTCCCACAGCTGTTCGGGGGTCCGGACGTCGCCGGGGAAGCGGCAGGCCATGCCGACGATGGCGATCGGCTCGTCCACCCCGGTGGCGGTGACGGTGGTCGGGGCGGGCGCGGTGGCGGCCCGGCCGCCGATCTCCCGGTCGAGGAAGTCGGCGAGCACGACGGGGGCGGGGTGGTCGAAGGCGACGGTGGCGGGCAACCGCAGGCCGGTGGCGGCGGCCAGCCGGTTGCGCAGTTCGACGGAGGTGAGCGAGTCGAAGCCCAGTTCCTTGAACGGCCGCTGCGCGTCGACGGTGTCCGCGGACCGGTGGCCGAGCACGGCGGCCACGCTGCCGGTGACCAGGTCGAGGAGTTGGCCGCGCCGCTCGACGGGGCTGAGCGCCGCGAGCCGGTCGGCCACCGACACCTCGGCGGTGGCCCGGACCGCGGCGCGCCGCCGGGAGCGGGGCGGGCGGACGAGGTCGCGCAGCAGCGCGGGGACCCGGCCGGGGTCCGGGGCCGCCGGCACCTTCATGAGGACGACGTGCGCGCCGCCGTGCCGCTGCGCGGCGTCGAGCAGGGCGAGCCCCTCGGCGTCGGTGAGCGGGGCGCTGCCGGTACGGATGGCCCGGCGGTGCTCGGTGGCGTCGAGGTGGGCGGTCATGGTGCTGGTGGTGGCCCAGAGTCCCCAGGCGAGGCTGGCCGCCGGCAGGCCGTGGGTCCGCCGGTGGTGGGCGAGGGCGTCGAGGGCGCGGTTGGCGGCGGCGTAGTTGCCCTGGCCGGGTGAGCCGAGGGTGGCCGCGATCGAGGAGAACAGCACGAACGCCGACAGGTCCAGGTGCGCGGTGGCGCGGTGCAGCGCCCAGGCGGCGTCGACCTTGGGTCGCAGGACGGCGGTGACCGCGTCGGCGTCGAGGGAGGTGATCGTGGCGTCGGCGATGACTCCGGCGGTGTGTACGACGGCGGTCAGCGGGTGGGCCGGGTCGATTCCGGCGATCAGCGCGTCGACCTGCTGCGGGTCGGCCACGTCCACGGACACGGCGGTGACCGTCGCGCCGGCATCTGTCAGCTCGGCCACCAGTGCGGCGTAGTCGCTGCCCTCGGCGGGCAGCCGGCGGGAGGCCAGCAGCAGGTGCCGGGACCGGCCGGTGGCCACCAAGTGCCGGGCCACCACCCCGGCCAGGGTGCCACTGGCGCCGGTGACCAGCGTCGTGCCGTCCGGGTCCACCGGCGTCGGAACGGTGAGGACCACCTTGCCGACGTGCCGGGCCTGACTGATGTGCCGCAACGCCTGCCGCGCCTGCCGCACGTCCCAGGTCCGCACCGGCAACGGCGCGAGCGCACCCCGCTCGAACAGCGCCAGCAGTTCGGTGAGCATCCGCCCGATGCGGGCGCCGCCGGCGGCGTTGAGTTCGAACGCCTGGTACGCCACGCCGGGGTGCTGGGCGGCGACGAGTTCCGGGTCGCGGATGTCGGTCTTGCCCATCTCCACGAACCGGCCACCCCGCGGTAGCAGCCGTAGCGACGCGTCCACGAACTCACCGGCCAGGGCGTCGAGCACGACGTCCACGCCGTCGCCACCGGAGGCGGTGGTGAAGGCGGCCTCGAAGTCGGTGGTCCGCGACGACGCGATCCGCTCCTGCGCCACCCCCAGATCCCGCAGGCTGCCCCACTTGCCGGGACTGGCGGTGGCGTACACCGTCGCACCGAAATGCCGAGCGAGCTGGATCGCCGCCATACCGACCCCACCCGCACCCGAGTGGATCAACACCGACTCACCCGCCCGCAGACCGGCCAGGTCGTGCAGCGCGTAGTAGGCGGTGAGGAAGACCACCGGCACCGACGCGGCCTGCACGAACGACCAGTCCGCCGGCACCTTCGCGATCCGGTCGCGTTGGGCGAGCACCTGCGGGCCGAAGCCGGGCTCGAACAACCCGAACACCCGGTCCCCGGGCGCCAGGTCGTCCACGCCGGGGCCGACCTCCAGCACCACGCCGGCGCCCTCGCTGCCCATGGCGGCGGTGGGATCCGGGTACATGCCGAGCGCGATCAGCACGTCGCGGAAGTTCACGCCCGCCGCCCGGACGGCGACGCGTACCTGACCGGCGGCGAGTGGCTGCGCCGCGCCGGGCAGCAGGTCGACGCCGTCGATGGTGCCGGGGTGCACCGCCGCCACGTGCCACAGGTCGGTGGACGGGGTGAGCCGGTCGGCGGCCGGGCGAGTGACCCGGGGCGCGTACACGGTGTCGCCGCGCAGCGCGACCTGCCCGCCGGTGGGGGTCGGGTCGGCGGCGACCACCGCGAGCAGCGCCAGCGCGTCGGCGTCCGGGACGCGGTCGAGGTCGGCCAGGACGATGCGGTCCGGATGCTCGGACTGCGCCGAGCGCAGCAGCCCCCACACCGCCGCGCCCGCCAGGTCACCGGCCGGGTCGCCCGGCTGCGCCGCGACGGCGTCCCGGGTGGCCACGACCAGCCGGGTGTCGGTGAGGGCGTCGACCGCGAGCCACGCCTGCACGGTGCCCAGCACGTCCAGGGTGGTGGCCCGGACCCGCGCGGGCAGGTCGTCGTCCGTCGCGCCGCCGGCCACCGGGAGCAGGACGGTCCGGGGTGCGGGCTCCCCCACCGCGATCGAGGCGGCCAGGGCCGCCGGGTCGGCGTACGCCGGCACGCCGGGCAGGTCGACCGGTGCGCCGAGCACCGCCCAGCCGGTGACGTCCCCGGCGGGGTCGACCTGCTCGGGCTGCCAGGCGACCTCGAACAGGGACCGGTCCGCCGTGGCAGGCAGCGGTGCGGCGCCGGCCTCCCGCAGCACGAGGGAGTCCACCGACACGACGGGCGCGCCGGACTCGTCCGCCGCGACGAGGCGTACCGCGGCGCCGGCTCGGGTCAGCCGGACCCGCAGGGTCGGGGCGCCGGCCCCGTGCACCTGCACGCCCTCGAAGGCGAACGGCATCCGGGGGCCGGTGGGCGGGTCGGCCAGCAGCAGCCCGACCGGGTGCAGGGCCGCGTCGAACAGCGCCGGGTGCACCTCGAACCGGCCGGCGCTCTCCGCCACCTCGTCGGGGAGGGCGACCTCGGCGTACACCTCGTCGTCGCCGGTCCACAGCCGGCGCAGCCCCTGGAACACCGGCCCGTACGACAGGCCGTGCCCGGCGAGCGTGTCGTACCAGCCGGACAGGTCCACCTCGGACGCGCCGGTCGGCGGCCACTGGCCCACCGTCGGCTCGTCGGCCGACGCGGGTTCCAGGACGCCCTCGGCGTGCCGGGTCCACTCGGCCTCCGGGTCGTCCTCGGGCTGGGCGTGCAGCGTGACGCCGCGCGTCCCGTCCCCGTCGGCCGCGCCGACGCGCACCTGCACCCGGACGCCGCCGGAGGCGGGCAGGACCAACGGCGCGGCGATCGTCAACTCCCGCACCCGGGACACACCGACCTCGTCACCGGCCCGCACCACCAACTCGACGAGCGCCGTCCCCGGCACCAGCACCGCACCGGCCACCACGTGCTCGGCCAGCCACGGATGCGTCGACACCGACAACCTGCCGGTCAACAGCGCCTCGTCGTCACCGGCGAGACGCACCGCCGCACCCAGCAGCGGATGCCCGGCCACTCCGAGGCCGGCGCCCGACACGTCACCGACCTGCCACGACCCCACCTCCGGCCAGAACCGCTCCCGCTGGAACGCGTACGTCGGCAGGTCCACCCGCCGCGCGCCGGTGCCGGCGAAGACGGCGGCCCAGTCGACGGGTACGCCGGCGGTGTGCAGGCCACCGAGCGCGGTGAGCAGCTGGCGGGGGCCGTGCTCGTCGCGGCGCAGCGAGCCGACCACCACGCCGGGCCGGTCGGGGGCGGCCCGGTCGAGGGCGTCCTGCACCACGACCTTGAGCACGGGGTGCGGGCTGACCTCGACGAACGCCCGGAATCCGGCGTCGATCAGGGAGTCCACGACGGGGGCGAGGCGGACCGGCTCGCGCAGGTTGCGGTACCAGTAGTCGGCGTCGAGTTCGGTGGTGTCGACGAGGTCGCCGGTGACCGTGGAGTGGAAGGCGACCGTGGTGGGGTGGGCCTCGACGGTGCCGAGGGCGGCGGCCAGGTCGTCGCGGACGGCCTCGACGTGTCCGCAGTGCGAGGCGTAGTCGACGGCGATGCGCCGGGCCCGGATGTCGCGCTCGGCGCAGGTGGCGAGCAGTTCGGTGACGGCCGCCGCGTCGCCGGAGACGACGGTGACGCCTGCGCCGTTCAGGGCGGCGACGGAGAGGGCCCCGTCCCAGGGCGCGATGAGCTGCGCGGTGTCGTCGGCGGAGAGCGGCACGGAGACCATGCCGCCGAGCCCGGAGATGGCCAGCAGGCCGCGGCTGCGGGCGACGACGAGGCGCATCGCGTCGGGCAGGGTGAGCGCGCCGGCCACGCAGGCGGCGGCGATCTCGCCCTGGGAGTGGCCGATGACGGCGTCCGGCCGGACGCCGCAGGAGCGCCACACCTCGGCGAGGGAGACCATGACGCAGAACAGCAGCGGCTGGACGACGTCGACCCGGTCCAGCGGCGGGGCGCCGGGTGCGCCGCGCAGCACGTCCTCCGGGGTCCAGTGGACCAGCCCGGCGAGTTCCGCCGCGCACTCGTGCATGCGATGCCGGAAGACCGGCGAGGAGTCCAGCAGGTCGAGCGCCATGCCGGCCCACTGGGTGCCCTGGCCGGGGAAGACGAAGACGACCTTCGGCGTACCGTCGCCGGCGGCGGCGTGGTGCGCGGCGTCGGCGAGCGCGGTTAGCCCGGCCAGCGCGTCGTCCCGGTCGGCGACCACCGTGACCTGCCGGTACGGGTGGTGGGCGCGGCCGGTGGCGAGCGCGTACCCGAGGTCGACGAGGTCGAGGTCCGGCCGCTCGGCGAGGTGGGCGTGGACCCGGGCGGCCTGGTCGCGCAGCGCGCGGGCACTGCGGCCGGAGACCAGCAGCGGCACGGCGTCGGCGGCGACCAGGCCGGGCACCGCCTCGACGGGTGTGCTGCGGGGGGCCGGGGTGTCGGCGGGGGCCTGCTCGATGACGGCGTGGGCGTTGGTGCCGCTGATGCCGAAGGAGGAGACGGCGGCGCGGCGGGGCCGGTCGACGGCCGGCCATCCGGTGGCCTCGGTGGTCAGGGCGACGGCCCCGGCGGTCCAGTCGATGTGCGGGGACGGCGCGTCGACGTGCAGGGTGGGCGGCACCAGGCCGTGCCGCATGGCGAGCACCATCTTGATCACCCCGGCGACGCCGGCGGCGGCCTGGGTGTGGCCGATGTTCGACTTGATCGAACCGAGCAGCAGCGGCCGGTCGACGGGCCGGTCCTGCCCATAGGTGGCGAGCAGTGCCTGCGCCTCGATGGGGTCACCCAGGGTGGTGCCGGTGCCGTGCGCCTCGACGGCGTCCACGTCGGCCGGGGTGAGGCGCGCGTTGGCCAGGGCCTGCCGGATGACCCGCTGCTGGGACGGGCCGTTGGGGGCGGTGAGGCCGTTGGACGCGCCGTCGGAGTTGACGGCGGTGCCGCGGATGACGGCGAGGACGCGGTGGCCGCGCCGCCGGGCGTCGGAGAGCCGCTCGACGAGGAGCATGCCGACGCCCTCGCCCCAGCCGGTGCCGTCGGCGCCGGCGGCGAACGCCTTGCACCGGCCGTCGGGGGCCAGGCCGCCCTGGCGGGAGAACTCGGAGAACATGCCGGGCTGGGCCATCAGCGCGACGCCGCCGGCCAGGGCCATCTCGCACTCGCCGGAGCGCAGCGCCTGCGCGGCGAGGTGCAGGGCGACCAGCGACGACGAGCAGGCGGTGTCGACGGTGACGGCGGGGCCCTCGAACCCGAAGGTGTACGCGACGCGGCCGGAGGCGACGCTGCCGGCGGTGCCGGTGAGCAGGTGTCCTTCCAGGCCGTCGAGGCCGTCGCTGCCGGTGGCGGCGTAGCCGGAGGACGCGGCGCCGATGAAGACGCCGGTGACGGTGCCGTGCCCGGTGGCGGGGTCGATGCCGGCGTGTTCGAACGCCTCCCACGAGGTTTCCAGCAGCAGCCGCTGCTGCGGGTCCATGGCCAGGGCCTCGCGGGGGCTGATGCCGAAGAAGCCGGGGTCGAACTGCGCCGCGTCGTACAGGAAGCCACCCTGACGGGTGGTCGACGTGCCGGCCCGGTCGGCGTCCGGGTCGTAGAGGGCGTCGAGGTCCCAGCCCCGGTCGGACGGGAACCCTCCGATCGCGTCCGCGCCGGAGGCGACCAGCTCCCAGAGTTCGTCGGGGGTGGCGATGCCGCCGGGGTAGCGGCAGGCCATGCCGACGATGGCGATGGGTTCGTCGGCGGCGACCGTGCGGACGCGCTCCCGCTCCGGTGACGCGGTGGTCTCGCCGAGCTGCTCGTGCAGGTGTGCGGCGAGGCGCTCCGGGGTGGGGTGGTCGAAGACGAGGGTGGCGGGCAGCCGCAGCCCGGTGGAGGCGGCCAGCCGGTTGCGTAGCTCCACCGAGGTCAGCGAGTCGAACCCGAGTTCCTTGAACGCCCGGCCACCCGGCACCGCCTGCGCCGACGCGTGTCCCAGCACCGCCGCCGCCTGCGCACAGATCAGGTCCACCAGCAACCGGCGGGCCTCGTCCCGGGCCAGCCCGGCGAGCCGGTCCGACCAGGAGGTGCCGGTGGACGGGCCGCCCGCCTGCCGGCGTACGCCGGTGCGGGCGAGCAGCCGGAGGATCGGCGGGACCTGTCCGGCGTCGGCGGTGATCCGCAGTCGGGCCGCCGCGACGGTGGGCAGCGCCCGGCCGGTGGCGGCGTCGTACAGGGCGGCGCCTTCGGTGGCGGTGAGGCCGGCCATGCCGAGGCGGCGTAGCCGCTGCGCGTCGTCGCGGTCGAGGTGCGCGGTCATGGTGCTGGTGGTGGCCCACATGCCCCAGCCGATGCTGGTGGCCGGCAGGCCCTGGGCCCGCCGGTGCTGGGCGAGTGCGTCGAGGTACGCGTTCGCGGCGGCGTAGTTGGACTGACCGGGTGAGCCGAGGGTCGCCGCGATCGAGGAGAACAGCACGAACGCCGACAGGTCCAGGTGCGCGGTGGCCCGGTGCAGCGCCCACGCCGCGTCCACCTTGGGCCGCAGGACGGCGGTGACCGCGTCGGCGTCGAGGGAGGTGATCGTGGCGTCGGCGATGACTCCGGCGGTGTGTACGACGGCGGTCAGCGGGTGGGCCGGGTCGATTCCGGCGATCAGCGCGTCGACCTGCTGCGGGTCGGCCACGTCCACGGACACGGCGGTGACCGTCGCGCCGGCATCGGTCAGCTCGGCCACCAGTGCGGCGTAGTCGCTGCCCTCGACGGGCAGCCGGCGGGAGGCCAGCAGCAGGTGCCGGGACCGGCCGGTGCCGACCAAGTGCCGGGCCACCACCCCGGCCAGGGTGCCACTGGCGCCGGTGACCAGCGTCGTGCCGTCCGGGTCCACCGGCGTCGGAACGGTGAGGACCACCTTGCCGACGTGCCGGGCCTGACTGATGTGCCGCAACGCCTGCCGCGCCTGCCGCACGTCCCAGGTCCGCACCGGCAACGGCCGCAACGCGCCGCGCTCGAACAGCGCCAGCAGTTCGGTGAGCATCCGCCCGATGCGGGTGCTGCCCGCTTCGTTCAGGTCGAACGCTCGGTAGGCGACACCCGGATGCTGCTGCGCCACCGCGTCGGCGTCGCGGATGTCGGTCTTGCCCATCTCCACGAACCGACCACCCCGCGGCAACAACCGCAACGACGCATCCACGAACTCACCCGCCAGCGCGTCGAGCACGACGTCCACACCGTCGCCACCGGAGGCGGTGGTGAAGGCGGCCTCGAAGTCGGTGGTCCGCGACGACGCGATCCGCTCCTGCGCCACCCCCAGATCCCGCAGGGTGCCCCACTTGCCGGGACTGGCCGTGGCGTACACCGTCGCACCGAAATGCCGAGCGAGCTGGATCGCCGCCATACCGACCCCACCGGCACCCGAGTGGATCAACACCGACTCACCCGCCCGCAGACCGGCCAGGTCGTGCAGCGCGTAGTAGGCGGTGAGGAAGACCAGGGGGACGGAGGCCGCCTCGGTGAAGGACCAGCCGGCGGGGATCTTCGCCACCCGTACCCGCTCGGCCACGACCTGCGGGCCGAACCCGGGTTCGAACATGCCCATCACCCGGTCGCCGGGGGCGAGGTCGTCGACGCCGGGGCCGACCTCCAGCACCACGCCCGCACCCTCGCTGCCCATCCGGGCCGCCGGGTCCGGGTACATGCCGAGCGCGATCAGCACGTCGCGGAAGTTGACGCCGGTCGCGCGTACGGCGATCCGCACCTGTCCCGGGCCGGGCCGCAGGGCGGGCGCGGGCACCAGGGCGACGCCGTCGAGGGTGCCGGGCGTGACCGGGGCCAGGTGCCAGGGGCCCGACGCCGGGGGCGTCAGGTCGTCGCCACCGAGGCGGGTCAGCCGGGGTACGCGCACGGCGTCCGCGCGGATCGCCACCTGCCCGCCGGTGGGGGTCGGGTCGGCGGCCACCGCCGCGAGCACCGCCACCGCCTCGGCATCCGGCACCCGGTCCACATCCGCCAACACGATCCGGTCCGGATGCTCCGACTGCGCCGAACGCACCAGCCCCCACACCGCCGCACCGGCCAGATCAGCCACCCGATCCTCAGCACCGACCGCCACCGCACCCCGGGTCAGCACCACCAACCGCGACCCGGCCAGCTCCTCGGCCGCCAACCACGCCTGCACCACGGCGAGAACGTCCGCCGTCACCCGCCCCACCACGTCCGGCGTGCCGCCGGCGTCCGCCACCGCAGCACCGGCGCCCACGTCGGCGACCGGCACCGGGAGCAGGACGACCGGCGGCGCGTCGGCGCCCGCCTGCACGGCCGCCACCAACGCCGCCACGTCCGGGAAGACCGTCGTGCCGGGCAGGGCCGCAGCCGTCGCGGAGCCCGGGTCCGAACCGCCCTGTGGGCCGCCGGGCAGCAGCACCGCCCAGTCGACCGGCGCGGCGGCCGGCGCGACCTCCTCGACCTGCCAGGACACCTCGAACAGCGACCGGTCGGCCGGGCTCGGGGCGGCGCCCGCCCCCATCTCGCGCAGCACCAGCGAGTCCACCGACACCACCGGCGTACCCGAGGGGTCCACCGCGACGAGGCGGACCGCCGCACCGGCGCGGGTCAACCGCACCCGCAGCGTGCGCGCACCCGAGGCGTGCACCTGCACGCCCTCGAACGCGAACGGCACCCGCGCACCGGAGCCGCCCTGACCGTCGAGCAACCCGATCGGGTGCAGAGCCGCGTCCAACAGCGCCGGATGCACCCCGAACCCCGCCGCGTCGGTCACCTCATCCGGCAGCACGACCTCGGCGTACACCGCACCGTCACCGGACCACACCCGACGCAGCCCCTGGAACACCGGCCCGTACGACAGGCCGTGCTCGGCGAAGGCCGGGTACCAGCCGGACAGGTCCACCTCGGACGCCTCGGCCGGCGGCCAGGCGTCCAGGGTCGGCTCGTCGGGCAGGGCGGGTTCCAGGACGCCGTCGGCGTGCCGGGTCCACTCGGCGTCCGGGTCGTCCTCGGGCTGGGAGTGGACGGTCACCTGGCGGGCGCCGGCGGCGTCGGTCGCGCCGACGCGTACCTGCACCCGGACGGCGTCGGACGGCGGCAGGGTCAGCGGCGCCGACACGGTCAGCTCCCGTACCCGGGACGTGCCGACCTCGTCACCGGCGCGCACCACCAACTCGACGAGCGCGGTACCCGGCACCACCACCGCGCCGGCGACCACGTGCTCGGCCAGCCACGGATGCGTCGACACCGAGAGCCGACCGGTCAGCACCACCTCGTCGTCACCGGCGAGACGCACCGCCGCACCCAGCAGCGGGTGTCCGGCCACCCCGAGGCCGGCCCCGGACACGTCACCGACCTGCCACGACCCCACCTCCGGCCAGTACCGCTCCCGTTGGAAGGCGTAGGTGGGCAGGTCGATCCGGGTCGCGCCGGTGTCGGTGAACCAGGTGTGCCACGCGACGGGCACCCCGGCGACGTGCAGTTCGGCCAGGCCGGCGAGCAGCCCGGCGACCTCGGTGCGGTCCTTGCGCTGGGCGGCCACGGCAAGCACACCCGCGTCGGCGGGCAGCGCGTCGGCGGTCATCGCGGTCAGGACGCTCTGCGGCCCGATCTCCAGGAACGTGTCGACACCGGCGGCACGCAGGGCGGTGATGCCGTCGGCGAAGCGGACCGCCTCGCGGACGTGCCGCACCCAGTAGTCGACCGTGTCGATCTTGTCAGGATCGGCGAGCGCGCCGGTCACGTTCGACACGATCGGCAGCACCGGCCTGGAGAAGGTCAACTTCTCCAGGACCGCCCGGAACTCGGCCAGCATCGGCTCCATCAGCGGGCTGTGGAACGCGTGGCTGACCGTCAGTCGACGGGTGCGCACACCCCGGCCCTGCCAGACCCGCTCCACCTCGTCGAGCGCGTCGAGCGCACCGGAGACGACGACGGAGGTGGGCCCGTTGACCGCCGCGATCCCCACGTCGGCCAGCCCGTCGAGACCAGCCACCACCTCCGCCTCGGACGCGTTGACCGCCAGCATGCCGCCGCCGGCAGGCAGGGCCTGCATGAGCCGACCCCGGACCGCGACCAGGGCGCACGCGTGCTCCAGCGACAACACCCCGGCCACGTACGCCGCCGTGACCTCCCCGATCGAGTGTCCACCCACGAGGTCCGGCACCACACCGAACGACTCGACGAGGCGGAACAACGCCACCTCGACCGCGAACAACCCGGCCTGGGTGAACACCGTCTGGTCCACCAGCCCGGCCTCGGGCGAGCCCTCGTCGGCGAACAGCACCGGCTTCAGCGGCTGCGGCAGCAGCCGGTCCAGGTGGGCGCAGACCTCGTCCAACGCCGCCGCGAACACCGGGAAGGCGGCGTACAGCTCCCGGCCCATGCCGGCGCGCTGCGCGCCCTGACCGGAGAAGAGCACCGCGAGCGGACCCCGGTCCCCGGCCTGACCCGTGACGACCGCACCCGACGGCTCCCCCGCCGCCAGCGCCCGCAGCCCGGCCAGCAGATCGTCCCGACCCGTCGCCGCCACCACCGCACGGCTGTCCAACGTCGACCGCGTCGCCACCGACGAGAACGCCACGTCGAGTGGACGCAGGTCGCCGTCGGCCTCCAGCCAGGACGCCCAACGACCGGCCTGCGCGGCGAGCGCGGCGGGGTGCGCGGCGGAGAGCAGCACCGGGGCGGCCGGCAGCGCACGCGCCGGTGAGGCGTCGTCGGTGGCGGGCTCGGGCGCGGGGGCCTGCTCCAGGATGAGGTGGGCGTTGGTGCCGCTCATGCCGAACGAGGAGACGGCGGCACGACGGACCCGACCGGGCTCGGCCGGCCACGGCCGGGCGTCGGTGAGCAGGGCGACGGCGCCGGTCGTCCAGTCGATGTGCGGGGACGGCTGCGTGACGTGCAGGGTGCGGGGCATGGTCGCGTGCCGCATCGCCAGCACCATCTTGATCACCCCGGCGACGCCGGCCGCGGCCTGGGTGTGGCCGATGTTCGACTTCAGCGAGCCGAGCCAGAGCGGCCGGTCCGCGGGGCGGTCCGTGCCGTACGTGGCGAGCAGGGCCTGCGCCTCGATCGGGTCGCCGAGGGTGGTGCCGGTGCCGTGCGCCTCGACCACGTCCACGTCGGCGGGGGTGAGTCGGGCGTTGTCCAGGGCCTGCCGGATGACGCGCTGCTGGGCGGGACCGTTCGGGGCGGTGAGGCCGCTGCTGGCCCCGTCCTGGTTGACGGCGCTGCCCCGGATCACGGCGAGGACGGGGTGGCCGTTGCGGCGGGCGTCCGACAGCCGCTCGACGAGCACCATGCCGACGCCCTCGGCCCAGCCGGTGCCGTCGGCGTCGGCGGAGAACGCCTTGCAGCGGCCGTCGGCGGCGAGGCCGCGCTGGCGGGAGAACTCGACGAAGCCGCCGGGGGTGGCCATCACGCTGACCCCGCCGGCCACGGCGAGGGTGCACTCTCCGTCGCGCAGGGCCTGGCCGGCCAGGTGCAGGGCGACCAGGGACGACGAGCAGGCGGTGTCGATGGTGACGGCCGGGCCCTCCAGCCCGAAGGTGTACGCGAGCCGGCCGGAGATGACGCTGGCGGCGGTGCCGGTCAGCACGTACCCCTCGGCACCCTCGGGAAGGCGGCGCAGGACGGAGGCGTAGTCCTGACCGGCGGTGCCGACGAAGACGCCGGTACGGCTGCCGCGCAGCGCGCCCACGTCGAGGCCGGAGCGTTCGAACACCTCCCAGGTGGTCTCCAACAGCAGCCGCTGCTGGGGGTCCATCGCGAGCGCCTCGCGGGGCGAGATGCCGAACAGGGTCGGGTCGAAGTGCCCGGCGTCGCGCAGGAACCCGCCCCGGTCGCTGTACGAGGTGCCGGGGTGGTCGGGGTCCGGGTCGTACAGCCGGGCCAGGTCCCAGCCGCGGTCGGTGGGGAACGTGCCGGTCGCGTCGGCGCCGGCGCCGACGAGGTCCCACAGTTCCTCGGGGGAGCTGACGCCGCCGGGGAACCGGCAGGCCATGCCGACGACGGCGATCGGCTCCGGTTCGGCGTCCTCCAGCTCCCGCAGGCGCCGGTGCGCCTGGCGGAGCTCGGTGGTCACCCACTTGAGGTGTTCGAGGAGCTTCTCTTCGTCCGCCATGACCCACCCGCCCGGAGCTTGCTGCCGATCGATTCCACCGACTGGAGGCCATCGATCCGGCTCGGCGTCACTGACCGGCGCGACCGATGGCGAACGCACTCACCGCTTCAACGTGTTGTCCTCACCGCTGATCACCGCACGACCGGGAATGCCGGCATCCGACCGCCACCGTGACTGGACGGTACTGAGCGGTGCGGGGCGGCCCAACCCCTACGGACCCCTCATTCGCGCCCGCCCGGTGACCGGATATCCGCAGCGTGCGGCGGGTCGGGCCGGTGCCGGGCCGGCAGCGCGGGACGGGCCGGCAGCGGGCTGACGGACCGGTCGGGCGCGGCCGGTCAGCCGAGGTGCCGGGCGGGGGTCGGCAGGATCGTCCGCAGCCGTCCGGGCGGGGTGGCGCGGCGCCGCCACTCGCGGGGGTAGCCGACGGACACCTCCTCGAACCGGACGCCGTCGTACCAGGTGGTGCGGGGGATGTGCAGGTGGCCGTAGACGGCGACGCGGGCGTCGTAGCGCAGGTGCCAGTCGGCGGTGAGGTCGGTGCCGCACCACTGGGCGAACTCGGGGAAGCGCAGGATCCGGGTCGGTTCGCGGACCAGCGGATAGTGGTTGACCAGCACGGTGGGCAGCCCGCCGCGCTCGGCGTCGAGCCGCCGCTCGGTCTGGATCACCCGGGCCCGGCACCAGGCGTCCCGGGTCGGGTACGGGTCGGGGTGCAGCAGGATCTCGTCGGTGCAGACCACCCCGGTCTCGTGCGCCCGGGCCAGCGCCTGCTCCCGGGTGTACGTCCCCGGGGGCCGCCAGCTGTGGTCGTACCCGACGAAGAGCGGGGCGATGAGGACGGGATCGCCGTCCGGGTCCCACACCGGGTACGGGTCCTCCGGGGTGAGCACGCCGAGGCGGCGGCACAGCTCGACCAGGTGCCGGTAGCGCGCCTCGCCGCGCAGTTGGACGGTGTCGTCGCGGGGTGTCCACAGCTCGTGGTTGCCCGGCGCCCAGATGACCTTGGCGAACCGGTCGCGCAGCAGGGTGAGCGCCCACTCGACGTCGGCGGCGAACTCGCCCACGTCACCGGCGACGATCAGCCAGTCCTCGTCGCCGTCGGGGCGCAGCGCCTCGACGACGGCGCGGTTCTCCGCGTACACCACGTGCAGGTCGCTGATCGCGACGAGTTGGCGGATCCGGGTCACCCGGCACCTCCCGTGTCTCCGGGCACCCGCGCGCACCCCCACCGCCCGGCCGGCGCGTCGGCGCGCGGGCCGGGTACGACCACCTGACGGGCTCCGACCCTATGGAGGCCCGCCGGTGGCGGCACACCCCTAGATGGACACGGCACACCCCTAGGGCCGGTGTCGACGTCCCCGGCCGGCCTGCGGCGGGCCCATGCGGCGACGTCGACACAGGCCCTGGGGCGGGTGCCGCGGCGCCGGTCGGGGACGGCGACACCCGCCCGGGGGCGGACGGTGGTCACGACTTGCCGAACTCCCGCTGGATGATGTCGAAGATGTCGTCGGAGGTGGCGGCGGCCAGGTCGGCGGCCGACTCGACGGTGGCCGGTGCGGGCGGGCTGTCGCCGCCGCGCCACCGGGTGAGCAGGTCCTCCAGCCGGCGGGTGATCTCCGCGTCGCCGCGCCGCTCACCGGGGACGTCGCGCAGGAGCTGGTCGAGCCGGTCGATCTCGGCGACGACCGGGGTGGCCGACCCGTGGGGGGTCAGTTCGGCCCGCAGGTGCGCGGCGAGCGCCGTGGGCGTCGGGTGGTCGAAGACGAGGGTGGTGGGCAGGGTCAGCCCGGTCTCGGTGGCGAGCCGGTTACGCAGTTCGACGGCGGTGAGCGAGTCGAAGCCGAGTTCCAGGAAGCCCCGGCCGGCCCGGATCGCGGTCGGGGTGCGGTGGCCGAGCACGGTGGCGGCGGTGCCGCGTACCAGGTCGAGGAGGATGCGGTCGCGTTCGGCCTCGCCGGCGGCGGCGAGCCGGTCGCGCAGCGCCTGCGGCGCGCCCCCGTCCGGCGCCGGCGGCTGCGGCGGTTCGGCCGTGCCGGCCTCGGGGATCTCGTCGAGCAGCGGGCTGGGGCGCAGGGCGGTGAAGGAGGCGGCGAACCGGTCCCAGGTGACGTCGGCGACGACCACGGCCGTGTCGTCCCGGTCGAGGGCGGCGTGCAGGGCGGTGACCGCCAGGTCGGGGTCCATCGCGGGCAGGCCTCGACGGGCTAGCTGTTCCTGCTGCTCACCGTGTGCCATGCCGGCGCCGGCCCAGGGTCCCCACGCCACGGCGGTGCCGGCGAGACCACGGGCGCGCCGCCGGGCGACCAGCGCGTCGAGGTACGCGTTGGCGGCGGCGTAGCCGGCCTGGCCGGCGGAGCCCCACACTCCGGCGATGGACGAGAACACCACGAACGCGTCCAGCCCGTCGGGGAGCAGGGCGTCGAGGTTGGCCGCGCCGTCCACCTTGGCCCGCAGGACGTGGGCCAGTTCGTCGGCGCCCAGTTCGGTCAGCGGGGTGGAGTGCGCCGCCCCGGCCGCGTGCACCACGGCGCGGACCGGTTCGCCTTGGAGGTCGTCCAGTAGCGCGGCGAGCGCGGTCCGGTCGGCCACGTCGCACGCGGCCACGGTCACCTCGGCCCCGGCCGCGCGCAGCCGCTCGGCCAGTTCCACCGCTCCGGGGGCCTGCTCGCCCTGCCGGCTGGTCAACACCACATGACCGGCCCCAGACGCCACCGCCCACTCCGCCACCCGGGAGCCGAGCGCACCCGTGCCACCGGTCACCAGCACCGTGCCCGACAGCCGGAACTCACGCCGCACCACGTCATCGACGGCCCGCACCAGACGCCGGACGAACACCCCCGACGACCGCACCGCCACCTGATCCTCGACCCCGGAGGCCAACACCCCACACACCCGCCGCACCGCCCGCGCGTCGAGCACCTCCGGCAGATCCACCAAGCCACCCCAACGACGCGGATCCTCCAACGCCGCCACCCTCACGAGGCCCCAGCCGGCCGCCCCGACCGGATCCACCACCGCGTCCGAGCGGCCCACCGACACCGCACCCCGGGTCACCCACCACACCCGACCACCCAGGTCGGACGCACCCAGCGCCTGCACCGCCGCCAACACCCCACCGACACCCACGCCGGACAACGACAGCAACGACACCACCCCGGCGACCTCGCCGACGTCGCGCAGCGCCTTCGCCACCAGTTCCCGGTCGGCCGGGCCGTCGAGCAGCACCGGCCGGACCTGCGCGCCGGCCGCCGTCAGACCGTCGGTCACGGCCGTGAGCAGCGGGTCGTCCACGCCGGTGTACGGCACCAGCAGCAGCCAGGTCCCCGACATCGCCGGTTCGACATCGGGTACGGCCCGCCAGTCGATCCGGTAGCGCCAGGAGTCGGCGGTGGCGCGTCGCCGTCCCGCCCGCCGCCACCGCGCCAGCGTCGGCAGCAACGCACTCAACGGCTGATCGGCCGCCAGCTGGAACTCCTCCCCCAACCCGGCCAGGTCCTCCTGCTCCACCGCCGCCCAGAACCGCTCGTCGGTCCCTGAGCCGCCGGTGCGGTCCGGCGTGGCGGTCGGCGGGCTGTCGTGCAGCCAGTACCGCTGGTGCTGGAAGGCGTAGGTGGGCAGGTCGACGGTGGGGGGCTGGTGGCCGGTGTGGGTGAACCAGGGCGTCCAGTCCACCGGGGTGCCGGTGACGTGCAGGCGGGCCAGGGCGGTGACCAGGCTGGTGGTCTCCGGCTGGTCGCGGCGTAGGGCGGCGATGTGGTGGGTGGGGCGGTCGGTGGGGGTGTCGGCAGCCATCGCGGTCAACGTGGCGTCGGGGCCGACTTCCAGGAACGTGGTGACCCCGGCCTGGTGCAGGGTGGCCACCGCGTCGCCGAAACGGACCGCCTGACGGACGTGCCGGACCCAGTAGTCCGGCCCGGCGATGTCCGTCGGGTCGGCGATCTGGCCGGTCAGGTTGGACACGATCGGCAGCTTCGGCGCGTGCCAGTCCAGGCCGGCCAGGACCGTGCGGAACTGGTCGAGCATGGGCTCCATGAGGCGGGAGTGGAAGGCGTGGCTGACTGACAGGCGCTTGACCCGCCAACCCCGCTCACCACACAACCGCCCGACCCGGTCCAGCTCCGCCACCGGGCCGGACAGCACGACCGACCGGGGACCGTTCACCGCCGCAACGTCCACACCACTGCCATCAACGGCAGCCCCGCTGCCGAGGCCGGTACCGGCCTCGGCGTCAGGTGCGGTGCCGATGATCTCACCGATCTCGGCCTCGCTCGCGCCGACCGCCAGCATCCCGCCACCAGACGGTAGGGCCTGCATCAACGAACCCCGGGCCGCCACCAACGCGCAGGCATCCTCCAGCGACAACACCCCCGCCACATGAGCGGCAACCACCTCACCGATCGAATGCCCGGCAAGGTAATCGACCCGCACGCCCCAGGAGGAGAGCAGCTCGAACAGCGCCACCTCCACCGCGAACAACCCGGCCTGGGTGAACACCGTCTGACCCAGCAAGGCCGACAGCTCACTACCCGGCTCGGCGAACACCACCTCCCGCAAGGAGTGATCGAGCCGGCCTTCGAACAGGGCACACACCCGGTCGAACACGTCCGCGTACACCGGGAACCGGTCGTACAACTCCCGACCCATGCCCGCACGCTGCGCACCCTGACCGGTGAACAGGATCGCCCGGCGGCCCGGGGTGACTTCGCCGGTGACGAGGCCGGGCGCGGCCGTGCCCTCCGCGAGGGCGGACAGGCCCGCGCGCAGGTCGTCGGCCGTGACGCCCAGCACCACCGCCCGGTGTTCGAGGGCCGCCCGGGAGGTGGCCAGGGACCAACCGACGTCCACCAGGGACAGGTCATCGCGCTCGCGCGTGAAGTCGGCCAACCGGACCGCCTGCCCGGCCAGAGCCGGCCCCGAGCGCGCCGACACCAGCCACGGCACCACCGGCAGGTCGGCATCCACATCCCGCTGCCGGCCGGACACCTCCCCCGCCGGCACCGCCCGCCCGTTGGCGTCCCGCTGCCCGGTGCCCGTGCCACGCTGCACGACACCCGACGACGGCTGCGCGACAGCCGAATCCGGCTGCGCCTGCGACTCCGGCTCGGGCTGTTCGAGGATGACGTGGGCGTTGGTGCCGGAGATGCCGAACGACGACACCGCCGCCCGCCGGGGTCGGTCCACCGTCGGCCACTGCCGCGCCTCGGTCACCAGCGCGACCGCACCGGAGGTCCAGTCCACCTTCGACGACGGGGCGTCCACGTGCAGGGTCGCCGGCACCAGGCCGTGCCGCATCGCGAGCACCATCTTGATCACCCCGGCCACACCGGCCGCCGCCTGGGTGTGGCCGATGTTCGACTTGATCGAGCCGAGCAGGAGCGGTTCGCGGTCCTCCCGGCCCTGCCCGTAGGTGGCGAGCAGGGCCTGCGCCTCGATCGGATCGCCCAACGTGGTGCCGGTGCCGTGCGCCTCGACCGCGTCCACGTCGGCGGTGCTCAACCCGGCGTTCGCCAGGGCCTGCCGGATCACCCGCTGCTGCGCCGGCCCGTTCGGGGCGGTGAGGCCGTTGGACGCGCCGTCGGAGTTGACCGCCGAGCCGCGCAGTACGGCCAGGACCCGGTGACCGTTGCGCCGGGCGTCGGAGAGGCGCTCGACGAGGAGCATGCCGACGCCCTCGCCCCAGCCGGTGCCGGCGGCGGATTCGGCGAACGAACGGCAGCGCCCGTCGGCGGAGAGGCCGCCCTGGCGCTGGAACTCGACGAAGGTGGCCGGGGACGCCATCACGGTGACGCCACCGGCGAGGGCGAGGTCACACTCCCCGGCACGCAGCGACTGCGCCGCCAGGTGCAACGCCACCAGCGACGACGAGCACGCCGTGTCCACGGTGACCGCCGGCCCCTCGAACCCGAACGAGTACGCCACCCGCCCCGACAGCACGCTGGTGGCGTTGCCGGTGAGCAGGTGACCGCCGACCTCCTGGTCCCGACCCATGGCCGTCGAGGCGTACCCCTGGAAGCCGGCGCCCGCGAAGACGCCGACCCGCTCCCCCTTCAGCCGCGACGGGTCCGTCCCGGACGACTCGACGGCCTCCCAGGAGACTTCGAGCAGGAGGCGTTGCTGCGGGTCCATGGCCAGGGCCTCGCGGGGGGAGATCCCGAAGAACTCGGCGTCGAACGCGCCGGCGTCGTAGACGAAGCCACCCTGGCGGGGGAACGACGTGTCGGAGAGCCGGCCGTCGAGGAAGGTGTCCCAGCCTCGGTCGAGCGGGAAGTCGGAGATGCCGTCCCGGCCGGTGGCGAGCAGGTCCCACAGCTGGTCGGTGGTGTCGACGCCGCCGGGCAGCCGGCAGGCCATGCCGACGATGACGATCGGGTCGTCGCCGACCGGGGCGACCCGCTCCTGCTCCTGGGGGCCGGCCGGCGCGCCGGTCAGTTCGGCGCGCAGGTGGTCGGCCAGGGCCAGCGGCGTGGGATGGTCGAAGACAAGGGTGCTGGGCAGGGCGAGCCCCGTCTCGGCGGTGAGCCGGTTGCGCAGTTCGACGGCGGTGAGCGAGTCGAAACCCTGCCGCTGGAACGCCCGGTCGGCCGGCACGGCGTCGGGTGTGGCGTGGCCGAGCACGGCGGCGGCCTGGGCGCGGACGAGGTCGAGCAGGTACGCGTCCTGCTCGGCGGGGGTCATGCCGGCGAGTCGGCGGCCGGTCTGCCCGCCGTCGGTGAGGTCGCCGGTGGGTGCGGGCCGGGCCTCGGGGATCTCGTCGAGCAGCGGGCTGGGGCGCAGGGCGGTGAAGGAGGCGGCGAACCGGTCCCAGGTGACGTCGGCGACGACCACGGCCGTGTCGTCCCGGTCGAGGGCGGCGTGCAGGGCGGTGACCGCCAGGTCGGGGTCCATCGCGGGCAGGCCCCGGCGGGCGAGCTGTTCCTGTGCCTCGCCCTGCACGGCCATGCCGGCGCCGGCCCAGGGTCCCCAGGCGATCGACGTGCCGGGCGCGCCGCGGGCGCGCCGCCGGGCGACCAGTGCGTCGGCGTACGCGTTGGCGGCGGCGTAGCCGGCCTGGCCGGCGGAGCCCCACACTCCGGCGATGGACGAGAACACCACGAACGCGTCGAGTCCGTCGGGCAGCAGGGCGTCGAGGTTCGCCGCGCCGTCGACCTTCGCGCGGAGGACGTCGCGCAGCTCGTCCGGTGTGATGTCGGGCAGCGGGGTGAACTGGGGTGCGCCGGCGGCGTGGAAGACGGCACGCACGGGCTCGCGCTGGAGGTCGTCCAGCAGCGCGGCGAGCGCGGCCCGGTCGGCCACGTCGCACGCGGCCACGGTCACCCGCGCCCCGGCGGCGCGCAGCCGCTCGGCCAGCTCCGCCGCACCCGGCGCCCGCTCACCCTGCCGGCTGGTCAACACCACATGACCGGCCCCAGACGCCACCGCCCACTCCGCCACCCGGGAGCCGAGCGCACCCGTGCCACCGGTCACCAGCACCGTGCCCGACAGCCGGAACTCACGCCGCACCACGTCATCGACGGCCCGCACCAGACGCCGGACGAACACCCCCGACGACCGCACCGCCACCTGATCCTCGACCCCGGAAGCCAACACCCCACACACCCGCCGCACCGCCCGCGCGTCGAGCACCTCCGGCAGATCCACCAGACCACCCCAACGACGCGGATCCTCCAACGCCGCCACCCTCACGAGGCCCCAGCCGGCCGCCCCGACCGGATCCACCACCGCGTCCGAGCGGCCCACCGACACCGCACCCCGCGTCACCCACCACACCCGACCACCCAGGTCGGACGCACCCAGCGCCTGCACCGCCGCCAACACCCCACCGACACCCACGCCGGACAACGACAGCAACGACACCACCCCGGCGACCTCGCCGAGGTGGAGCAGGGTGGCGCGCAGCCGCGCGGCCAGGTCGTCCCGGCGGGTCGCCGCCGGGTCGAGGACCACCGGCACGACGTCGGCGCCGTGCGCGGCCAGGCCACCGACGAGCGGGTGGTCGGCCTGATCGGGCAGCGCCAGGACCAGCCACCTCCCGGCCAACCCCTGCTCGGGTACGGAGGGAGCAGGCCGCCACTCGACGCGGTGGCGCCAGGAGTCGGCGGTGGCACGTCGCCGTCCCGCCCGCCGCCACCGCGCCAGCGTCGGCAGCAACGCACTCAACGGCTGATCGGCCGCCAGCTGGAACTCCTCCCCCAACCCGGCCAGGTCCTCCTGCTCCACCGCCGCCCAGAACCGCTGGTCGAGTTCGCCGTCGGTGCCGGCGCTCCCGCTCCCGGTCGTGGTCGCCTCCGGCCAGTACCAGGTCCGCTGGAAGGCGTAGGTGGGCAGGTCGACGGTGCGGGGCTGGTGGCCGGTGTGGGTGAACCAGGGCGTCCAGTCCACCGGGGTGCCGGTGACGTGCAGGCGGGCCAGGGCGGTGACCAGGCTGGTGGTCTCCGGTTGGTCGCGGCGCAGGGCGGCGATGTGGTGGGTGGGACGGTCGGTGGGGGTGTCGGCAGCCATCGCCGTGAGGGTGGCGTCGGGGCCGACTTCGAGGAAGGTGGTGACCCCGGCCTGGTGCAGGGTGGCGACCGCGTCGGCGAAGCGGACCGCTTCTCGCACGTGCCGGACCCAGTAGTCCGGCCCGGCGATGTCCGTCGGGTCGGCGATCTGGCCGGTCAGGTTGGACACGATCGGCAGCTTCGGGGCGTGCCAGTCGAGGCCGGTCAGGATCGTGCGGAACTGCTCCAGCATCGGCTCCATCAGCCGGGAGTGGAAGGCGTGACTGACTGACAGGCGCTTGACCCGCCAACCCCGCTCACCACACACCCGCGCAACCCGGTCCAGCTCGGCCACCGGCCCGGACAGCACGACCGACCGGGGGCCGTTCACCGCCGCAACGTCCACAGCACCGCCGACACCGGCACCGCCGACACCGGCAGCGATGCCGGCCGGGCCGCCGCTCTCGCCGGTGTCACCGGTGGCAGTGCCCGCGATGTCGGCGATGGCCGCGCTGCCATGATCGACCACACTGACGCTGCCACTGCCGTCAGCGGCAGCCCCGCTGCCGGTGGCAGTGCCGATGACCTCGCGGACCTCGGCCTCACTCGCGCCGACCGCCAGCATCCCGCCACCAGACGGCAGCGCCTGCATCAACGAACCCCGCGCCGCCACCAACGCACAGGCATCCTCCAGCGACAACACCCCCGCCACATGAGCGGCAACCACCTCACCGATCGAATGCCCGGCAAGGTAATCGACCCGCATCCCCCAGGAGGAGAGCAACTCGAACAGCGCCACCTCCACCGCGAACAACCCCGC
The DNA here is from genome assembly GCF_900090295.1 of Micromonospora coxensis. Classification (NCBI taxonomy): domain Bacteria; kingdom Bacillati; phylum Actinomycetota; class Actinomycetes; order Micromonosporales; family Micromonosporaceae; genus Micromonospora; species Micromonospora coxensis. The sequence goes on along the minus strand of NZ_LT607753.1, from coordinate 6,240,536 downwards.
CTGGGTGAACACCGTCTGACCCAGCAAGGCCGCCAGCTCACTACCCGGATCGGCGAACACCACCTCCCGCAACGGATGATCCAACCGACCCTCGAACAGCGCACACACCCGGTCGAACACGTCCGCGTACACCGGGAACCGGGCATACAACTCCCGACCCATACCCGCACGCTGCGCACCCTGACCGGTGAACAGGATCGCCCGACGACCCGAGGACACCTGCCCGGTTACCACCCCGGGTGCGGATCCACCGTCGGCCAGCGCGGCCAGTCCCCCACGCAGGTCGTCGGCCGTGGCGCCCAGCACCACCGCCCGGTGTTCCAGGGCCGCCCGAGACGTGGCCAGGGACCAGCCCACATCCACCAGGGACAGGTCGTCGCGGACACGCGCGTACTCCGCCAACCGGGCCGCCTGCCCGGCCAGAGCCGGACCCGAGCGCGCCGACACCAACCACGGCACCACCGGCAGGTCGACGCTCGTACCCGGCTGCGCGTCACCCGACGCCGGCGGTGACTCCGGCTCTGGCTCGGGCTGTTCGAGGATGACGTGGGCGTTGGTGCCGGAGATGCCGAACGACGACACCGCCGCCCGCCGGGGTCGGTCCACCGTCGGCCACTGCCGCGCCTCGGTCACCAGCGCGACCGCACCGGCGGACCAGTCCACCTTCGACGACGGGGCGTCCACGTGCAGCGTCGCCGGCACCACACCGTGCCGCATCGCCAGCATCATCTTGATCATCCCGGCGACACCCGCCGCGGCCTGGGTGTGGCCGATGTTCGACTTGACCGACCCGACCAGCAGCGGCTCGTGCCCGTCCCGACCCTGCCCGTAGGTGGCGAGCAGGGCCTGCGCCTCGATCGGATCGCCCAACGTGGTGCCGGTGCCGTGCGCCTCGACCGCGTCCACGTCGGCGGTGCTCAACCCGGCGTTCGCCAGGGCCTGCCGGATCACCCGCTGCTGCGCCGGCCCGTTCGGCGCGGTCAGGCCGTTGGACGCGCCGTCCTGGTTGACCGCGCTGCCGCGCAGCACCGCCAGGACCCGGCGGTTGTCCCGCCGGGCGTCGGACAGGCGCTGCACCAGCAACACCCCGACGCCCTCGCCCCAACCCGTGCCGTCGGCGGAGTCGGCGAACGAGCGGCAGCGCCCGTCGGTGGAGAGCCCGCGCTGCCGGGAGAACTCGACGAACGCCCCGGGGGTGGCCATGACCGTCACACCGCCGGCGAGGGCGAGGTCGCACTCCCCGGCCCGCAGCGACTGCGCCGCCAGGTGCAACGCCACCAGCGACGACGAACACGCCGTGTCCACGGTGACCGCCGGCCCCTCGAACCCGAACGAGTACGCCACCCGCCCCGACAGCACGCTCGCCGAGGCGCCGGTGGCGCCGTAGCCGGCGAGGTGTTCCCCGCCGTACCGGATGAGGTTGTCGAAGTCCTGGCCGTTGGTGCCGGCGAAGACGCCAACGCGGCTGCCGCGCAGGGAGAGCGGGTCGATCCGGGCGTCCTCGATCGCCGCCCAGGACACCTCCAGCAGCAGCCGCTGCTGCGGGTCCATGGCGACCGCCTCGCGGGGGGAGATGCCGAAGAACTCCGCGTCGAACGCCCCGGCGTCGTCGAGGAACGCCCCCTGCGTCACCGACGACGCGCCGGGGTGGTCCGGGTCGGGGTGGTGCAGCGCGGCCAGGTCCCAGTGCCGGTCGGTCGGGAAGTCGGTCATCGCGTCGACGCCGTCGGCGAGCAGCCGCCAGAACCGCGCCGGTGATCCGGCCCCGGCGGGGAACCGGCAACCCATGCCGACGATGACGATCGGGTCGTCGTCGGCGGGCCGTACCGTCGAGGTCCGGGTCGCGGGCAGCGCCGCCCCACCGAGCAGTGCGGTGCGCAGGTGGGCCGCCAGGGCGGTGGGGTCGGGGTGGTCGAAGGCGAGCGTGGCGGGCAGGGTGAGCCCGGTGGCCACGTCGAGCCGGTTGCGCAGTTCGACGGCCGCGAGGGAGGTGAAGCCGAGGTCCCGGAACGCCCGTGCGGCCGGCACCTGGTCGGCGCTGCCGTGCCCGAGCACCGCGGCGACCTCGGTGCGCACCAGGTCGCGCAGGGCGGCGAGCTGGTCGGCCTCGGTGAGTCCGGCGAGACGCTGCCGCAGGGCGCTGCCGCCGGTGGCCCGGTCGGCGGTGGCGGCGTCGGTGACCTGCGGCGCGGTCAGCAGGTCCCGCAGCAGCGGGTCGGGACGGCGGGCGCCGGCGTGGGCGGCCACCCGGTCCCAGTCGACGGCGGCGACCACGAGGTGGGTCTCGTCGTCCTCGAGGGCCCGGGTGAGCGCGCGGACGGCGGTCGCGGGGTCCATCGCGCCGATGCCGGTGCGCGCCATCCGGCGTTCGAAGTCGCCGGCGCTGACTCCGCCGCCGGCCCACAGGCCCCAGGCGATCGAGGTGGCGGGCAGCCCTTCGGCGCGGCGGCGGGCGGCGAGGGCGTCGAGCCAGGCGTTGCCGGGGGCGTAGTTGGCCTGCCCGGGGCCGCCCATGGTGCCGGCCAGCGACGAGAACAGCACGAACGCCGACAGGTCGTGCTCGCGGGTCAGCGCGTCGAGGTTGCCGGCCGCGGTGACCTTCGCGCGTAGGGCGGTGGACATCTGGGCGACGGTGAGGCTGTCGACGACGGCGTCGTCGAGCGCCGCCGCGGTGTGCACGACGGTGGTGAGCGGCAGGTCGGCGGGGACGGTCGCCAGCAGGTCGCACAGGGCGTCGCGGTCGGCCACGTCGCAGGCGGCGACGGTGACCCGGGCGCCGAGCGCGGTCAGCTCCTCGGCGAGGGCGGTGGCGCCGGGCGCGTCGGGGCCGCGCCGGCTGACCAGCAGCAGGTGCGCCACGCCGGCTGCGGCGAGGGCGCGGGCGACGTGACCGCCGAGGGCGCCGGTCCCGCCGGTGACGAGTGCGGTGCCGCGGGGGGTCCAGCCGCGACCCGGGCCCGCCGGCTGGCCGGCGCGGACCAGCCGCCGGGCGTACGGGCCGGTGGCGCGCAGCGCGAGCTGGTCCTCGACGTGCTCGCCGCCGAGCAGCCGGCGCAGCAGCCGTACGCCGCGTGGGTCGGCGGTCGCCGGCAGGTCGACGAGGCCACCGAATCGGTGCGGGTGCTCGGCGCGCACGACGCCACCGAAGCCCCAGAGCGCAGCCTGGTCGGGGTCGACGGGCTGGTCGCGGGGGTCGACGCAGACCGCGCCCCGGGTGGCGATCCAGAGTCGGGCGGGGATCCCGGCGTCACCGAGGGCCTGGGTGAGGGTGACGGTGCCGGCGAGGCCGGCCGGCACGGCGGCGGCGTCGGGGTGCGCCCCGGGCGTGAGCCCCAGCAGCGACAGGACGGTCCCGGGGCGCTCCTGCCCGTCGGCGTACGCCTCGACGAGGTCGCGGGCCAGGCCGCTGCGGTCCCGGTCGGCGGCCACCGGCAGCACCCGTACGCCGGGCCCGGCGAGCGCTGCCGCCCACTGCCCGGCGGTCCCGGCCGGGTCGGCGGGTAGGACGAGCAGGAGGTCGTCGACGTCCTGCCGGTGGCTGTCGGGGAGCGCCTGCCAGGTGACCCGGTACCGCCACGAGTCGAGGGTCGACTCGGCGTCGCGACGGCGTCGCCACGCCGACAGGGCGGGCAGCACCGCGTCGAGCGGGGCGTCCGGGTCGACGGCGAGGGCGGTGGCGAGGGCTTCGACGTCCTGGTCCTCGATGACCTGCCAGAACGTGTCGTCGTCGGGTGCGCCGCCGCCGTCGCCGTGGGCGCGGGTACGGGCCTCCAGCCAGTAGCGCCGGTGGTGGAAGGCGTAGGTGGGCAGGTCGACGGTGCAAGGTCGGTGGCCGGTGTGGGTGAACCAGGGCGTCCAGTCGACGGGGGTGCCGGTGACGTGCAGGCGGGCCAGGGCGGCGACCAGGCTGGTGGTCTCCGGTTGGTCGCGGCGCAGGGCGGCGATGTGGTGGGTGGGGCGGTCGGTGGGGGTGTCGGCCGCCATCGCCGTCAACGTGGCGTCGGGGCCGACTTCCAGGAAGGTGGTGACCCCGGCCTGGTGCAGGGTGGCCACGGCGTCGCCGAAACGGACCGCCTGACGCACGTGCCGGACCCAGTAGTCCGGCCCGGCGATGTCTGCTGGGTCGGCGATCTGGCCGGTCAGGTTCGACACGATCGGCAGCTTCGGCGCGTGCCAGTCCAGGCCGGCCAGGACGGTGCGGAACTGCTCGAGCATCGGCTCCATCAGGCGGGAGTGGAAGGCGTGACTGACCGACAGGCGCTTGACCCGCCAACCCCGCTCACCACACACCAGCCCGACCCGGTCCAGCTCCGCCACCGGCCCGGACAGCACGACCGACCGGGGGCCGTTCACCGCCGCAACGTCGACAGCACCGCCGACACCGGCACCGCCGACACCGGCAGCGACACCGGCAGCGACACCGGCAGCGATGCCGGCCGCGCCGCCGCTCCCGCCGGTGTCACCGGTGGCAGTGCCCGCGATGTCGGCGATGGCCGCGCTGCCATGATCGACCACACTGACGCTGCCACTGCCGTCAGCGGCAGCCCCGCTGCCGGTGCCGGTGGCAGTGCCGATGACCTCGCGGATCTCGGCCTCACTCGCGCCGACCGCCAGCATCCCGCCACCCGTAGGCAGCGCCTGCATCAACGAACCCCGCGCCGCCACCAACGCACAGGCATCCTCCAACGACAACACCCCCGCCACATGAGCGGCAACCACCTCACCGATCGAATGCCCGGCAAGGTAATCAACCCGCACGCCCCACGACGACAGCAGCTCGAACAGCGCCACCTCCACCGCGAACAACCCGGCCTGGGTGAACACCGTCTGACCCAGCAAGGCCGCCAGCTCACTGCCCGGCTCGGCGAACACCACCTCCCGCAAGGAGTGATCGAGCCGGCCTTCGAACAGCGCACACACCCGGTCGAAGGCGTCCGCGTACACCGGGAACCGGTCGTACAACTGCCGACCCATGCCCGCACGCTGCGCACCCTGACCGGTGAACAGGATCGCCCGGCGGCCCGGGGTGACTTCGCCGGTGACGAGGCCGGGCGCGGCCGTGCCCTCCGCGAGGGCGGACAGGCCCGCGCGCAGGCCGTCCCGGTCCGCCGCGAGCAGGACCGCCCGGTGTTCCAGGGCGGCCCGCGAGGTGGCCAGGGACCAACCGATGTCCACCAGGGACAGGTCATCGCGCTCGCGCGTGAACTCGGCCAACCGGGCCGCCTGCCCGGCCAGGGCCGGACCGGACCGCGCCGACACCAGCCACGGCACCACCGGCAGATCGGCGCCCGCATCCCGCTGCCGGCCGGACACGTCACCCGCCGGCACCGCGACGGCCGGCAGCGGCCGGCCGGAGGCGTCCCGCTGCCCGGTGCCCGTGCCGCGCTGCCCGGCGCCCGACGCCGGCGGCGCGACAGCCGAATCCGGCTGCGCCTGCGGCTCGGGCTCGGGCTCGGGCTCGGGCTCGGGCTCGGGCTCGGGCTCGGGCTGTTCGAGGATGACGTGGGCGTTGGTGCCGGAAATACCGAACGACGACACCGCCGCCCGACGCAGCCGATCCACCACCGGCCAACCCCGCGCCTCGGTCACCAACGCCACCGCACCGGCGGACCAGTCCACCTTCGACGACGGCGCGTCCACGTGCAGCGTCGCCGGCACCACACCGTGCCGCATCGCCAGCACCATCTTGATCACCCCGGCAACACCCGCCGCCGCCTGGGTATGACCCAGATTCGACTTCACCGACCCCAACAACAGCGGCTCGAGCCCGTCCCGACCCTGCCCGTACGTCGCCAGCAACGCCTGCGCCTCGATCGGGTCACCGAGGGTGGTGCCGGTGCCGTGCGCCTCCACCACGTCCACGTCCACCGACGACAACCGCGCCGACGCGAGCGCCTGCCGGATCACCCGCTGCTGCGACGGACCGTTCGGCGCGGTCAACCCGTTCGACGCGCCGTCCTGGTTCACCGCCGAACCGCGCACCACCGCCAACACCCGGTGCCCGAGCCGTCGGGCGTCGGACAACCGCTCCACCAGGAGCACGCCGACGCCCTCGGACCAGCCGGTCCCGTCGGCGCCCTCGGCGAACGACTTGCACCGCCCGTCGGGGGCGAGCCCACGCTGGCGGCTGAAGTCGACGAACGTCTCCAGGGTGGTCATCACGGTGACACCGCCGGCCAGCGCGAGAGTGCACTCGCCGGAGCGCAGCGACTGCACCGCCAGGTGCAACGCCACCAGTGACGACGAGCACGCGGTGTCCACGGTGAGCGCCGGCCCCTCGAAGCCGAAGGTGTACGCCACCCGGCCGGAGAGCACGCTGCTGGCGGTGCCGCCGCCGATGAAGCCGTCCAGGGTCGCCGGGATCTCGCCGAGCCCGGCGGCGTAGTTGTGGTACATCATGCCGGCGAACACGCCGACCTTCTGCCCGCGCAGGGTGAGCGGGTCGATCCGGGCGTCCTCGATCGCCTCCCAGGACGCCTCCAGCATGAGCCGCTGCTGCGGGTCCATGGCCAGCGCCTCGTACGGCGAGATCTTGAACAGGTCCGGGTCGAAGTCCCCGGCGTCGTGCAGGAACCCGCCCTCGCGGGCGTACGTGCTGCCCCGGCGCTCCCCCGTCGGGTCGTACGCCCCGTCGGTGTCCCAGCCCCGGTCGGTGGGGAAGCCGGTGACGCCGTCGGTGGCGGCAGCGACGAGATCCCACAGCTGCTCGGGTGAGCGGACCCCGCCCGGGTAGCGGCAGCTCATCCCGACGATCGCGATCGGCTCGTGGCTCTTGGCGTCGACGGCCTTGAGGCGTTCGCTGGTCTCGTGCAGGTCGGCGGTGACGCGCTTGAGGTACTCGCGGAGCTTGGCTTCGTTCGCCATCGGGGTATTCACCTGTCGCGTTGGTCGGCAAGCCGGGGCGGTACGACGGTCAGGAACGACCGAACGTGCTGTCGATGAAGTCGAAGAGTTCGTCGTCGCTGGCCTCGTCGAGGGCCTGGGCGACTCCCGGGGCGGCGGCGTCGCCGTCGAGGCGGGTGAGCAGCGCCCGGAGCCGCGCGGTGAGCGCCGCCCGGGTCTCCTCGTCGGCGGTCAGCTCGGCGAGGGTCTCCGCCGCGAACGCCGCCTCCAGCCGGGCCAGCTCGTCGAGGACGTCCGGGGCGGACCGGCCGGGACCGAGCCGGGACATCAGGTACCCGGTGAGCGTCTCCGGGGTGGGGTGGTCGAAGACCAGGGTGGCCGGCAGCGACAGGCCGGTCAGGGTGGTCAGCCGGTTGCGCAGGTCCACGGCGGTCAGGGAGTCGAAGCCCAGCTCGGTGAAGGACTGCCCGGCGCCGACGGCCGCCGCCGAGGCGTACCCGAGCACGTCCGCCACCTGGCCGGTGACCAGCTCTTCGACCAGCCGCCGGCGGTCCTCGTCGGACGCGGCGGCGAGCCGGTCCCGCCACCCGCCGCCCGGCGCCGCGCCGGCGGCGGCCCGCCGGGTGCGGACACCGGCCAGGCCGCGCAGCGGCGCCGGGAGGTGGTCGACGCTGGTGAGGGTACGCAGCGCGGCCAGGTCGAGCCGGACGGGCAGCAGCAGCGGCTGCCTGCTGCGCCGGCTGGCGTCGAAGAGGGCCAGCGCCTGGCCGGTGCCGAGCGGGGCGATGCCCTGGCGGGCCATCCGTTCCCGGCGGCCGGCGCCCAGGTCGCGGGTCATCCCGCTGTCCTGCTCCCACAGGCCCCAGGCCAGGCTGGTGGCGGCGAGCCCGGCGGCGCGCCGCTGGTGGGCGAGCCCGTCGAGGAACGCGTTGGCCGCCGCGTAGTTGCCCTGTCCGGGGCCGCCGAGCGGACCGGCGATCGAGGAGAAGAGCACGAACATCGGCAGGTGCAGGTGCCGGGTGAGGTCGTGCAGGTGCCAGGCGGCGTCGGCCTTGGGGCGCAGCACGGCGGCGATGCGCTCGGCGGTCAGCGCGGTGACGGTCGCGTCGTCGAGGACACCGGCGGCGTGCACCACCCCGGTGAGCGGGTGGTCGGTGGGGACGGCGGCCAGCAGCGCGGCGACCTGGTCACGATCGGCCACGTCGCAGGCGACGAAGCGGGCCTGCGCGCCGAGGCGGGTCAGCTCGGCGAGCAGGTCGGCCGCGCCGGGCGCGTCGCCGCCGCGCCGACCGACCAGGAGCAGGTGCCGGACCTTGTGCACGGTGACCAGGTGGCGGGCGACGAGGCCGCCGAGGGCGCCGGTGGCGCCGGTGACCAGCACGGTGCCGTCGGGGAGCAGGTCGACCGCGCCCGTCGGGTCCGGCTCGGCCGGCGCGAGCCGGGGTACGAGCAGCCGGCCGGCGCGCAGGGCGAGCTGCGGTTCGTCGCCGGCGAGGGCGCGGCCGAGCAGGTCGGCGTCGACCTCGCCGTCGAGGTCGACCAGCACGAACCGGCCGGGGTGCTCCAGTTGCGCCGAGCGGACCAGGCCCCAGACGGCGGCGCCGGGCAGGTCGGTCACCTCGCCCGTGGCGTCGGCGGGGACCGCGCCGCGGGTGAGCACCACGAGCCGCCGGTCGGCGAACCGGTCGTCGGCCAACCACTCCCGTACGGCGGTCAGGGTCTCGGTGAGACGGGTGCGGGTCGCGTCGAGGGGGTCCCCGGTCGGGGGGTCGCCGGCGGCGAGCAGCACCAGCCGGGGATCGTGCCGGCCGGTGTCGAGGGCGTCGGCGAGCGCGGGGAGCCCGCCGGGCAGCGCGGTGGCGGCCAGGCCGGCGGCGGCGTCGAGCGCCACGATCCCGCTCGCCGGTCGCGGCGGCAGCGGCAGCGGGGACCAGCGCAGGTCGAACAGGGGCAGGTCGGTCGGGTCGGTGGCGTCGAGCTGCTCGGCGCTCACCGGCCGGGAGACGAGCGAGTCGACGCGGGCGACGGGTGCGCCGGTCCCGTCGGCGAGGGTCAGTGACACCGCCGAGGCGGCCCGGGTGACCCGTACCCGCAGCAGGGTCGCGCCGACGGCGGTGAGCGCGACGCCCGACCAGGCGAACGGAAGTCGGGCCGTGGCGTCGTCGGTGTCGTCGGTGTCGTCGGTGAGGCCGACGACGTGCAGCGCCGCGTCCAGCAGCGCCGGGTGCAGACCGAATCCGGCGGCGGCGACGCCGTCGGGCAGCGCGACCTCCGCGTAGACGGCGTCGTCGGTACGCCACGCGGCACGCAGGCCGCGGAAGGTGGGCCCGTGGTCGACACCGAGCCGGTGCAGCTGCTCGTAGATCGGCGCGACCGGCACGGCGGTGGCGCCGGGTGGCGGCCACGTGGTCAGCGGCTCCGCCGGCTCGGCCGCGCCGGGCGCGAGCACGCCCTCGGCGTGCCGGGTCCAGTCGGCGTGCGGGTCGTCGGCGGGCCGGGAGTGGACGCTGACCTGGCGGCGGCCGTGCTCGTCGGCGGCGCCGAGGACGAGTTGCACCGCGCAGGCACCCTGTTCGGGCAGGACCAGCGGGGCGGCGAGGGTCAGCTCCTCCAGCGTGTCGCAGGCGGCCTGCGCGCCGGCGTGCAGCGCCATCTCCACCAGTGCCGCCCCCGGTACGACCACCGATCCCCACACCACGTGGTCGGCGAGCCAGGGCCGGGTCCGTACGGAGAGCCGGCCGCCGTGGACGCGGACGTCGTCGGTGGCGGTGACCAGTTCGGCGTCGAGCAGGGGGTGGGTGGTTGCCCGCACGCCGAGGCCGGAGGCGTCGGCGCCGGACGGGCCGGCGTCGAGCCAGTACCGCTGCCGCTGGAAGGCGTAGGTGGGCAGGTCGACGGTGCGGGGCTGGTGGCCGGTGTGGGTGAACCAGGGCGTCCAGTCGACGGGGGTCCCGGTGACGTGCAGGCGGGCCAGGGCGGTGACCAGGCTGCTGGTCTCCGGTTGGTCGCGGCGCAGGGCGGCGATGTGGTGGGTGGGACGGTCGGTGGGGGTGTCGGCCGCCATCGTCGTCAACGTGGCGTCGGGGCCGACTTCCAGGAACGTGGTGACCCCGGCCTGGTGCAGGGTGGCCACCGCGTCGCCGAAACGGACCGCCTGACGCACGTGCCGGACCCAGTAGTCCGGCCCGGCGATCTCTGCCGGATCGGCGATCCGGCCGGTCAGGTTCGACACGATCGGCAGCTTCGGCGCGTGCCAGTCCAGGCCGGCCAGGACCGTGCGGAACTGCTCCAGCATCGGCTCCATCAGGCTCGAGTGGAAGGCGTGACTGACCGACAGGCGCTTGACCCGCCAACCCCGCTCACCACACAACCGCGCAACCCGGTCCAGCTCGACGGCTGGGCCGGACAGCACGACCGACCGGGGGCCGTTCACCGCCGCAACGTCCACATCGCCTGCAGCGCCGGTATCGGTGCCGATGACCTCGCGAATCTCGGTCTCGCTCGCGGCCACCGCCAGCATCCCGCCACCGGCGGGCAGGGCCTGCATCAACGAACCGCGCGCCGCCACCAACGCGCAGGCATCCTCCAGCGACAACACCCCCGCCACATGCGCGGCCGCCACCTCACCGATCGAATGCCCCACCAGATAATCGGCGCTCACCCCGAACGAGGACAGCAGTTCGAACAGCGCCACCTCCACCGCGAACAACCCCGCCTGGGTGAACACCGTCTGATCCAACAGACCCGCCAGGTCAGTGCCGGGCTCGGCGAACACCACCTCCCGCAACGCATGGTCCAGCCGACCCTCGAACAGGGCGCACACCCGATCGAACGCATCCGCGTACACCGGGAACCGGGCGTACAACTGACGACCCATACCCGCACGCTGCGCACCCTGACCGGTGAACAGGATCGCCCGGCGGCCCGTCGACACCTGACCGGTGACGAGGGTCGCCGCGGGGCTCGACGGGGTGACCTGCTCGGGAGCGCCGTCGGCGAGGGCGTCCGTCAGGGCGAGGAGACCGTCGCGGTCGGTGGCGAGGAGCACGGCCCGATGGTCGAGGGCGGCGCGGGCGGTGGCCAGGGTCCAGCCGATCTCCACAGGCGACGTGGCGGGCTCCCGGCGGGCGAGCGCGGCCAGCCGGGCCGCCTGCCCGGCAAGGCCCTCGACCGACCGCGCCGACACCAGCCACGGCACCACCGGCAGGTCGGCGCCCGTTGCCGGCTGCGCGGCGCTCGATGCCGGCTGCGCGGCGGCCGGATCGTGCTGCGTCGGCAAATCCGAATCGGGCTCGGGCTCGGGCTGTTCGATGATGACGTGGGCGTTGGTGCCCGAGATCCCGAACGACGACACCGCCGCCCGACGCGGCCGATCCACCACCGGCCAACCCCGCGCCTCGGTCACCAACGCCACCGCACCCGCCGACCAGTCCACCTTCGACGACGGGGCGTCCACGTGCAGCGTCGCCGGCACCACACCGTGCCGCATCGCCTGCACCATCTTGATCACACCGGCGACGCCCGCCGCCGCCTGGGTGTGCCCGATGTTCGACTTGACCGAGCCGAGCCACAGCGGCCGGTCGGCCGGCCGGTCCTGCCCGTACGTGGCGAGCAGCGCCTGCGCCTCGATCGGATCGCCCAACGTCGTGCCGGTGCCGTGCGCCTCCACCACGTCCACGTCCACCGACGACAACCGCGCCGAGGCGAGGGCCTGACGGATCACCCGCTGCTGCGACGGGCCGTTCGGGGCGGTCAACCCGTTCGACGCGCCGTCCTGGTTCACCGCCGTGCCGCGCACCACGGCCAGGATCCGCCGGCCGTCGCGCCGGGCGTCGGAGAGCCGCTGCACGAGCAGCACGCCCACACCCTCGGCCAGGGCGGTGCCGTCGGCGGCGTCGGCGAACGCCTTGCAGCGGGCCGACATCGACAGGTTGCCCTGCCGGGTGAAGTCGACGAAGACGGCCGGGGTCGGCATCACCGTGACACCCCCGGCCAGGGCGAGGTCGGACTCCCCCGACCGCAGCGACTGCACCGCCAGGTGCAACGCCACAAGCGACGACGAGCACGCCGTGTCCACGGTGACCGCCGGCCCCTCGAAGCCGAACGCGTACGCCACCCGGCCGGAGCTGATGCTGCCGGCGTTGCCGAGGCCGAGGTAGTCGACGGCGCCGTCGGGCACGTCGGTGGCGCCGGCGGCGTAGCCGCCGTGGGTGAGGCCGGCGAAGACGCCCACCCGGCCACCCTTCAGGCCGGTCGGGTCCACCCCGGCCGACTCGAACGCCTCCCAGGACACCTCCAGCAGCAGCCGCTGCTGCGGGTCCATGGCCAGCGCCTCGCGCGGTGAGATGCCGAAGAACCGGGGATCGAAGTCGGCGGCGTCGTGGACGAAGCCGCCCTCGCGGACGCAGGAGGTGCCGGCGCGTTCCCCGGTCGGGTCGTACAGGTCGGTGAGGTCCCAGCCCCGGTCGGTGGGGAAGCCGCCGACCGCGTCACCGGAGGCGGCGACGAGGTCCCACAGCGCCTCGGGCGAGCTGACCCCGCCGGGGAAGCGGCAGGCCATCCCGACGATGGCGATCGGCTGTCGGGCCTCGTCCTCGACGTCGCGCAGCCGTTGCCGGGTCCGCCGCAGGTCGGTGGTGACCCTCTTCAGATACTCCCGGAGCTTCTCTTCGGTGTCCATCAACCTGACCCATCGCGGTGGCCGGCGGAGACCTGACGTAGGCGACGGTACGAATGCGCGAATTCCTCAAGCCAGATCGGTGATTTCCTTGAGCACAATTCAGCCGAGAGCCACGGGTCCCCTCTGCGGGGAAGCTATGGCGTCGCGATGACCTGCGACAACCCCTAACCCGTACGCCCGTCCGCTAGGGGTGTCCGGGCCCCGACGGGTCGGTTTAGCGTCCCTGTGATCGCCCCGGTGCCAGGTGTCCGGGCACCTCCGCTGGAAGGACCTCGTGAGAATGACCGACTCAGACAACGGCCTGTGGGTCCGCCGGTTCCATCCGGCGCCGGCCGGCGCCCCGCGGCTGGTGTGCCTGCCGCACGCCGGTGGCTCCGCGAGCTTCTACTTCCCCGTCTCCCGGGCCCTGTCGCCGGCCGTGGAGGTCCTCGCCATCCAGTACCCGGGGCGGCAGGACCGCCGGCTGGAGCCGTGCGTGGACAGCATCGGTGAGCTGGCCCGGCAGGTGTACGGGGTGCTGCGGCCGTGGCGGGACCAGCCGTTGGCGATCTTCGGGCACAGCATGGGCGCGACCCTGGGCTTCGAGGTGGCGAGGCTGATCGAGGCCGACGGCGGGACCCCGGTCGCGCACCTGTTCCCGTCCGGGCGGCGGGCGCCGTCCTGCGCCCGGCACGAGACGGTGCACCTGCTCGACGACGAGGGCCTGCTGGCCGACGTACGCAAGCTCAGCGGCACCAACCAGGCGGTGCTCGGCGACCCGGAGATGCTGCGGGCGGCGCTGCCGGCGATCCGCAACGACTACCGGGCCGCGGAGACGTACGCGTACACGCCGGGACCGAAGCTGAGCTGCCCGGTGACGGTGTTCACCGGTGACGACGACCCGAAGACCAGCATCGACGAGGCCAAGGCGTGGGAGCAGCACAGCACCGGCCCGTTCGACCTCCAGGTCTTCCCGGGCGGGCACTTCTTCCTGGCCCAGCACCAGCCGGCCATCCTGCGTACCCTCTCGACGGCCCTGACCCGCACGACGGTGGGCTGATCCGGCGCACGCACGACGCGGCCCCCGCCACCCGGGACGTACCCGGGGCGGCGGGGGCCGGCGTGCGTCACGGCTTGTGCGCGACGGCGATGACGTAGTCGAGCAGCGCCAGCTCCTTCTTGATCAGGTCCTCGTCGCGCCAGTGGTTGGCCATCCCCTTGACCGCGCTGCGGTCGGCCTCGGCCTGGAACGCCGGGTCGGAGGGGCGGGCGGCCTGGAACCGGCGCCACCCCTCCCAGGTGCGGTCCTGGATGGACTGCACGTCGGGGTTGACGAACCCGGCGGCGGCGAGTTGCTCGGCGTAGACGGCGCGGTCGTGCCAGTTCTCGTCCGGGATGCTGAACTTGACGAAGCTCAGCGGGCCGGAGCTGATCGACATCCGGGCGGTGTCGTTGCTGAGCGGGATGATGTCGGCGGTGGCGATGGTGCCGCCGGGCTTGAGCACCCGGAACGCCTCGGCGAAGAAGGCGCTGCGCGGGTAGAAGTGGAACGCCGACTCCAGCGCCACCACCCGGTCGAAGGTGCCGTCGGCGAAGGGCAGCGCGGTGGCGGTGCCGAGCTGGAACTCGGCCTGCTCGGCGAGGCCCTCCTGCCGGGCGCGCTGCTGGGCGTGCTCGACGTGCCGGGGGGTGACGTTGATGCCGTGCACCTTGGCCACCCGGCGCTCGCGCAGCCAGGCGAAGTCCTGGTCGCCGTAGCCGAAGCCGACGTCGAGCACGGTGTCGTCGGGCTTGAAGCCGGCGGCGTCGGCGAGCTTCGTGGCCAGCGCCGCGCCGGCCACGTCGAGGCTGGTCACCCCGTCCTCCCAGTAGCCGACGTTCATGTAGCGGGTGGTGCGGGCGGCGAACTCCACCCCCGGGGACTGGATCTCGTAGAAGCGCCGGACCCGGGTCACCGGGTCCTTCGTGGCCAGGGTGCGGATGACCCGGCCGAGGGTGCGGAGGTTCTCCAGCATGTCTACTCCTTGAGCGGGATGGTCAGGGGTGCAGGGCCCGGGCGGAGACCTGCTGGCGCAGGTCGTCCACCAGGGCGGCCAGGCCGTCCGGGCCGGCCGCGACGCCGAAGACGTAGAAGTCGGGCCGGATCAGCGCGCCGTCGGCGTCCACGCCGGCCAGCCAGGTGAGGTGGACGCCGTCGAGGTCGACGACGTCGGTGCCGGCCGCGTCGGTGGGCGCGGCGGCGTCGGCGGGGCGGACGGTGACCCGCCGGGCGCCGAGGGTGTCCAGGAACGCCACGGCGTCGGGGCCGAGCGCGGGCGCGTCCGCGCGGGTGAGCAGCACGAAGCCGGTGCCGACCACGTCGTCGAAGCGCCCGGTCCGCCCACCGGCGGTGACCCGGCCCTGGGGTGCGGGTTCCCCGGCGTGCGGGGCGGGCGTGCCGTCGGGGCCGCGGTGCAGCACGCCGTCGACGACGGCCTCGCGCAGCGACCGCGCGTGCTTCTGCTGGGTACGGCGGCGCAGCGCGGCCAGCATCACCGCGTCCCGGCCGGAGGCCTGCTTCGGGTCGGTCTCGCAGATCACCGTGCCGGAGTCGATGGACATCCGGATGGCGTGCTGCACGTGCGCCCGCCGCTCCACCTCGTACGAGTCCAGCAGCGCGTCGTCGGCGATGCCCCGGTGCACCAGGTCCAGCTTCCAGGCCAGGTTGATCACGTCGCGGAAGCCGGAGCTCATGCCCTGGCCGAGGAAGGGCGGCATGACGTGGGCCGCGTCCCCGGCGAGCAGGACCCGGCCGGCGCGCCACGTGTCGGCGTAGCAGGCCTGGGTGGTGTAGACGCCGTACCGGTCGAGCCGGGCGGTGTCGGGAGTGATGTCGAACAGCCCGAGCAGCCGCCAGACGCTGGCCTCGGTGCGGAACTCCTCCAGCGTCTCCCCCGGCACCCGCATGAACTCCCAGCGGCGGTGCCCGGGGCCGGCGGAGACGGCGGTGCGGGGCCGGGCCGGGTCGCAGATCTGCAGGTTGTTGGGCTTGAACTCGTGCGGCTCGTGCAGCACCACGTCGCAGACCAGCCAGTCGTGGGTGAAGCCCAGGTCGGTGACGGTGCTGCCGAGCCAGCGGCGCACGAAGCTGTTCGCCCCGTCGCAGCCGATCACCCAGTCGGCGGTGAAGGCGTGCGTGGCGCCGTCGGCGGCGACGGCGGTCACGTCGACCCGGTCGCCCCGGTCGGCCAGCTCGGTCACTTCCAGGCCGCGCAGCACCTCGACGCCGGGCAGGGCGGCGGCCCGCTCGGCGAGCGCGGCCTCCAGGCCGGGCTGGTAGAAGGAGACGGAGTCGGGCCAGCCGGCGGGTCCGTCCTCGGCGACCTTGACGTGCAGCAGGGTACGGCCGAAGCCGTTCTTCCAGGTGTACTCGCCGGACAGCTCGCACACCGGGTCGAGGGCGTCGCCGAGGTCGCAGGTGGCGAGGATGCGGCTGGCCTCGCCGTCGTAGGACACCGCGCGGGGCATGCTGTACGGGGTGACCCACTTCTCCACCACCCGTACGGTGAAGCCGCGCCGGGCCAGCAGGATCGCCGCCACCTGGCCCACCGGGCCGTAGCCCACGATCAGTACGTCCGTCATCGCCGTTTCCTCGTCCGTGCGCGTCGGGCCCGGCATCAGAGCCCGAGTTCCGTGTCGATCAGGCTGAAGATCTCGTCGTCGCTGGCCTGGTCGAGGTCCAGGTCGTGGTCGGTGGCGGACGCGCCGCGCATCGTCCGCCACTTGGCGACCAGCACCTCCAGCCGCGCCGCGACCTGGCTGTGCAGCTCCGGCTCCACCACCGTCTCGGCCAGCGACCGTTCCAGGCCCTCCAGCTCGGCGAGGATCGCCGGGACGGCCTGCGCGCCGTCGGGCACCAGTTGGGCGCGCAGGAAGCCGGCCAGCGCGGTCGGGTCCGGGTAGTCGAAGATCGCCGTGGCGGGCAGCCGGTGCCCGGTGGCCTCGGTGAGCCGGTTGCGCAGCTCGACCGCGGTCAGCGAGTCGAAGCCGACCTCGTTGAACGCCTGCGCGGGCCCGATCGCGTCCGGGGTGGCGTGGCCGAGCACGGTGGCCGCCTCGGCGCGGACCAGGTCCAGCAGCAGGGCGGACTGTTCCGGGCCGGTGAGCGCGCGCAGCCGGCCGGCCAGGTCCCGGCCGCCGGTGGCGGCCTCGGCGCGGGCCCGGGGGCGTTCCCGCCGGACCAGGCCCCGCATCAGCGCCGGCACGGTGGCCCGGCCGGCGAGGGCGGACACGTCGACGCGGGTGGGCACCAGGTGCTCCTCCGGGGCGGCCAGCCCGGCGTCGAACAGCGCCATGCCGAGGTCGGAGGGGATGGCGACCTGCCCGTCGCGGGCGGTGATCCGGGGGTCGGCGCGGTCCAGCCCGGCGGTCATCGCGCTGGCCTGCTCCCACAGGCCCCAGGCGTACGACTGGGCGGGCAGGCCGGCGCCGCGCCGCCGCCGGGCCAGGGCGTCCAGGTACGCGTTGGCGGCGGCGTAGTTGCCCTGGCCGGGGACCCCGAACACCCCGGCGCCGGAGGAGAAGAGCACGAACCCGGCGAGGTCGAGGTGGCGGGTCGCCTCGTCGAGGTGCCGGGCGGCGTCCACCTTGGGCCGGAAGACGGTGTCGATGCGCTGCGGGGTGAGCGCGGTGACCACCCCGTCGTCGAGCACCCCGGCGAGGTGCACCACGGCGGTGAGCGGGTGGGCGGCCGGCACGGCGGCGACGAGCCGGTCCACCGCGTCGCGGTCGGCCACGTCGGCGGCGGCCACGGTGACCGTGGCGCCGAGGGCGGTCAGCTCGGCGGTCAGCTCGGCCGCGCCGGGGGCGTCCGGGCCGCCGCGGCTGGCCAGCAGCAGGTGGCGGACCCCGTGACCGGTGACCAGACGGCGGGCGACCAGCCCGCCGAGCAGGCCGGTGCCGCCGGTGACCAGGACGGTGCCGTCCGGCGCCCACGGCGTCGGCACGGTGAGCACCACCTTGCCGACGTGCCGGGCCTGCTGGACGTAGCGGAACGCGTCGGGGGCCTGCCGGACGTCCCAGGCGCGCACCGGCAGCGGGGTGAGCGTCCCGGCCGCGAACAGCTCCATCAGCTCGACCAGCATCCGCTGGATCCGGGCCGGGTCCACGGTGGTCAGGTCGTACGCCTGGTAGGCGACGCCGGGGTGGTCAGCGGCGACCCGGTCGGGGTCGCGCAGGTCGGTCTTGCCCATCTCGACGAACCGGCCGCCGCGGGGCAGCAGCCGCAGTGACGCGTCGACGAACTCCCGGGCGAGGGAGTCGAGCACCACGTCGACGCCGCGCCCGCCGGTGACGGCCCGGAAGTGCGCCTCGAAGTCGAGGGTGCGCGACGAGGCGAGGTGGCTGTCGGGGACGCCCATCGCCCGCAGCACCGGCCACTTGCCGGGGCTGGCGGTGGCGTACACCTCGGCGCCGAGGTGGCGGGCGAGCTGGACGGCGGCCATGCCGACGCCACCGGCGGCGGCGTGCACCAGCACCGCCTCGCCGGAGCGCAGCCCGGCCAGGTCGACCAGCCCGTGGTACGCGGTGAGGAAGACCACCGGCACGGACGCGGCCTGCGCGTACGTCCAGCCGTCGGGCATCGGCACCAGCAGCCGGCGGTCGGTGACCGCGACCGGGCCGAAGCAGCCGACGAAGACGCCGAGCACCCGGTCGCCGGGGCGCAGGTCGGTGACCTCGGCGCCGACCTCGGTGACCACGCCGGCCGCCTCGCCGCCGGGGGGCCCGGGGTCGCCCGGGTAGAGGCCGAGCGCGTTGAGCACGTCGCGGAAGTTCAAACCGGCGGCGCGGACCCGGACCCGCACCTCCAGCGGGCCGAGCGGCACGTCGGCGGCGTCGGTGGCGGCCAGGACGAGGGTGTCGAGGCTGCCGCGCGCCGGCGCGTCGAGCCGCCAGGCGGTCGCGGTGGCCGGCGGGGTGAGCGTCGTCGCCTCGGCGCGGCGGGCCAGCCGGGGGGCGTACGGGGTGCCACCGCGCACCGCCACCTGGGGTTCGCCGGTGGCGAGGACGGCGGCGAGCTGGCCGGCGTCCGGCGGGGTGTCGGCGTCGAGCAGGACGAACCGGTCGGGGTGCTCGGACTGGGCGGAGCGGACCAGTCCCCAGGCGGTGGCGGCGTCCGGGTCGTCGACCTCGGCGGGGCTGTGCACGCCCACCGCGCCCCGGGTGAGCAGGACCAGCGGGGTGCCCGACCAGCGGGGGTCGGCCAGCCAGCCCTGCACCAGGGCGAGGGCTTCGGCGGCGACGGCCCGGGCCCGGTCCCCGCCCGCCGGCTCGTGCACACCGGCGGCAGTGCCACCGGTGGTGGCCGTGCCTGCCGTGCCCGGAACATCCCCCGGACCGGCAGCGGCGACGGTGCCGGTGGCCGCGTCACCGTCGCCGGCGGCGGTCCCCGGGGCGAGGGCGGCGGCGTCCGAGGCGGCGAGGGCGACGTCCGGAGCGGCGGCGACGTCGGGGCCGGTGGAGTCGGGGGCGGTGGAGGGGAAGGCGGTGGGCCGGAACAGCGGGACGAGGACGGCGTCGGGCAGGGGTGCGCCGGCGTCGACGGCGCGGGCGAGCGCGGCCGGGTCGGCGTGGTGCGGGAACGCGCCGACGGCCCGGCCGAGCGCCACGACCCGGGCCGGCGCGACCGGCTCCGGCGCGGCCAGGGGCTGCCAGTCGAGGCGGAACAGCGCGTCGTCGACGGCGGCGTCCCGGGCGGCCAGTTCGGCGCGGGAGATCGGGCGCATGGCCAGCGACCCGACCTCGGCCACCGGCGCGCCGGTGGCGTCGGCGACGGTCAGCGCGATGGCGTGCGGCGCGACCCGGGTGATCCGGACCCGCAGCGCGGTGGCCCCGGCGGCGTGCAGGGTGACGCCGTTCCACGCGAAGGGCAGCAGCAGCCGGTCCGGACCGGCGTCGCCGAGGCCGCCGAAGTGCGCGGCGTGCAGGGCGGCGTCGAGCAGGGCCGGGTGCAGGGCGTACCGGTCGGCGTCGGCGCGCGGCGCGGCCGGCAGCTCCACCTCGGCGTACACCTCGTCGGCGGTGGTCCACACCGCGCGCAGGCCCTGGAAGGCGGGCCCGTAGCCGTAGCCGTCGGCGGCGAGGCCGGCGTAGAAGTCGGTCAGGTCCGCCGGGCGGGCGTCGCGCGGCGGCCAGGGGCCGGACCCTTGCGGCGAGGCGGCTCGGGCGGCGCTGAGGCTGCCGCTGGCGTGCCGGGTCCACGGGGCGCCGGGCGGGCCGTCGGCGGGACGGGAGTGCACGGTGACCGGGCGGCGGCCGTCGTCGGCGGCCGGGCCGAGCGCCACCTGCACCTGGGTGGCCGCGTCGTCCGGCAACGCCAGGGGCGCCTCGATGACCAGCTCGTCGAGGACGGGGCAGCCCACCTCGTCGCCGGCGCGCAGGCACAGCTCGACCAGCCCGGTGCCCGGCACCAGCACGGTCCCGGAGACCCGGTGGTCGGCCAGCCACGCCGGGGCGGTGGCGGCGAGCCGGCCGGTGAACAGGTGCCCTCGGGTCTCGGCCAACGTCACGGACGCGCCGAGCAGCGGATGGCCGGAGGTGTCCAGCCCGGCCGCGCCGACGTCGCCGGGGCCGGTCACCGGCCGCGGCCAGTAGCGGCGGTGGGTGAAGGCGTAGGTGGGCAGGTCGACGCGGCGGCCGCCGGCCAACGCCGGCTGCCAGTCGACCGGCACACCGCGCACGTGCAGCTGGGCGGCGGAGAGCAGGAACCGGGCCCGGTCGCCCTGGTCGCGGTGCAGCGAGCCGACGACCACGGCGTCCTGCTCGGCCAGCGTCTCCTCGACGCCGACGGTGAGCACCGGGTGCGGGCTGCACTCGACGTACGTGTCGTGGCCCTGGTCGGCCAGCGCCCGGACCGCCTGCTCCAGCTCCACCGGCCGGCGCAGGTTGCGGTACCAGTAGTCGGGGCCCATCTCCTCGCCGTCGAGCCAGCGCAGGTCGGTGGTGGAGAACAGCGGCACCGCCGCCGGGCCGGGGGTGATCGGCGCGAGGGCCTCGGCCAGCTCGTCCCGGATGCGCTCCACCTGGGCGGAATGCGAGGCGTAGTCGACGGCGATCCGGCGGACCCGGGCCCCGTCGGCGGCCAGCTCGTCGAGGAGTGCGACGACGGCGTCCTCGTCGCCGGAGACCACCACGGCGGCCGGACCGTTCACGGCGGCCACCGCGATCCGGTCGCCGTGGCGGGCGATCCGCTCGCGGACCGTGTCGGCGGGCAGCGCCACCGAGGCCATCGCCCCGTGCCCGGCCAGCGCCCGGATCGCGCGGCTGCGCAACGCCACCACCCGGGCGGCGTCGGGCAGGGAGAGCACCCCGGCGACGCAGGCGGCGGCGATCTCGCCCTGCGAGTGGCCGACCACGGCGTCGGGCTGGACGCCGTACGAGCGCCACAGCTCGGCCAGCGACACCATCACCGCGAACAGGACCGGCTGGACCACGTCGACCTGGTCGAGGCCGGGCGCGCCGGGGGCCTGGCGCAGCACGTCGCGCAGGGACCAGTTCAGGTACGGCCGCAGCGCGGCGTCGCAGGCGGCCATCCGCTCGGCGAAGACGGGGGCCTCGTCGAGCAGGTCCAGCCCCATGCCGGGCCACTGGGAGCCCTGGCCGGGAAAGACGAACACGCACCGGCCGGTGGGGCGGGCGTCGCCGCGTACCAGCTCGGGGGCGGGACGGCCGTCGGCGAGCGCCTCGAGGACGGCGGCGACCCGGTCGGGGTCGGCGCCGACCAGCACGGCCCGGGAGTCGAAGGTGGCCCGGGTGCCGGCCAGCGACCAGGCCACGTCCAGGGACGGCTGGTCGGGCCGCTCGGCGAGGTGGGCACGCAGCCGGCGGGCCTGCCCGGCCAGCGCCTCCGGGGTACGCGCGGACAGCAGCCACGGCAGCGCCGTCGCGTCCCGCGCCCCGGCCGGCGCGGCAGCGGACGCCGGCACGGCAGCGGACGCCGGCACGGCAGCGGACGCCGGCACGGCAGCGGACGCCGGCACGGCGGCGGTCGACGGCGTTGGCGCGGCAGCGTCCGCCGGCGCGGCGACGGTCGCCGGCGACGGCGCGGCGACGGTGCCCGGCAGCGCGACCGGGCCGTCGGGCGTGGCGGGTTCGGGGGCGGCGGGTTCGGGGGCGGCGACCGCCTCGACGACGACGTGGGCGTTGGTGCCGGAGATGCCGAACGAGGACACCCCGGCGCGGGCCGGACGGTCGGCGCGCGGCCACGGGCGGGCCTCGGTGAGCAGTTCCACCGCACCGGCGTCCCAGTCGACGCGGGAGGTGCGCCGCTCGGCGTGCAGGGTGCGCGGCAGCCGGCCGTGCCGCATGGCGAGGACCATCTTCAGCACCCCGGCGACACCGGCCGCGGCCTGGGTGTGCCCGAGGTTGGACTTGACCGAGCCGAGCAGCAGCGGCGGGGCGTCGGCGGGACGCCGGCCGTAGGTGGCCAGGATCGCCTCGGCCTCGATGGGGTCGCCGAGCGGGGTGCCGGTGCCGTGCGCCTCGACGGCGTCCACGTCGGCCGGTTCGAGCCCGGCGGCGGCCAGCGCGGCCCGGATCACCCGCTCCTGCGACGGCCCGTTGGGGGCGGTCAGCCCGTTGGACGCGCCGTCCTGGTTCACGGCCGTGCCGCGCACCAGGGCGAGGACGGGGTGTCCCCGGCGGCGGGCGTCGGAGAGGCGCTCCACCACCAGCACCCCGACGCCCTCGGACATGCCGAAGCCGTCGGCGTCCTCGGCGAACGCCTTGCACCGGCCGTCCGCGGCGAGGCCGCGCTGGCGGCTGAACCCGGTCAGCCCGGCGGGGCTGGACAGCACCGACACGCCGCCGGCCAGGGCGAGGTCGCAGTCGCCCTGCCGTAGCGCCTGCACGGCCAGGTGCAGCGCCACCAGGGACGCCGAGCAGGCGGTGTCCACGGTGACCGCCGGCCCCTCCAGCCCGAGGGCGTACGCGACCCGGCCGGACAGCACGCTGCCGGCGGTGCCGGTGAGCAGGTGCCCCTCGTCGGCGGTGGTCTCGCCGTCGTCGGCGGCGACGCCCGGGGCGATCTGGTCGGCGTAGTCCTGGCCGTGGGTGCCGGCGAACACGCCGGTGCGGCTGCCGCGCAGGGTGCCCGGGTCGATGCCGGCCCGTTCGAGCGCCTCCCAGGAGGTCTCCAGCAGCAGCCGGTGCTGCGGGTCCATGGCCAGCGCCTCGCGGGGGCTGATGCCGAAGAACGCGGCGTCGAAGTCGGCGATGCCGGTGAGGAACCCGCCCGCGCGCACGTAGGTGCGGCCCGGCGTGCCGGGGACCGGGTCGTACAGGTCGGGCCAGCCCCGGTCGGTGGGCAGGTCGCCGATGACGTCCCCGCCGGCGTCGAGCAGCCGCCACAGCTCGTCGGGTGAGCCGATGCCGCCGGGGAACCGGCAGGCCATGGCGACGACCGCGACCGGCTCGTCGAGGGCGACGGTGCCGGCGTCGACGACCTCGGTGGCGGTGGTGCCGAGCAGCCGGGCGTGCAGGTGCGCGGCGAGCAGCTCCGGGGTGGGGTGGTTGAACACGGCGTGCGGGGCGAGCCGGACGCCGGTCACGGCGGAGAGCCGGTTGCTCAGCTCCACCGCCATCAGCGAGTCGAAGCCCAGCTCCTTGAACGGCCGGCGCGGCTCGACCTGCTCGGGGCCGGCGTGCCCGACGACGGTGGCGCACCGGGCGCGGACCAGGTCGAGCAGCAGGGCGGCCCGCTCGGGCTCGCCGAGGCCGGCCAGCCGGTCGGCGAATCCGGTGGCGGCGGCCGGCGCGGGCGCGGCGTTGACGGCCCGGCGCGGCGGCGGGGGCAGCAGCGCCCGCAGCAGCGCGGGCACCTCGCCGGAGGCCCGGACGGCGGCCAGGTCCAGCCCGATCGGGACCAACGCCGGCCGGTCGGCGTGCAGCGCGGCGTCGAGCAGGGCCAGGCCGGTGGCGGTGGCGAGGGGGCGGGTGCCGCCCCGGGCGAGGCGGGCCAGGTCGGCGGGGCCGAGCCGGCCGGCCATCCCGTCCTCGGCGGCCCACAGGCCCCAGGCCAGCGCGGTCGCCGGCAGGCCGTGGGCGCGGCGGTGCGCGGCGAGGGCGTCGAGGAACGCGTTGCCGGCCGCGTAGTTGCCCTGCCCGGGGCTGCCGAAGGTGGCCGACGCCGAGGAGAACAGCACGAACGCGGCCAGGTCGAGGCCGGCGGTCAGCTCGTGCAGGTGCCACGCGCCGTGCACCTTGGACCGCAGGGCCCGCTCCCAGCGGGCCGCGTCGAGGCCGGTGAGCAGCGCGTCGTCGGTGGCTCCGGCGGCGTGCACCACGGCGACCAGCCGGTCGGCGAGCGGGGCGACGACCTCGGCGAGGGCCGCCCGGTCGGCGACGTCGGCGGCGACCGTCCGCACGCTCACCCCGGCGTCGACCAGCGCGTCCATCCAGTCCGCCCAGCGGCCGGCGCGGCTGAGCAGCACCAGTTCGGTCACGCCGTGGACGGCGGCGAGGTGGGTGGCGACGTGCCGGCCGATCCCGCCGGTGCCGCCGGTGACCAGCACGGTGCCGCCGGCCAGCGCCGGCAGCGGGCCGGCCGCGCCCGGCGCGGGCGGGCCGGCGGTGGGGTGCTCGACGGGGCGCAGCCGGGGCAGCAGGGCACGGCCGTCGCGGACGGCCACCTCGGGCTCGTCCGTCGCGACGGTCAGGGCGGCCCGCACGGCGGTGTCGTCGGCCGCGTCGAGGGCGAGCAGCAGGAACCGGTCGGGGTGCTCGGCCCGGGCGACCCGGACCAGCCCGGCGACCGGGGCGTGCACCGGGTCGTCGGCGCGCACGGCGACGGCGAGCCGGGTGTTCTCGGCGCGGGGGTCGTCCAGCCAGCGCTGGAGCACGCCGAGGGTGTCGAGGCCGACGGTGTGCGCGCGGTCGGGCACCGGGCGGTCCGGATCCCCGTCGCCGACCCGCAGCACCAGCACCGGCGGCAGCGGCCCGTCCGGGGGCACGCCGTCTGCGAGGGTCCAGGCGGGCACCGGCGTGGCCGGGGCCGTGGCGGGCAGCCAGTCGACGGCGTACAGGCCGGCGGGGGCGGCGTCCGGCGGAGGCGGCGGGGCGTCGGCCGGTGGCGCCACGTGGCGCAGCACCACCCGGTCGACGTCGAGCACCGGCGCGCCGGCGTCGTCGACGGCGCTGAGCGTCACCGCGTCCGCCCCGGCGGGGGCCAGGCAGACCCGCAGCGCGTGCGCGCCGGTGGCGTGGACGCGCACCCCGGACCAGTCGGTGGGCACCGGCCGGCCGCCGGAGTCCGGGTCGGCGGTGGCGAAGTCGGCCAGCGGCAACAGGCGCAGGGCCGCGTCCAGCACGAGCGGGTGCACGCCGTACCGCTCGGCGTCGGCGTCGCGGGCGTCGTCGGGCAGGCGTACGTCGACGAAGAGCCGGTCCCCGGCGACCCACGCGGCGCGGGCCGGCTCACCGGCGAGGGCACGCCGGCGCGGGGTGTCCAGGTCCACCGGCCGGGCCCCGGCGGGCGGCCACGCCGGGACGGTGGTGGCCGGGCCGGCGGTCGGGTCGGCCGGGGCGAGCACGGCCTCGGCGACCTCCCGCCACGGCTGGCCGTCGGCGGCCCGGACGTGGCAGCGCGCCACCCGGCGCAGGTGCTCGTCCGGGGCGTCGACGGCGACCTGCACGTCGACGGCGAGTTCCGCCGGCAACGGCACCGGGGCGGGCACCCGCAGCCGTTGCACGGTCGGGGTGTCGAGGAGTCCCCCGAGGTGGGTGAGCATGTCCAGCACGGCGGTGGCGGGCAGCAGCGCCGGGCCGCCGTCGGGCGCGACCAGCCACGGGTGGGTGGTCGCGGCGAGCCGGCCGGTGCAGACGACCTGCCCGGTGCCGGCGACCGGCAGCACCGCGCCGAGCAGCGGGTGCCCGGCGTCGGCGAGCCCGACGTCGGCCGGGCCACCGGCCACCGCCGAGTACGGCAGCCAGTAGTGCCGCCGCTGGAAGGCGTACGTGGGCAGGTCGACCCGGCGGCGCGGGCCCGCTCCGGCGAGCGCGGCGGTGCGCACGGCGACGCCCCGCACGTGCAGCCGGGCGACGGCGGCGAGCAGGTCCCCGGGTTCGCCGTCGACGGTGCGCACGGCGGGGACGAAGGCCAGGTCGTCGGTGTCGGTGGCGAGGCAGTCCTGGGCCATCGCGGTGAGCACCCCGCCCGGGCCGATCTCCAGGAAGGTGGTGGCCCCCTGCTCGCGCAGGGCGCGCATCCCGTCCAGGAAGCGGACGGTGCCGCGTACGTGAGCCGTCCAGTAGTCGGGCGAGCAGAGCCGGGCCGCCTCGACCGGGCGGCCGGTCAGGTCGGACACCACGGGCAGCTGCGGGGTGCGGTACGTGAGGCCGGCGGCCACCTCCCGGAACGCGTCGAGCATCGGCTCCATGCGCGGGGAGTGGAACGCGTGCGACACCCGCAGCCGGCTGGTCCGCCGGCCGGCGGCGCGCAGGGTGGCCGCGACGGCGAGCACGGCGTCGGCGTCGCCGGAGAGCACCACGCTGGTCGGGCCGTTGACGGCGGCGAGGCCCACCCGGTCGGTCAGGTGGGCGGTGACCTCGGCCTCGTCGGCCTCGACGGCGACCATCGCGCCCCCGTCCGGGAGTTGCTGCATCAGCCGGGCCCGGGCGGCCACCAGCGTCGCCGCGTCGGCGAGGGAGAACACCCCGGCCACGTGCGCGGCGGCCAGTTCGCCGACGGAGTGGCCGAGCAGCACGTCGGGGCGTACGCCCCAGGACTCCAGCAGCCGGTACAGGGCCACCTCGAAGGCGAACAGCGCCGGCTGGGTGTAGAGGGTCCGGTCGAGCAGGGCGGCCAGGCCGTCGCCCTCGTCGGCGGCGACGACGTCGGCGATCGGGTGCGGGGCGTGCCCGGCGAGGCAGCGGTCCAGCTCGGCGCAGGCGGCGTCGTACGCGCCGGCGAAGACCGGGTACGCGGCGCGCAGCCGCCGCCCCATGCCGGGACGCTGGCCGCCCTGCCCGCCGAAGAGCAGGGCGAGCCGGCCCTCGGTGACCCGGCCGGTGAGCACGGCGGCACCGTCGGGGTCGACGTCGCCGCGGGCCAGCGCGGTCAGCCCGGCCCGGGCGGTGTCCGGGTCGCCGGCCAGCACCACGGCCCGGTGTTCCAGGGCGGCGCGGGTGGTGGCCAGGGCGTGCGCCACGTCGGCCGGATCGGCGTCCGCGCCGGGGCCGTCGAGCCAGGTGAGCAGGCGGGCCGCCTGGTCACGCAGCGCCTCGCCGGTGGCGGCGGAGAGCGGCCACGGCACGGCCGCCGGGCGCACGTCGTCGGTGTCCCGGCCGACGGTGTCGGGCGCGGCGGCACTGGCGGGCGCAGCGGCACTGGCGGGCGCAGCGGCACTGGCGGGCGCAGCGGCGTCCGGGGTGGCGGTGCCCGGGACAGGGGCGGCCGGGACGGCTAGGGCTGGCGTCCGGTGCGTCGTGGCGGGCGGTGCGGCGTGGCCTGCGGGGTGCGGCGTGGCGGTGGGCGCCGGGTCGGCCGGGGGCGCCTCGACGATGACGTGGGCGTTGGTGCCGCTGATGCCGAACGACGAGACGCCGGCCCGCCGGGGCCGGTCCACGTGGGGCCACGGGCGGGCCTCGGTGAGCAGGTGCACCGCGCCGGCGGACCAGTCCACCTCGGACGTCGGGGCGTCCACGTGCAGGGTGCGCGGCAGCGTCCCGTGCCGCATGGCGAGGATCATCTTGATCACCCCGGCCGCCCCGGCGGCGGCCTGGGTGTGGCCGAGGTTGGACTTCAGCGAGCCCAACGCCAGCGGCGCCGCGTCCCCGCGTCCCACGCCGTACGTGGCGAGCAGCGCCTGCGCCTCGATCGGGTCGCCGAGCCGGGTGCCGGTGCCGTGCGCCTCGACGGCGTCCACGTCGGCGGCGGTGAGGCCGGCGGCGGCCAGCGCCCGGCGGATGACCCGCTCCTGGGCGGGGCCGTTGGGGGCGGTGAGTCCGTTGGAGGCGCCGTCGGAGTTGACCGCGCTGCCGCGCAGCACGGCGAGGACCCGGTGCCCGTCGCGGCGGGCGGTGGAGAGCCGTTCCAGCAGCAGCACGGCGACACCCTCGGACCAGCCGGTGCCGTCGGCGGCGTCGGCGAACGCCTTGCACCGGCCGTCGGGGGCGAGCCCGCGCTGCCGGCTGAACTCGACGAACGCCTGCGGGGTGCCCATCACCGCGACCCCGCCGGCCACCGCCCGCACACAGTCCCCGGCGCGCAGCGCCTGCGCGGCCAGGTGCAGCGCGACCAGCGACGACGAGCAGGCGGTGTCCACGGTGACCGCCGGCCCCTCCAACCCCAGCGCGTACGCCACCCGGCCGGAGACGACGCTGCCGGCGGTGCCGACACCGAGGTAGCCCTCCGTGCCGGGCGGCGCCTGGCGCAGGTTGGCGGCGTAGTCGTGGTGCATGACGCCGGTGAAGACACCGGTGGCGCTGCCGCGCAGCGAGGTCGGGTCGATGCCGGCCCGTTCGAACAGCTCCCAGGAGGTCTCCAGCAGCAGCCGCTGCTGCGGGTCCATGGCCAGGGCCTCGCGCGGGCTGATCGCGAACAGGGTGGCGTCGAAGTCCCCCGCGTCCGGCAGGAACCCACCGACGCGCACGTACGACGTGCCGGGCTGGTCGGGGTCGTCGGCGAACAACCGGGTCAGGTCCCAGCCCCGGTCGGCGGGGAAGCCGGTGAGCCCCTCACCGCCCCGCGCGACGAGGTCCCACAGCTCCTCGGGGGAGCCGATCCCGCCGGGCAGCCGGCAGGCCATGGCGACGACGACCACCGGGTCGTCCACGTCGGCGCCCGCGACCGGGGCGACCGGGGCGACCGGGACGTCCGGGGCGGCGCCGCGCAGCCGGGCGGCCAGGTGCCGGGCGAGGGCGTCGGGGCTCGGGTGGTCGAAGGCGGCGGTGGCGGAGAGCCGTACCCCGGTGGCCCGGGCGAGCCGGTCGCGCAGCGCGACCGCGCCGACGCTGGTGAAGCCGAGTTCGGTGAAGGCGCGGCCGGGGCGGACCGCCGCCGCGCCGGGCAGGCCGGCGACCTCGGCGGTGGCGGCCCGGACCAGGTCGAGCACGAGCCGGTCCCCGTCGGCGCCGGTCAGCCGGGCCAGCCGGCGGCGCAGCACGGCGGCATCCGGCTCGCCGTCGACGCCGTCGCGGGCCGGCGCGCGCCAGGCGGGGTGGGCCGCGACGGCCCGGTCGGCCGCGACGGCCAGCAGCACCAGGTCGCCGCCGTCGTGGGCGACGTCGAACGCGGCGAGCCCGGCCCGGACGGCCGTGCCGCCCTCCCCCGCCGCGGCGTCGCCGGTCGTGCCGAGCAGCCGGGCGGGCAGCCCCGCCGCGCGACGGCGGGCGAGAAGGGCGTGCAACGCGCCGACGGCCGCCGCCGCCCGCTCCCCGCCGGCCGTGCCGAGCAGCACGGCCGCCGGGACGGCGACGGTGAACGCCGTGGCGGCGGCGTGCCGGGTCCGGGCGTCCAGCGCGGCGGCGAGGGCGAGCAGCCGGGCGACGGCCGCGTCGTCGTCGAGGTCGGCGTCGGACGGGCAGAGGAAGACCGCGCCGACCGGCTCGTCGGGCCCGGCCGGCCCGAGCCCGTCGCCGGCCGGCAGCGCGACCACCGCGACGGCCTCGGCGCCGGCGTCGGTCAGGTCGGCGACCAGCCCGGTCGGGTCGCCCGCGTCCGGCCTCGAGGTGGCGGCGTCGGCGGGTGGCGAGGTGCCGGGCCGTACGGCGGAGGAGCCCGCGTCGTCGCGGGCGGCGTCGGTGGTCGGGCCGGTGGTCAGCAGCCGCAGCCGGCGGGCGCCGTGCGCGGCGGTCAGGTGCCGGGCCAGCGCCGCCCCGGCCCGCGCGTCGACGCCGGTGACCACCGTGAGGGCGGCCGGGTCGACGACGGTCGCCGGTCGCGCCGCCGAGCCGGCGGGGGCCGGTGCGAGGACCGGGTGCCGGGCGGCGCCGCCCCGCAGGGCGAGCTGCGCCACGCCGGCGTCGACGGCGGCCGGCAGCAGGGCCGACGAGCGGTCGTCGGCGTCCCGGTCGACCAGCACGATCCGGTCCGGGTACGCCGCCTGGAGGCTGCGCCCCACCGCCCAGGTGACGACGCCGGCGGGCACGAGGTCCGGGTCGTCGGCCCGGTCCGGGGTGGACGCGTCCACCGCGCCGGTGGTCAGCAGCACCAGCCGGGCGGCGGCGTGCCGGTCGTCGGCGAGCCAGCCGCGCACCCGGTCGGCGAGCTGCGGCGCGTCACCGTCGAGCAGCACCGTCACGTCCGGCACGTCGGGGTGTCCGCGCAGCGCGGCGAGGTCCGGGTGGGCGGCGAACCGGTCCCCGTCGGCGGTCGGGCGCAGCAGCGCGACCAGTGCCTCGGCGTCGGCGCCGACGACCGCCCAGCGGCGGCCGGTCCGGGCCGGTACGGCGGTCAGGTCCAGCGGTCGCCAGGAGATCCGGCTGGCCGACTCGTGGTGGGCGGCGTTGATCGCGCGCAGCCGGGCCGGGCGCGCCAGCAGCAGCCGGCGGGTCACCTTGCCGGAGGCGGTGCGGGGAACCTGCCCGATCTCGTACAGCTCGTCGGGGACCTTGTAGTAGGAGAGCCGCTCCCGGCACGCGGCGTACGCGGCGCGGGGGTCGAAGCCCTCCGGCCCGGGAACGACGAACGCCACCGGCACCTCGCCGAGCACGTCGTGCGGGCGGCCGGTCACCGCCACGTCGGCGACGCCGGGCACCGCGCGCAGCGCCTCCTCCACCTCGGACGGGTGGACCTTCTCCCCGCCCCGGATGATCAGCTCCTGGTGCCGGCCGGTGACGAAGAGGTTGCCGTCGGCGTCGCGGCGGGCCAGGTCACCGGTGCGGTACCAGCCGTCGCGCAGCGCGGCGGCGGTCACCTCCGGCAGGCCGTGGTAGCCGAGCATCACGCTCGGCCCGCGTACCCACACCTCGCCCTCGGCGCCCGTCGGGACGTCCAGGCCGGTCTGCGGGCTGACCAGCCGCACCTGCACCCCCGGCACGGGCAGCCCGCAGGAGCCGTCGACCGGGGGCCGGTCCGGCCGGCTGATCGCGATCGACCCGCAGGTCTCGGTGCTGCCGTACGCGTCGAGCAGCGGCGCGGCGAAGACCTCGCGGAACGCGGTGCGCAGCGCCGCCGTGGTGATCGCCCCGCCGACCAGGCAGACCCGCAGGGCGGGGGCGCGGAAGCCGGTGTCGCGGGCGGCGGAGATCAGGTGGTGGTACATGGCCGGCACGCCAGCCAGCACGGTCGCCTCGTCGGACGCCACGGCGCGCAGCACGTCGTCGGCGGAGAAGCCGTCGACGATCCGGGCGGTGGCGCCTACGGCGGTCACGCTGAGCACGCAGCCGATGTGGGACAGGCTGTGGAACAGCGGCAGCGGCCAGACCACCCGGTCGTCCGGGGTGAGGCCGGGGATCGGGACGTAGCAGGCGGCGACGGACCACAGGCAGGTGCGCTGGGTGGACAGCACGCCCTTGGGCCGGCCGGTGGTGCCGGAGGTGTAGAGCATCCAGGCGACCTCGTCGAGGCCCAGGTCGTCGCGCGCGTCGACGCCCGGCTCGGCGTCGGCGAGGTCGCGCCAGGCCGCGACACCGGCGGGCGCGGGGTCGTCCCCGGTCACCCAGATCCGCAGGTACGGCCGGTCCGCGCGCAGCCGCAGCAGCTGCGCCAGGTGTTCGGGGTCGGTGACCACCAGGACCGCGCCGGAGTCGTCCAGCAGGTGGGCCAGCTCCGCGTCGGTGCTGCGCGGGTTCAGCGGCACACCGACCGCGGCGGCCCGGGTGACGGCCAGCCACGTCTCGACCGTCTCCACCCGGTTGCCCAGGCAGAAGGCCACCCGCTCGCCACGGGCCACCCCGGCCGAGGCGAGGTGCCCGGCCAGCCGGCGGGTCCGTGCCTCCAGGTCGGCGTACCCGACCGCGCGGCGGTCGTCGCGGAACGCGACCTTGTCCCCGAACCTGTCGGCGTGGGCCCTCAGCAGCGCGGGCAACGGCTGGACCAGGTCGCTCCGAAGCATGTCACCACATCCGTCCGTCGGCGAAACTCCTCATCCGCGGCGTAGACCTCGCTCGCCGTAACGGTGCAATCCTTCCGAGCGCCCTGCCGCCGACCTACCCCTGTCACCCCCTAACCCGTCCCCAGATCCGGCCGTCGGCCGACCGGCGCGAGCGGCGGCGGGGGCGATGATGGGTCGACCCGCGCAGACCGTCGTGCCCGTGCTCCGCCCGCCGTCAGTCGAGGTGCCGTCGTTGGAACGCTCGTGGTTGTTCGCCCACCTGGCCGTGCCGGCCGGTGGGTGCCCGGACGCCCGGGTGGCCTCGCTGGTCGGGACCGTGCTCACCGACCTGGTCGCCACCGCCCGCCGCGCCGACCCGGAGGCGCAGTGGTTCTACGACCGGGTCGACTCCCCCGCCGGGCCGCGGGTCAGCCTCGGCGTCGTCGCCGGGCCGGGCGCGCTGGACGCGGTACGGCGACGACTGCGGGCGTACGACCCGCAGGTCGCCTTCGCCGCCGACCCGTACGCCGTGCGCGACGCCGCCCGGGGCGGCCCGCTCGCGTCGGCGGCCAGCGACCTGGCCCTGGCGCTGCTCGGCGGGGAGACTCCCTGGCTGGCCGGCGCCGAGTTGGCGCTGGCCGTGACCCACCTGCGTCACCTCTGCGACCTCATGCCGGCGGCCGACCGGTTGGCGTTCCTCTTCCTGCACTGGCAGGACCGCAGCCGACGGCTCACCGGGGCGCACCGGCGGGAGCTGGCCGCGCAGGCGGACATCGGGGCGGAGAAGATCGTGCTGGCCGCCGGGGACCTGCCGCTGACCGGCGCGGTCGCCACCGCGTGGCGGCGCTACCTCGACCGGGTGGCCGACGTGGTCGACCGGGACGAGAGCACGTCGCCGCCGCGCGGGTTCCTGCTGGCGCACCACGCCCAGCTCACCCACGAACGGTGGGGCATCGGCCCGGACGTGGACTCGCTGGCCGCGCTGGCGCTGCGGCTGTCGATGGTCCGCGACCGGCCGGCCGCCCCGACCCCGAGTCCCCCCGCACCGAGGAGGCCGCAGCCCCATGCATCCGTCCGCGCCTGAACGTCCCGTCAGCGACCCGACCCGACCGGCGACCCCCGTGGACGTGCCGGCGCGGACCGCCCGGGTCGCCGCCGTGGGGGCGGGACCGGAGTCGACCGTGCCGGCCGCCGCCGTCGGGGGCGGTGGGCCGGTCCGGATCGACGTGGCGCTCGGCGAGCGCGCGTACCCGGTGCTGATCGGCCCCGGCGTGCGCCACCGGCTGCCGGCGGAGGTGGCCCGGGTCGGGGCGCGGCGGGTCGTGGTGGTGTCGGCCCGGCCGGCGCAGTGGACGCCGGACCCGGGGGTGCCGCACCGGGTGGTGCCGGCGCGCGACGGCGAGCACGACAAGAACCTGTCCACGGTGGAGCAGCTCTGCCGGGTGTTCGCCGAGTTCGGTCTGACCCGCTCCGACGCGGTGGTCTCCTGCGGCGGCGGCACCACCACCGACGTGGTCGGCCTGGCGGCGGGCCTCTACCACCGGGGCATCGCGGTGATCCACCTGCCGACCTCGCTGCTGGCCCAGGTGGACGCCAGCGTCGGCGGCAAGACGGCGGTGAACCTGCCGGAGGGCAAGAACCTGGTGGGGACGTACTGGCAGCCCCGGGCGGTGCTCTGCGACACCGAGCACCTGGACACGCTGCCGCGCCGGGAGTGGCGCAACGGGTACGGGGAGATCGCCCGGGCGCACTTCATCGGTGCGGGCGAGCTGCGCGGGCGGCCGGTGGCCGAGCAGATCGCCGCGTGCGTGGCGCTCAAGGCGCGGGTGGTGGCCGCGGACGAGCGCGACGCCGGGTTGCGGCACATCCTCAACTACGGCCACACCCTCGGCCACGCGTTGGAGCGGGCCACCGACTTCCGGCTGCGCCACGGCGAGGCGGTCGGCGTCGGGACGGTGTTCGCGGGCCGGCTGGCGGGCGTCCTCGGCCGGATCCCGGCCGGGCGGGTGGCCGAGCATGTCGACGTGGTGGCCGACTACGGCCTGGACACCGCGCTGCCCGCCGACGTCGACCACGACGACCTGGTCGCGTTGATGCGCCGGGACAAGAAGGCGGTGGCCGGGCTCTCCTTCGTCCTCGACGGCCCGACCGGTCCGGAACTGGTCGCCGAGGTTCCCGAGGCCGCCGTCCGCGCCGCTCTCGCGGGGATGTGACCGCACCCCGGGCCGCCGGCGCGGCCCGGGGTGGTCCGTCAGCTGCTCAGCGCCCGCTGGATCTGCGCGATCAGCACGCCGCAACTGTCCCGTCCCGAGGCGCCGACCATGCCGAGGATGGTCGCCGGGAACAGGCCGTTGTCCGTCATCGCGGGGTCGTAGTGCATGAACACGACGAGCTGTCCACGGTCGATGAAGGGGGCGAGGACCGGTTCGGCGTCGACCCCGGGCGCGAGGGTGAAGAACGTGGTCATGGCGCACGGGTGCTGACCCAGCAGCGAGCTGCGGTGCAGCACCGAGGTGGTGGCGCCGCTGACCCGGAAGTTCGGGTCGATCACCCGCAGCTCACCGGTGCGGCTGATCCCCGCGTCGAACGAGCAGTACCCCCGGTACCCGAGGGCGCTGGCCTTTCGCACCCCTACGGTCAGCGCTTCGACCAGTTCCGCCGGCGGTTGGTCATCGTCCAGCACACAACCGGTCCACGTCGAGGTGGGCTGAGGTAGATGGACGGACGACCCGAGGTACTCCACCGAACCGCTCACCGTGACGGCGAACTGGATTCCCCAGACCGTCCTGAAGGGAACCTCCTCCTCGACGATCCACCGATCACTGACCTGTTCCATCTGCTGGAACATCGACCGGTTCAGCCGATCCTGCAACCGTCTGGTGAAGATCGCGATCCCGCTGTACACCTCGGTGCCGGCCGGCTTGACGACCGCCGGGCGGCGGTCCTCCTGCACGATCCGGCGCACCTCGGCGGGGGTGGCGACCTGACGCCGGGGCAGGTACTCCGGTGCGATCAGGGTCTCCAGGACGGTCTTGTTGTTGAGCCGGGTCAGCAGCTCCGGCGAGTTGCGGGCCGGCGCCGCGCGCAGCTGCGGGTCCTGTGGGGGGAACTGGAGTTCCAACAGCTCGCCCCGGTCGGCGGCCTCCCGGGCGAGCTGGACCGCCTGCGTACCGGACCGGAACTCGCGCAGGTCACTGGGGACCTTGAGGCCACAGCGGCTGATCAGGCGCAGCGACTTGTCCGCGGTGGCTCCGGTGCTGCAGATGGTCGCCGCCTGGTGCGGCAGGGTCAGGTGCAGCCCGGTGACCATGTCCAGCCCGTTGTTCAGGCCCACTCCGGCGGCGGTCAGGTAGCGGCTGCCGGCGGTCGCCACCGGGCTGGGTGGCCGGGCGAGGAGCACGCCCTCGGGGGAGAAAATCTGTACCTGGATCGGCCCGTCCATGGGGATCTCCTGACATGCCGGCCCGCAGGGGGCCTCGGGGATGGCACGAATTCCGGGTGCACGACGTCCACGAACAGCGGAGAACGTGATGCGTGGCGTCCCGGTGTGGTGAGGCCGCTCGGCCGTGACAGTCGGGCGTGCCGTGCGCACCGCCGGACGGTCCCGGGTCGGACCGGCCCAGGCAGCGGCTGGCTTGTGGTCAGCACTGCTCCGGCGAGGTGCGCACCAGCAGGCGGTGGTGGTTGCGGGCCACCGCCTGGCTCATGATCGACGAAGCATAGTCAGCGGCGATCCGGGCGCGGGATGGGCCGGACAGCCGAGTGCCCGCAGCCCGTTCCGCCACCGGTCGGCTAGGGGTGGCGGCTAGGGGTGTACGCCACCGCGTCGGGATCCGTAGCGTCGGCAGCCGCCAGGTCGTCGCTCCCCCATCCACCGCAACGGGTCGGGGGCGGATGTGGGTGGGTGCCCGGGTGTCGTGCGCCGTACGGCACAGGGGCCGACCGGCCGCCGCGGCCACGCGTCTCCCGGTCACCCCATCTCGCCTCGGAGGTTGGCTCCATGTCTGTCGGGTTCGATGCCGCGTACGCCGTGGCAGGCACGGTCGACGCCGGGCCACTGGGAGACGCCGAACGCGAGCGGCTGCTCGCCTGGGGACGCGGACCGCAACGCCCGATCCCGACCGAGCCGATCCACGACCTCGTCCTGCGCTGGGCCCGCCACACCCCCGACGCGATAGCCGGCATCGCCGGCGACGAAACGCTCACCTACGCCGACCTCGACCGCCGCTCCGCTGCCCTCGCCGCCCATCTGCGCGCCAACGGCGTCAACGACGGCGACGTCGTCTCCCTGGCCCTGGACCGCAGCCTCTGGACCCTCATCGCCACCCTCGCCGTCCTACGCGCCGGCGCCGCCTACACCCCCATGGACACCACCTGGCCCACCGCCCGCATGCACATGCTCCTGGCAGACCACGGCGCCCGCATCGTCCTCACCACCCGCCACACCGCACCCCACATCCCCCGACCCGACGGCCTGACGGTCATCGCCCTCGACGACCACTGGACCACCGAGCCGGCCGAACTGCCCGACGTGCCCGCCACCGCCCCCGCCTTCGTCATCTACACCTCCGGATCCACCGGCACCCCCAAGGGCGTGGTGCTGACCCACCAGCAGCTCACCAACTTCCTGGCCTGGATGAGCGACGAGTGCGGCATCGGTCCCGGCAGCCGGATGCTGCATTCGGCGGCGCCGGTCTTCGACGCCGCGTTCGGGGAGGTCTTCGCCACGCTCACCGCCGGCGGGTGCGTGGTGGTCTGCTCCCGCGACGACCTGCTCGACGCGCGTCGGCTCACCGACCTCGTCAACCGGCACGAGGTGACGCACACGTTCGGGCCGGCCACCAACATCGCCCCGCTCGACCCGGCGGCCTGTCCCGGTCTGCGCTGCATCATCTTCGGTGGGGAGGCGCTGCCGCCGCAGTTGGCCCGGCGGTGGTCGACGGCGGGCGCCCGGGTGTTGAACGCGTACGGGCCGGCGGAGGCGGCGGTGGCGTGCACCTGGTTCGACACCTCCGCCGGCTGGGACGGCGCGTACGTGCCGATCGGCTGGCCCATGCCCAACCGGCAGATCCGCGTCGTGGACGCCGATTTGAACCTCGTCCCCGCCGGGACACCCGGGGAAATCCTGATCACCGGATTCGGCGTCGCCGACGGCTACCTGCACCGCCCCGACCTCACCACCGAACGATTCGTCACCGACCCCTACGGCGCCGGCCCCGCCTACCGCACCGGCGACCTCGGCCGCTGGAACACCGCCGGAGCCCTCGAAATCCTCGGCCGCATGGACCACCAGGTCAAAGTCAACGGCATCCGCATCGAACTCGGCGAAATCGAAGCCGTCCTCGCCCAGCATCCCGACGTGGACGGGGCGGTGGTGGTCCGCCGCGAGGACCGGGGTGTCGCGCGACTGGTGGGGTACGTGACCGGCCGCAGCCCGGGGGTTGCCGCGCTCCGCGAGCACGCCGCCGCGCAGTTGCCCGCGTACATGGTGCCGGCGGTGATCATGGTGCTCGACCGGTTCCCCACCGGCGACACCGGCAAGATCGACCGCCGGCAGCTACCCGAACCCGCCACCCGACGCCCCGACCTCGACGTCGACTACGCCGCGCCCGGCACCGAGGAGGAACGGCTGGTCAGCGGTGTCTTCGCCGGCGTCCTCGGGCTCGACCAGGTCGGCGTCCACGACAGCTTCTTCGACCTCGGCGGCACCTCCCTGCAATCCGCCGCCGTCGCCACGGCCATCGACGAGGCCGCCGACGTGGTCGTTCCCGTCTCCCAGATCCACCGCACCCCCACCCCGCACGCCCTGGCCCAGTGGCTGGCCGGCGCGCCCCGGCGTACGCCCACCGGGCCGGCGCCGACCCGGCAGCGCTCCGGGCCGGTGCCGCTCGCGCAACAGGTGGCGAAGTGCCTGATGTCGCCGTTGGAGGTGGTCGTCCCGGTCACCTGGTGGATCGAGGGTGAGCTG
Organism: Micromonospora coxensis; assembly: GCF_900090295.1. Lineage (NCBI taxonomy): Bacteria > Bacillati > Actinomycetota > Actinomycetes > Micromonosporales > Micromonosporaceae > Micromonospora > Micromonospora coxensis. The sequence continues at coordinate 6,203,056 of NZ_LT607753.1, read as the reverse complement.
GACCTGCGCGCGCTGATGGCGGCGTTGGGCGACGTGCACCGCCGGCACGAGGCGTTGCACGCCCGCTACCGGCGGGTGCAGCCGCCGGTGGCGCTCGTGCCGCCGAACCCGGGGATGCCGCAGTTGCAGTTGCTCTCCGACGCCGCCACCGAGCAGGAGGCGCTGGACCAGCTGGCGACCGCCGTGCAGCAGCCACTGGACTACACCCAGGGCCGCAACTGGCGTGCCGCACTCGTCCGACACCCCGCCACCAACCGCGTCCTGCTCGGCATCGGCATCCACCACATCGCCTTCGACGGCTGGGCGTACGCGCTGCTGGTGCGCGACCTCAGCCACGCGTACGCGGCGCGGAGGTCTAGTCAGGCCCCGGTGTGGGAGCGGCCCGCGCCCACCCTGCGCCAGTCCTACGACGAGTACACCCGGCTACGCGACGCGGCCGACCTGGAGGCCCAGCGGGCGTACTGGCGCGAGCAGTTGCGTGGGCTGCCGCGTCAGGGCACGGGTGATCCGACGGTGTCCCTGGAGCAGGCGCTGGCCTGGGGGCCGAAGGCCGGCCACACCGTCACCGTCGCCCCCGAGGTGATGCAGCGCTGGGACCGGGCGGCCCGGGAACAGCGGTTCAGCCGCTCCAGCTACTTCGTCGCCGCGTTCGCCTCGGCGCTGCGCGCCGTGCACCGGCAGGACGACATCGGCCTGCTGATGGTCGTCGCGAAGCGGGGCAGCCGGGTTCTCGACTCCGCGTTCACCACCCGGCTCAACCTCAACTGCGTCCGGGTGCGGTTCGACGGGGCGCAGGACGACAAGCTCGTCCTGCGGGTCCACGAGACGATCAGCGACCTGATGCGGGCCCAGGACGTCCCCTTCGCGGAGACCGCCGACGATCCCGCCGCCGGGCTCTCGGGCGAGGTGGTCGCCAGCCTCCCGACGTTCGTCTTCCAGGACAACGTCGTGCTGCCGCTGGAGCTGCCCGGCTGCCGGGCCGAGGAGGTCGTCGACCCGTACGCCCGGGAGGTGTCCAACGGTCTCACGGTCGAGGTGCTGCCCCGGCCCGACCATGCCCTGCTACGCGTGACCATCCGTACGGACTACCTGCCGTACCGCTTCGCCGAGGAGCTGAACGGTCACATGCTGCGCTTCCTCGAAGCCGGCCCGGCGTCGGCTGCGCACTGAGGTCGTCCCATCGGACGCGGCCGTCACCGGGCGCGTCCCGCAGTTCCTGGTTCCTGACCCGGCCGTACCCCTGCGCCGGTCCTGATCGGAGGTTGGCTCCATGTCTGTCGGGTTCGATGCCGCGCACGCCGTGGCAGGCACGGTCGACGCCGGGCCACTGGGAGACGCCGAACGCGAGCGGCTGCTCGCCTGGGGACGCGGACCGCAACGCCCGATCCCGACCGAGCCGATCCACGACCTCGTCCTGCGCTGGGCCCGCCACACCCCCGACGCGATAGCCGGCATCGCCGGCGACGAAACGCTCACCTACGCCGACCTCGACCGCCGCTCCGCTGCCCTCGCCGCCCATCTGCGCGCCAACGGCGTCAACGACGGCGACGTCGTCTCCCTGGCCCTGGACCGCAGCCTCTGGACCCTCATCGCCACCCTCGCCGTCCTACGCGCCGGCGCCGCCTACACCCCCATGGACACCACCTGGCCCACCGCCCGCATGCACATGCTCCTGGCAGACCACGGCGCCCGCATCGTCCTCACCACCCGCCACACCGCACCCCACATCCCCCGACCCGACGGCGTCCACGTCATCGCCCTCGACGACTGGACCAACACCCACGCCGCCGAGCCGGCCGAACTACCCGACGTGCCCGCCACCGCCCCCGCCTTCGTCATCTACACCTCCGGATCCACCGGCACCCCCAAGGGCGTGGTGCTGACCCACCAGCAGCTCACCAACTTCCTGGCCTGGATGAGCGACGAGTGCGCCGTGGGCCCCGACAGCCGCATGCTGCACTGCTGCGCGCCCGTCTTCGACGTGGCCCTGGGCGAGATCTACACCGCCCTCACCTCCGGCGCGCGGGTCGTCGTCTGCTCCCGGGACGAGTTGCTCGACAGCCGGCGGCTCACCGACCTGATCGCCAAGGAGCAGGTGACCCACGCCTTCTGCCCGCCGACCAACCTGGCCGCCGTCGACCCGGCCGACTGCCCGAGCATGTCCTGCCTGACCCTGGCCGGAGAGCCGGTGCCGCCCCGGATGGCGCGCCGCTGGACGGCCGCCGGCGCCCGCCTGCTCAACGCGTACGGGCCGGCGGAGGCGGCGGTGGCGTGCACCTGGTTCGACACCTCCGCCGGCTGGGACGGCGCGTACGTGCCGATCGGCTGGCCCATGCCCAACCGGCAGATCCGCGTCGTGGACGCCGATTTGAACCTCGTCCCCGCCGGGACACCCGGGGAAATCCTGATCACCGGATTCGGCGTCGCCGACGGCTACCTGCACCGCCCCGACCTCACCACCGAACGATTCGTCACCGACCCCTACGGCGCCGGCCCCGCCTACCGCACCGGCGACCTCGGCCGCTGGAACACCGCCGGAGCCCTCGAAATCCTCGGCCGCATGGACCACCAGGTCAAAGTCAACGGCATCCGCATCGAACTCGGCGAAATCGAAGCCGTCCTCGCCCAACACCCCGACGTCGACGCCGCCGTCGTCGTCCGCCGCGAGGACCAAGGCGTCGCCCGACTCGTCGGCTACGTGACCGGCCGCAACCCCGCCGTCGCCGCGCTCCGCGAACACGCCGCCGCACAACTCCCCGCCTACATGGTCCCCGCCGTGATCATGGTGCTCGACCGGTTCCCCACCGGCGACACCGGCAAGATCGACCGCCGGCAGCTACCCGAACCCACCACCCAGCGTCCCGACCTCGACATCGACTACGCCGCACCCACCACCGACACCGAACGACTCCTCACCGACACCTTCGCCGGCGTCCTCGGGCTCGACCAGGTCGGCGTCCACGACAGCTTCTTCGACCTCGGCGGCACCTCCCTGCAATCCGCCACCCTCGCCACGGCCATCGACGAAGCCACCGACACCGTCATCCCGGTCTCCCAGATCCACCGCACCCCCACCCCGCACGCCCTCGCCCAGTGGCTGGCCACCGCACCACGGCGTCCCGAGGCCGAGCCGGAGCCACCCGTCACCGGACGCGCCGGCCCGGCCAAGCCCGTCCCGCTGACCCTGTCCGTCGCCAAGTGCGTCTGGCTCCCGTTCGAGCTGGTCTGCCCGACCACCTGGTGGATCGAGGGCGAGCTGGACCTGCGCGCCCTGATGGCCGCCCTCGGCGACGTGCACCGCCGCCACCAGGCACTGCACGCCCGCTACCGGCGGGTCGACCCCGCGGTGGCGCTCGTCCCGCCGAACCCGGGCATGCCACAGCTGCAACTGCTGTCCGACGCCGCCACCGAGCAGGAGGCGCTGGACCAGCTGGCGACCGCCGTGCAGCAGCCACTGGACTACACCCAGGGCCGCAACTGGCGGGCCGCACTCGTCCGACACCCCGCCACCAACCGCGTCCTGCTCGGCATCGGCATCCACCACATCGCCTTCGACGGCTGGTCACACGCCCTGCTCGTGCGCGACCTCAGCCACGCGTACGCCGCACGACAGGCCGGCCGGGCCCCGGTCTGGGAGCGGCCCGCGCCCACCCTGCGCCAGTCGTACGACGAGTACACCCGGCTGCGCGACGCGGCCGACCTGGAGGCCCAGCGGGCCTACTGGCGCGAGCAGTTGCGTGGGCTGCCCCGCCAGGGCGACGGCCAGCTGACCGTGCCACTGGAGCAGGCGCTGGGCTGGGGCCCGAAGGCCGGCCACATCGTGACGGTCGCCCCCGAGGCGGTGCAGCGCTGGGACCGGGCGGCCCGGGAACAGCGATTCAGCCGCTCCAGCTACTTCGCCGCCGCGTTCGCCTCCGCGCTGCGCGCCGTGCACCGGCAGGACGACATCGGCCTGCTGATGATCGTCGCCAAGCGGGGCAGCCGCATCCTCGACTCCGCCTTCACCACCCGGATCAACTCCAACTGCGTCCGGGTCCGGTTCCAGCCGGGCCAGGACCTGCTCCGGCACGTCCAGCAGACCGTCGACGAGCTGATGGCCGCCCAGGACATCCCCTTCTCGGAGAGCGCCGCCGACCCGGCCGTGGGGCTGCCCAGCGAGGTGGTGGCCGGCCTGCCGGGCTTCGCGTACCAGGACAACGTGGTGCTGCCGCTGGAGCTGCCCGGCTGCCGGACCGAGGAGGTCGTCGAGCCGTACGCCCGGGAGGTGATGAGCGGGCTCACCGTCGAGGCGATCCCCCGGCACACCGACGCGCTCCTGCGCATCACCATCCGGACCGACCTGCTCCCGTTCCGCCTCGCCGAGGAGCTGGGCGAGCACATGCTGGCCTTCCTCGACGCCGGCCCTGAGGCCGCCGGGTCCGGCCCGAGCTGAGCACCCCCGTGGTGACCGGCTCGGCCGGTCACCACGGGTCGTTTCCCGCCTGATAGGTCGGGCCACTGCCCCGGCGCCCGCCCGACCGGCGCGGGATCCGAACGGCGGAACTGGTGATCGGCGGTAAGCAGAGCCCCGAGACAGGAAGGCCACCTCCCGGGCCGGGGAGGTGGCCTTCCGCATGCGTCAGGAGACGAGGGCCGCCGGGCAGTGGGCGAGCAGATCGGTCGGGGTGTGGGCGACCAGGTCCGGGCCGGCGGCGAGCAGCGCGGCCACGTCCCCGCCGTGCCACGTGGTGGCGACCGTGGTCGCGCCGGCGTCGCGGCCGCTGAGCAGGTCGATCACCGCGTCGCCGACCATCATCGCCTGCGGCGGCGGCACGTCGAGGTGGCCCAGCGCCTGGAGCACGATGTCCGGGGCGGGCTTGGGACGAGCCACCTCGTCGGAGCCGATCACCTGGTCGAACAGGTCCAGCACACCGAGGACGTCCAGCAGCGAGCGGGCCCGGGGGCCGCTCTTGCCGGTGGCGATCGCCATCCGGATGCCCCGCGACCGCAGCGTCTGCAGCGTCTCCCGTACGCCGGGGAAGAGCGGCACCAGGTGGGCCATCCGGTAGCTCTCCCGGACGAACGGCTCCTCCATCTCCAGCGGCAGGCCCATCAGCCGCATGATGTCCGGGAAGTACCGGCCCATGTGCCGGTTGTACTCCTCGAACGGCGCGGGCCCGTCCCCCACCACCTCGGCGTACGCGATGCTGAACGCCTCGCGCATGACGGCCGAGCTGTCGACCACGACGCCGTCGAGGTCGAACACGACCGCGCGGATCGGGCCCCGGCTCGGCGCCGGTCGGGGTACGTCGACGGTGGACGGTGGATGGCTCATGGCTGCTCCCCGGAGCGAGTGAGGTCGCCGGTGGTTCTCACCGGTCGCGATGGCCCGCCAGCGCGTGCTCCCGCTCCGGCTCGGTGTGCCGGGCGGCGTGGTAGATCCGTTCGATGACGTCGATGGTCCGGCGCGCCTCGGCGGCGGCCGCCCCCCGGCTGGCCGGGTCGGCGAGCAGTCCCGGCAGGGCGTCGAGCTGGCGGTCGTACTCGGCGCCGATCGGCTCGGTGGGCAGCGGCAGCCGGACGGTCTCGCCGTCGCGGGTGCGGGTGAGCACCGGCGTCGGCTCGCGGTTCGGGCTGAACCCGAACGTGCAGCGCAGGGTCGCCGACCCGGCGGCCCCCTGCACGGTGATGGTGGTGCGGTCGCGGGCCTCGTGCGAGGCCCAGCAGGCGTGCACCGCGACGGACGCGCCGTCGGCGGTGAGCAGGAAGCCCCGGGCGGTGTCCTCGACGTCGCCGCGCGTCCGGCCACCGGCAGCGGCCTCGCCGCGCCAGGCGGCCTGGGCGGCGTCGTCGTTGACGAAGTCGTCGGAGACGCTGCCGACGGCGTGCGTGACCGGGGCGGTCCCGAGCAGCGGCAGCACCGTGTCGAGCAGGTGCCAGCCGAGGTCGACCAGGGCGCCACCGCCGGAGAGGTCACGCCGGGTGAACCAGCCGCCCGCGTCGGGCACCCCCCGGGCGCGGACCCAGGCCACGTCGACGTGGCGGATCGGGCCCAGCTCGGCGGCCACCTCGACCAGCGCCGCGACGTCGGCCCGCCACCGGGCGGCGCTGCCGGCCAGCAGCACCGCGCCGCCGACGCGTTCCGCGTCGGCGAGCAGGTCCGCCTCGGCGGAGGTCAGGCAGACCGGCTTCTCCAGGAAGACCGGCACACCCCGGCGCAGCAGTCGGGCGGCGACGGCGGCGTGCAGGTGGTTCGGCACGGCCACCACCACGAGGTCCGCCGCGCCGGCGGGCAGGTCGTCGACGTCGGCGTACGCGAACGGCACCGCGTGGGTGTCGCGGGCCCGCTCCCGCACGGCCGGCTGCGGATCGACCAGGGCGGTCACCTCGAAGGCCGGGTGCGCGGCGAGCCGGGGCAGCCAGATCTCGCGCCCGGCCCACCCGAGGCCGGCCACCGCGACCCGGACCGGACGGCCGGGCGCGGCGGCCGGGGGTACGGCGGTCATCCGGCGAGGACGTCGGCCAGCACGGCGGCGATCTCGTGCATCTGCTGCTCGGTGCCGAGCAGGGTGCGGTGGTGCAGCCACACGCAGTCGGCGTGGATCTGCTCGACGTTCGGGCAGCGGGCGGCGATCTGCTCGACCGTCTCGTCCGGCGCGCCGGCCGCCCAGAAGCCCTCGCACCGGTAGATCGCCCGGAACGCCACGAACGCCGGTACGCCCCGGGCGATGAGCGCGTCGACCACGGCGCGTCGACGCTCGATCGTGATGCCGGGGACCCGGAACATCGCCATGTAGTGCGGATTGCGGTCGCCGCGCGGGTCGCTGCCCTGCGGCACCACGCCCGGGATCTCGGCGAGCAGGCTCGCCAGCAGCGGCCAGCGCTGCTCGCGCACCGTGATCTGGTCGTCCAGCCGGGTGAGCTGGGCGCGCAGCACGGCGGCGGTGAACTCGTTCATCCGGAAGTTGGAGCCGGTGGTGCGGTGCAGGTAGTCCCGGTCGGTGCGGGGCCGGCCGCAGCTGTGCACGAGGAAGGCCCGCTCGCGCAGCTCCTCGTCGGGGAAGAGCACCGCGCCGCCCTCACCGGCGGTCATCAGCTTGCCGTTCTGGAAGCTGAACGCGGCGACCGAGCCGAGTTCGCCGACCCGCCGGCCCTGCCACTGCGCGCCGTGCGCGTGCGCGGCGTCCTGGAGCAGCGCCACCCCGGCGTCGGCGGCGATCTTGTCGAGCGCGTCCATGTCGGCGAACTGGCCGGCCATGTGCACCGGCATGATCACCTTCGTCCGCGGGGTGACGGCCGCCGCGACCGCCGCCGGGTCGATGCAGTACGTGTCCAGGTCGACGTCGACCGGCACGGCGACCGCGCCGAGGCGCTGCGCGGCCAGCGACGACGAGATGAAGGTGAAGGCCGGGACGATGACCTCGGTGCCGGGCCCGACGCCGAGCACCTCGAGGGCGACCTCCAGGGCGTGGGTGCCGTTGGTGACGGCGAGCGCGTGCGGGGTGCCGTGGTACGCCCCGAACTCCGCCTCGAAGGTGTCGACCTCGCTGCCGCCCACCCGCCACCACTGGCCCTGCTCGAGGGCGCGGATCAGGCCGGTCCGCTCCTCGTCACCGAACTGCGGCCACTCGGGGAACTCCGGCACCGTCGACGGTTCACCACTCATGACTTCCCACTTCCCAATCCAGGAGGACCAGCGGTTCCTCGGCTGCGCCGTCGCCGCGACAGAGGGCGCACCGGGGCGGACCCGTGCCGCTCGGTCGGGTTCGAGGCGGACGTCGCCGCGGGGCGCGGCGAGTGCTCTGCTCGCGATGGACGCTAACCGACCCGGCAGGCCGCTCACCTCCCCTAACAGCCCCTACCGACCCCTTAGTCCGGCGGCCGGCCGGGCCGTGCGGGGCGGTGGCGTAGTAAGACTGCGGGGACCCGACGCCGTATCGCCGAAGCCCGCGGCGGCCACCGCGACATTCCGCTCCGACCGGCGGGCCGCGACAGCCCGCTCCGGACGGCGCGACAGCCCGCGCCGGACGGCAGGCCGCGACAGCCCGCGCGGAAGAGCGGGCCGCGACAGGCCGGCGAGCCGGCACCGGCCCGCGCCCCTAGCGGCCCCTAGCCACCCCCTGACATCCCCGGCGGCCGGGCCGCCGAGGGGCGGGGCGCGGCGATACTGCAGGAACTGTCGTCGGTCCTGTCCGGAAGGGACCGCCCCGCGCGAGGTGAACCGTGTCCGACGTGCTGCTGCTCAACGGCCCCAACCTGGGCATCCTCGGACGCCGGGAGCCGGAGATCTACGGCACCGACACGCTGGCGGACATCGAGCGGGCCGTCGCCGAGGAGGTCGCGCCGCGCGGCTGGCGGGTGATCGCCCGACAGCACGACTGCGAGGGCGCGCTGATCGGCGCGATCCAGAGCAACTACGACACCGTGGGCGCGATCGTGAACCCCGGCGCCCTGATGATCGCCGGCTGGAGCCTGCGGGACGCGCTGGCGAACTACCCCCGCCCGTGGCTGGAGGTCCACCTGTCGAACGTCTGGGCGCGGGAGAGCTTCCGGCACGACTCGGTGCTCGCCCCGCTGGCCAGTGGCGTGATCGTCGGGCTCGGCGCGCTGGGCTACCGGCTGGCCGCCCGCGCCCTGGTCACCACCGTCGCATGACCGGCCGGGGCCGCACCGGCGACGTCCGGTCGACATCGGACCGACCCCGGTACGGTCGTCGGATCGTCCGGCACTACCCGAAGGACAGTGTGTGCGTATCCCCGTCGTCGTCCTGACCCTCATCCTCGCCTCGGTCATCCTGGCCGTGGCCGTCCCGAAGCTCACCGGCCAGGCGCAGATGCGCGAGCGGATGGCCCACCTCGGCGTCTCCCCCGGCCTCACCCGGCTGATCGGCGGCCTGGAGATCGCCGCCGTCGCCGGCCTGCTGCTGGGCCTGCTCTGGCCGCCGATCGGCGTCGCCGCTGCGGTCGGCCTGACCCTGTTGCTGATCGGGGCGGCGGTCTACCACGCCCGCGCGAAGGACCCGGTCCCGATGACCGTGGTCCCGGTGGTGTTCGCGCTCGCCGCCGGCGCGCTGGCCGTCCTGCACGTCGTGAACGGCTGAGGTCGGAGGTGCCGGCCGCGCGGGGAGCCCCGGTCGGGCTGTTGGGGGTCGACGTCGGCGGCACCAAGGTCGCGCTGCGCGCGGAGGCGGCCGGCCGGCCGGCGTACGAGCGGACGTTCCGCTGGCCGCCGGGGGCCGATCCGGCCGCCGACCTGGCGGCGCTCGACGCCGAGGTGGCCGCGCTGCGCACCACCTGGGGGCCGGTGCACGCCGTCGGGCTCGCCGTGCCGGCCACCACCGACGCCACCGGCACCGTGCTGACCTGGCCCGGCCGGCCGAGCTGGACGGGTCTGGACCTCGCCGGGGCGTGCCAGCGCATCTTCCCCGGCAGCCGCAGCGGGTACGCCGACGACGGTGACCTGGCCGCGCTGGCCGAGGCCCGCCACGCCGGCCGCGACGACGTGGTCTACCTGGGCGTGGGCACCGGCGTCGGCGGCGGGGTGGTCCTCGACGGACGGCTCGTCCCGGGTCGCGCCTCCGCCGAGGTCGGACACATGGTGGTCGACCTCGACGGCGGACGCTGCGACTGCGGGCGCACCGGCTGCCTGCAGTCGGTGGCCTCCGGCCCGGCCACGCTGCGCCGGGCCGCCCTCGCCCGGGGCGGCGAGGTGAGCTTCGACGACCTGCGGGCCGGGCTGCGCGACGGCCGGTCCTGGGCGGTCGAGGCGGTCCACGCGAGCTGCGCCGCCCTGGCGGCGGCGGTGGTGAGCCTCGGCGAGCTGCTGGCCCCGGCGGTGGCGATCGTGGGCGGTGGCTTCGCCGACGGGCTGCCCGGCTTCGTGCCGCTCGTCGGGCACACCGCCCGGCTGTCGGCCCGCCCCGGACGGCCGGCGCCGGTGGTGCGCGCCGCCGCCCTCGGCGGCCTGTCGTCGCTGCACGGCGCCGTCCAACTGGCCCGTGACCTGGTCAGCACGTCCGAGCGCAACGCAGTGGAGGGAACCTGATGATCCGGATCGGCGTCATCGCCGGCAGCACCCGTCCCGGCCGCAAGTCCGACGTGGTCGCCCGCTGGGTACGCGACATCGCCGCCAAGCGCGGCGACGCCACGGCGGAACTGGTCGACCTGCGCGATCACGACCTGCCGCACCTCGACTCGCCGCTGCCGCCGTCGATGGCCCCGTCCACCCACCCCAAGGTCCGCCGGTGGGCGAGCACCATCGCCGCCCTGGACGCGTTCGTCTTCGTCACCCCCGAGTACAACCACTCGATCCCCGGGGTGCTCAAGGACGCCGTCGACTACCTCTACCGGGAGTGGCACGACAAGTCCGCCGGCCTGGTCAGCTACGGGCTGCACGGCGGCACCCGGGCCGCCGAGCACCTGCGGCTGGTGCTCGCCCAGGTGGAGGTGGCCGACGTCCGGTCCCAGGTGGCGCTCTCCCTGCACACCGACTTCGTCAACTTCCGCGACTTCCGTCCGGCCGCCCACCAGGAGCAGACGGTGTCGGCCATGCTCGACCAGGTGGTCGCCTGGGGCGGGGCGCTGCGCGGGCTGCGCCGGCCGTGACCGCCCCGACGCACGCCGGGCCGCCGATCAGCGGCACCACCCGGCTGTACGCGCTGCTCGGCGACCCGATCGCGCAGGTGCGGGCCCCCGGCCTGCTCAACCCCGTGCTGGCCCGGCGCGGTGCCGACGCGGTGCTCGTCCCGATGCGGGTGGCGCCGGGTGACGTCGCACCGGTGGTGCGCGCGCTGCGGCAGGTGGCCAACCTGCACGGCATCCTCGTGACGGTGCCGCACAAGGCGGCCGTCCTGGCCCTCGCCGACCGGGTCACCGCCCGCGCGCGCCTGGCCGGCAGCGTCAACGCGTTGCGCCGCGAGCCGGACGGCGCCTGGTCGGCCGACACCTTCGACGGTGACGGTTTCGTCCGTGGCCTGGTCGAGGCCGGGCACGACCCGAAGGGGCTGCGGGTCTGCGTGGTGGGCGCGGGTGGGGCGGGCAGCGCCATCGCGGTCGCCCTGCTCGACGCGGAGGTCGCCGAGTTGCGCCTGGTCGACACCGACCCCGGCCGGCGCGACGAGCTGTGGCGGCGGCTGTCCGAGGCGTACCCCGGCCGGGTGAGCGCCGCGACCGGGCCGCGACTGGCCGACGTCGACCTGGCGGTGAACGCGACACCGCTGGGGCTGCGACCCGACGACCCGCTGCCGTTCCCGGTGAGCGGATTGCCGGCGCACGCCGTGGTCGCCGACATCATCATGAAGCCGGCGGAGACCGCGCTGCTGCGGGCCGCCGGCGAGCGAGGTCTGGCCGCCCACCCGGGCGAGCCGATGCTCGCCCACCAGATCGACTCCTACCTGGACTTCTTCGACCTGTAGCGGCGGCAGCCGGCAGGGTGTCCGGGACCCGGACGGCCGGTGTGCCGGGGCGGCGCCTTGAGGCGCCGGATCCGGTGTGGGATTCTTGGGCGTCGATGGCCAGCCGCGCGGGCCGACAGTCGTCCACTGGGCAACCGGAGCGGGCACCGCCTCCGGGGGACGGCGACACGGGCGATCGATCACCCGTCTCCCGGCACGCCCGCCGCGACGGCTCGTGCGCCCCACGAGCCGGACGTCGACCGGGCGGCCGTCCCGAAGAAGGACAGCCCGCATGACGATCCCCACCACAGCTCATCCCCGGCCGCGCCGCGCCGCCCGCGCGACGGCCCTCGCGGCGAGCCTGCTGCTCGCCACCGCCACGCTGACCGCCGTCAGCCCTCCGCGCGTCCAGGCGGCGGACGGCCCGGTGGCCGTGACCGTGAACGCGCGGGCGGGGCTGGCGACCATGCCGGACACCGCGCTCGGCGTCAACCACGCCATCTGGGACCAGAACCTCGGCACCGACGAGACGTCCGACCTGCTGCGCGCCGCCGGGGTGCGGATGGTGCGGTACCCGGGCGGCTCGTACGCCGACATCTACCACTGGAAGGACCACACCGCGCCCGGCGGGTACGTCGCGCCGAACACCGACTTCGACACCTTCATGGCCGCCGCGCGGCGGGTCGGCGCGCAACCGATGATCATCGCGAACTACGGCACCGGCACCCCGGCCGAGGCCGCCGACTGGGTCCGGTACGCCAACGTCACCAAGGGCTACGGGGCGAAGTACTGGACGATCGGCAACGAGAACTACGGCAACGGCCACTACGGGTCGGGCTGGGAGGCCGACGAGCACCCCGACAAGAGCGCGACGTACTACGCGAACCTGGTGGTCGACTACGCCGACGCGATGAAGGCGGTCGACCCCACCATCAAGGTCGGCGCGGTGCTCACCATGCCGGGCAACTGGCCGGACGGGATCACCGCCGGCACCGACCCGGGCCCGTGGAACCAGGCGGTGCTCTCCGTCGCCGGGCCGAAGATCGACTTCGTCGACGTGCACTGGTACCCGGGCGGCAGCGCCGCGCAGTCGCTGGAGCGCACCGCCCACATCGACGACGCCATCCACCTGCTGCGTGAGCAGCTCACCCGGTACGCCGGCCCGAACGCCTCCCGGATCGGCATCAGCTTCACCGAAATGAACGTCGAGGTCGGCCGGAACACCCAGCCCGGCGCGCTGTTCCTCGCCGACGCCTACAGCGACCTGCTGGAGAACGGGGTGTTCACGGCGCACTGGTGGAACGTTCACAACGGCATCGGCACGGTGTCCGAGGTGGCCGGACACACCGACTACGGCGACTACGGCCTGCTGTCCAGCGGCGGCTGCACCGCCGACGGGTCGGTCTGCCAACCGCCGTTGAACACCCCGTTCGCGCCGTACCACGGGATGTCCATGATGAACCTCTTCGCCAAGGCGGGCGACCAGTTCATCCGGGCCGGCACCGACGAGCCGCTGGTCACCGCGCACGCGGTACGCCGGCGCGACGGCGAGGTCGCGGTGCTGCTGGTGAACAAGGACCCGGAGAACGCGTACCCGGTCAGCATCGACTACGCCGGGTTCACCCCGTCCGACGCCGCACCGACGGTGCACACCCTCGCCAACGGTGCCACCGCCATCGACACCGCCCGCAGCGGCAGCGCCACCAGCCGGACCCTGCCGCCGTACTCGTTGACCACGCTGGTGCTGCGCCCGGCCGAGGTGGTCGGGGGCGGGCCCGCCGCGCCCCGGCAACCCACCGCCGGGGCGGTGACCGACCGCAGCGCCACCATCTCCTGGCCCGCGCTGCCGCCGATGGCCGGCCCGCCCGTCAAGTACGAGGTGTACCGGCAGAACGGGGCGGTCAGCGAGCAGCTCGGCGAGACGACCGGCAGCTCGCTGACGGTCGGCAACCTGACCCCGGGCACCCGGTACACGGTCAACGTGCTGGCCCGCGACGGCGCCGGCCGGGTCTCCCGGTCCTCGCCGCCCCTCACCTTCACCACCGGCAGCCCGGCCACCAGCACGTGCGCCGTACGCTTCACGAAGAACTCCGACTGGGGCAACGGCTACATCGGTGGCGTCGACATCGTCAACACCGGCCCGCACCCCGTCGACGGGTGGACGCTGACCTGGACCTGGCCGACCACCTGGCAGCAGGTCGGCAGCGGCTGGAGCGCCACCTGGGAGCAGGTCGGCGCCGACGTCAAGGCCACCGCCACCGCCGACAACCGCAGGATCGCCGTCGGCGGCAGCACCGGCGTCGGTTTCGTCGGCGGGTACAGCGGTCCGAACGTCCTGCCCACCGTGTTCCGGCTCAACGGCACCGTCTGCACCACCCGGTGAGGGTGCGTCGGCTCCTCCGTCGGGCCGGCACCGACGGCGGTGACCGACGCCTGCCGGCGGGGCCCGTGGGGCTCCGCCGGCAGGGTCACCGATCCTCGCGACGGCCGGGGGCACGCCACCGGGCCCGGTGGCGGCTCCGTGCCGTACCCGCGACCCGGTCCGCCGGTCAGGCCAGGTAGGCCGGCGGCACCGCGTCGGTGAGCCACACCCCGTTGGCGCTGCGGTAGAAGACGTGCCCGTCGCGGGTCATCGCCGCCGCGTCCACGGTCAGCACCACCACCGCGCCACCCCGGCGGGCGCCGACCCGCCGGGCCGTCGCCACGTCCGGCGACAGGTGTACGTGGTGCCGCCCGCCCCGGTGCAGGCCGGTGGCCCGGATCGAGTCGAGCGCCGCCGCGCCGGTGCCGTGGTAGAGCCGCGCGGGCGGGGGCGACGGTTCCAGGCCCAGGTCGACGGGGATGGAGTGGCCCTGACTGGCCCGGATCCGCTCGACCCCGTCGGCGTCCCGCCGCACCGCGAAGCGCTGCTTGTCGTTGCCGGCGACCACCGCGTCGAGGTCGGCCCGCTCGAGGCGCAGCGCCGTGAGCAGGTCGTCGACGGCGACCCAGCCGGCCCGGTCGGGGACGAGCCCGAACCTGTCGGGCTGGTGCCGCAGCGCCAGTGACATCCGCTTGCTCACCCGCACCAGCGCCCGTTGATCCATTCCCGCATTGTCGGGCACCCCGTGGCCCGGTGCGAGCGGATTGTCGTCCCGCCCCGGCGGACGGCACCGGGGCGGGAGGCGTGGGCGACCACACACCTGGCCGAGGTGGAGGCCGGGCGCGCCCGTGACGACGGCGCTCGCCGACCGGACCGAGGCGTCGACGGCCGGCCGGGCGGCTCACGGCCCGGCGGGTGGCGTCACGACCGGGTGAACCGCTGCGCGTCCGCGCCCGCCAGCCGCCCCGCCGGTAGGCGGCGCCCGCAGACCACCAGCAGCAGGTCCTGGGCGAGGCCGCGCAACGGCGTCCCGGCGCCGAGCCGCCAGTCCAGGTCGGTCGCCTCGAGCCGGACGCCGGTCAGGTCGACGCCGAAGAACCGGATGCTGCGCGGCGACATGCCGGCCAGCACCGCGGCCACCCGCTCGGGCGGGACCCGCCGGTCCAGTCCCAGCCCGACGGTGACGTCGAGGCCGTGGATCACGTCGTGCGACAGCGCGCCGGCCACGCCACCACCCGGCGGCGTCCACGGGTGTTCGGCGTTGTCGGCCAGCGCCGCGACCAACTGCGCGGGCGACAGCCGGGCGGCGTCCCGGCGGGCGCACCGGTCGGCCATCCGGTTGACGCTGCCGCCCGCGCGCACCAACTCCACGAGCGTCCGCCCGAGCGAGGCCCGGAACGGCATCGTGATGTGGGCGACCACCTCCCGGACCCGCCAGCCGTCGCAGAGGGTCGGCGCGTCCCACTGCTCCGGTCGCAGCGCCGCCAGCAGCGCCGCCTGCTCCCTGCGTTCCGCCGCCACCGCCGCGCGCAGCTCGTCCTCGCCCATCCGGGACCTCCCGTCCGATACACGAGCCCCGTCGTGGGCTCCTCCACGGGGATACGGGGCGGACGCCGGGAACTCATCGGTCGCGGCCCGTAGGGTGGCCGGGTGCGCGAGGCATCGCTGGACGTCGGGCTGGAGTCGCTGCGGACCGAGCTGACCGGGTACTGCTACCGGATGCTCGGCAGCGGCTTCGAGGCCGAGGACGCCGTGCAGGAGACGCTGACCCGGGCCTGGCGCTCCCGGGAGCGCTACGACGACCAGCGCGGTTCGCTGCGCACCTGGGTCTACCGGATCGCCACCAACATCTGCCTGGACATGCTGCGCAGCCCGCAGCGCCGGGCCCGCGCGATCGACCTCGGCGACCCCGCGGCGAGCGGCGCGGACCTCGGCCCGCCGCTGCCCGAGCGACACTGGGTCCAGCCCGTCCCGGACGCCCTGGTGCTGCCCACGCACGCCGGCCCGGAGGAGACGGCGCTGCGCCGGGAGACCGTACGGCTGGCGCTCGTCGCCGCCCTGCAACGGCTGCCCGCCCGGCAGCGGGCCGTGCTGATCCTGCGCGACGTGCTGTGCTGGCGGGCCGAGGAGGTCGCCGACCTGCTCGACGCCAGCGTCGCCGCCGTCAACAGCGCCCTGCAACGGGCCCGGGCCACCCTGCGCGCCGCCGACCTGACGGCCGGGGACGTGCTGCGCCCCACCGACGCGGCCCAACGCGACCTGCTCGCCCGCTACTGCGACGCCTTCGCCCGGCACGACGTGACCGCGCTGGTCGCCCTGCTGCACGAGGACGCCACCATGTCGATGCCGCCGTTCGCCTGGCGGCTGCGGGGGCGCGACCGGATCGCCGAGGCGTGGCGCGACCCGCGCGGCGGCTGCGCCGGCGCACGCCTGACGCCCACCGCCGCGAACGGGACACCGGCGTTCTGGCAGACCCGTCCCGGTCCCGACGGGCGGCACACCCCGTTCGCCCTGGTCCTGCTCGACCTGGCCGGCGACCGGATACGGGGCGTCGTCACCTACCTCGACGCGGACCGGCTGTGGCCGCTGTTCCTGCGGGCGGGCGCCGTCCCGGTCCCGCCGGAGGTCGCGCGCACGTGAACGGCGCCCGGACCGGGCCGGGCGCCGTTCGTCGTCCGTCGTGCGTCAGGGCAGGTCGATCGGGCGCAGCACCCGGTCGACCGCGTGCGCGATCTGCCGGTTGCCCTTGTTGATGTCGTACGCCACCACCCGCGCGTCGCGGTCGCTGGTGTCGGCGTCGACCAGCCGCACCTGGGTGAAGTGCCACCAGCGGCGCACGTCGACCTCGACGGTGGCGCCGAGGGCGGTGGTGAGCGCCGCCCCGTCGGCCTTGACCGCCGCGCGGCGGTCGATCGTGGCGCCCGGCACCACGTGGTAGAGCAGCACGTTCTCGACGGTGTCGATGCCGAGCCCGGCGACGGCGGTGAACGCGGCCGACTCGCCGGGCAGCCGGTGGGCGCCGGTGATGTCCCGGACCAGCTCCCGGAACGCGGCGTCGGTGGGGACGAACGCGGTCAGCGCGACCGTGCCGTCGGTGAGCACCTTGACCGGCGAGTCCGGCTTGGCCTCCAGCACGGCGAGCACGGCGGCGGTGAGCACGTCGAAGTCGCGCGCGTTGTGGTCGAAGCCGCCGGTGTCCCGGGTGAGCACCGCGGCGAGGCTGCGGGTGCCCGGCTGCTTCGTGCCGGCCTGGGCCGGCACGGCCATGGCGGCGGTGGCCAGCGCGGTGGCCAGGGTCCCGGCGGCCAGGCGGGTGGCGAGTCGTGCGATCTTCATCGGCGAACCCTTCGTCGGTGCGACCAGATCCGTGACTGTCGTCACGACCATTGCTTCGCCCCGACCGTCCCCGGTGGATGCACCGATCTCAGCCCAGCTCGGCGACGACCTTCGCGGTGAGTTCGCGCACCACCTCGACCAGCAGGTCCACGTCGGCCTCGGTGGTGCGCCAGTTGACGATCGCCGGGCGCAGCGCGACCCGTCCCCGGTGGACGGTGGTGCCGGCGTACACCCGGCCGTCGGCGAGCAGCGCCGCGCCGAGCCGCCGGTTCAGCTCGTCCAGCGACTCCTCGGGCACCCCGTCCGGGCGGGCCCGGAAGCAGACGATGCAGAGCGGCACCTCGGCCAGCCGTTGCAGCTCGGGGCTGGCGTCGACCCGCCGGGCCAGCCGCTGGGCCAGGTCCAGGTGGCGCTCCACCATGGCCCGGTAGCCGTCGCGCCCGTACGCGGCCAGGGTCGCCCAGATCGGCAGCGACCGGGCCCGGCGGGAGGACTCCGGCCCGAGCAGGGCGTAGTCGGCGCCCTCGCCTGGAGTCGGCAGCGCGCTGCCCCGCCCCGGCAGGTACGCCGCACCCGGCATGCCGAACGCCACCGGCAGCCGGGACGGGTCCCGGAGGAAGGCGAAGCCGCTCTCGTACGGCACGTTGAGCCACTTGTGCCCGTCACCGGCGATCGAGTCGGCCCGCTCGATCCCGGCGACCAGCCCGGCGGTACGCGGCGACAGCGCCGCGAAGAGCCCGAACGCCCCGTCCACGTGCAGCCACGCGCCGTGCCGCTCGGCGAGGTCGGCGAGGTCGGCCAGGGGGTCGAAGTCGCCGGTGTCCACCTCTCCCGCGCTGCCGATGAGGACCGCCGGGGACGCCAGCTCGGCCAACCGGCGGTCCAGCGCGGCCAGGTCGACCCGGCCCGCCGCGTCGCGGGCGTGCACCTCGACGGCGTTGCGGCCGTGCCCGAGCAGTTGCAGCGCCTTGCGGTCGCTGGCGTGTACGTACCCGCCGGAGAGGACCGGCATCCGGGGCAGCCCGGTCAGCCCGTCGGCGGCGACGTCGACGCCGTGCCGCTCGCCCCACCAGTGGGTGGCGGCGGCGAGGCCGGTGACGTTGGCGAAGGTGGCGCTGGCCACCAGCGC
Organism: Micromonospora coxensis; assembly: GCF_900090295.1. Taxonomy (NCBI): domain Bacteria; kingdom Bacillati; phylum Actinomycetota; class Actinomycetes; order Micromonosporales; family Micromonosporaceae; genus Micromonospora; species Micromonospora coxensis. The sequence continues at coordinate 6,184,858 of NZ_LT607753.1, read as the reverse complement.
CCCGCCGAAGGTCGCCGGCAGCCCGAACAGCTCCCGCAGCCAGGTCAGCGCCACCGTCTCGGTCTCGGTGGCCAACCGGGACGAGGCGCGGAAGGCGGCGTTCTGGTCGAGCAGCGCGGCGGTCCAGTCACCCGCCAGGGCCGGCGGCGTCGCCCCGCCGATGATGAAGTGGAAGAAGCGCGGGCCGGCCGAGTGGGTGGCCGCCGCCGTGCCGACCCGCAGCAGCCGCTCCAGCGCGGCCGCCGCGCCCTCGCCCCGGCCGGGCAGCGGCGCGCCGCCGGCCGGCTGCCACAGCTCGCCGAGCAGGGCGACGCTGTCCGGGTCGTGCACCGGACGGCCGGGCAGCGACGACAGGTACGGCCCGGCGGCCTCGTACACCCGGCGCAGCGCCTCGTCGCCACCGTCGTCACGCAGCGGATCGGTCATCGCGGGCTCCTCGTGGAACGGTGGTGGCACGGTCCGCCGGGTGGGGCGCCGGCGCGATCGACGGCCGACCGCCGGCCGCACCGGGCGGTGGCACCGGCCGTCTCCACCCTGGCACCGCCCGGCCGGCCGCCGCGCGAGCCAATTCCGCCCCGGTGGCCCGCCCCGACGACCGGCGACGCCGGCACGGTGCGCGGCCCGACCTGCCCCGACGGCCGGGCCGGTAAGGGGCGGACGTGAGGGCCGTCATAACGGCTGGACGCCCACCCCGATCAGGTTGCTAGCCTTCACGGCAGGTCATGAGCGCCAGCGCGAAGCCCCGGCTCGCTGGCCGGCAACCCTCCTCCACGGTGGGGTGCTCCGGGTGAGGACCAGGCACCGGCGCAGCGCCGGTGCAAGCGTGGCCTGGTTCCCAGGTCAGCACCGACCCAGGAGAACCATGTCTGCACACCTTCCCGCCCCGCCCGTCGGCGGCGCCGCGCCCGCGGCCCCGCCGGACGCGCCGGCGACCGGCGTCGCGCTGGTCAAGCGGCGGCACGTCGACCTGATGCGGGTCTGCAGCGACGGCTGTCGCCGCCCGTCCGCGTAGTCGACCAGCCCTCGTCCTCGTAGCAACGGACGGTGCGCCCCGTGGGGCGCGCCGTCCCCCGGCGTGCGTCCCACGCCGACCGATCGATTCCCGGAGACACCTGTGCGATTCCTTCGTTCCCTGTCCAGGGTGGCCGCGCTCGGCGCCGCCACCGTGCTCGCCGCCGCCACGCTGACCGCCTGCGGCGGCGACGACGCCGCCCAGTCGGCCGAGAACCCGTACGGCCTGCTCCAGCCGGGCGTGCTGCGCGCCGGCACGCTCACCGACGCGCCGCCGAACGTGTACCTGAAGGACGGCAAATTCACCGGCTTCGACAACGACCTGCTCGTCGCCGCCGCCGCCAAGGTCGGCCTGAAGGTCGAGTTCGTCGGCACCGACTTCTCGGCGCTGCTGTCGCAGGTCAACAACCGCAAGTTCGACATCGGCAGCTCCTCCATCACCATCACCGAGGCGCGGAAGAAGACCGTCGACTTCGGCAACGGCTACGACTTCGGCTACTTCGGCCTCGACGTGCCCGCCGGCTCCCCGATCACCGGCTTCGACCAGCTCGCCGGCAAGCGGGTCGTCGTCGTGCAGGGCACCGTCCAGGACGACTACGCCACCACCAAGGGCCTCAACCCGGTCCGGGTGCCCGACTACAACGGGGCGATCAACCAGCTCAAGGCCGGCACCGCCGACGCCTGGATCGCCCCGGCCGAGATCGGCGAGAAGTCGGCCGCGGACAGCAACGGCAAGATCACCGTGGCGGCGAAGGAGCTCAGCCCCGCCCCCACCGCGTACGCCTTCGCCAAGGGCAACGACGCGCTGCGCGAGGCGCTGGACAAGGGCCTGGACGAGGTCATCGCCGACGGCACCTGGACCCGGCTCCAGCAGCAGTACTACCCGGGCCGGCCGATCCCGGCCGAGTTCACGCCGGGCAGCGGAACGGTCGCCGTCCCGTCGGCGTCGGCCACCTCCTGACGGTACGAGCACACGAGCGAGCGGGGCGGTAGGAGAGCACTGATGGATCCGTGGGGCACCCTGTGGGAGACCTTCTTCGACATCGACTCGATGCGCGAGGCGCTGCCCGAGATGGTGACCGTCGGGCTGCCCAACACGCTGATCCTGGCGGTCTCCGCCGCCCTGCTCGGCTCCGTGCTGGGCATGCTGCTGGCCATCGCCGGCATCTCCCGTACCCGGTGGTTGCGCTGGCCGGCGCGGGTCTACACCGACGTGTTCCGCGGCCTGCCCGCCGCGGCGACCATCCTGCTCATCGGCGTCGGCCTGGCGCCGCTGGGCATGCAGGTCTGGGGCCCCAACCCGTACCCGCTGGGCATCCTGGCGCTGTCGCTGATCGCCGCCGCCTACATCGGGGAGATCTTCCGCTCCGGCATCCAGAGCGTGGAGGCGGCGCAGTTGGAGGGGGCCCGGGCGCTCGGCTTCTCCTGGGGTGAGGCCATGCGCCTGGTGATCGTCCCGCAGGGCGTACGCCGGGTGCTGCCGGCCTGGGTGAACCAGCTGATCGCCCTGATCAAGGACTCCAGCCTGGTCTACTTCCTCGGCCTGCTGGCCAGCCAGCGCGAGCTGTTCCGGATCGGGCAGGACTACGCGGCGAACACCGGCAACCAGTCCGCGCTGCTGCTGGCCGGCCTGTTCTACCTGGCGCTGACCGTGCCGCTGACCCACGCGGTCAACTGGATCGACCGGCGGCTGCGCCAGGGCCGCGCGGCGACCGGGCAGCCGGACGACGACGGCGGGCTGGCCCTGGCCGGCGAGACCGCCCTGCCGCAGCCGCACCGAGAGGACCCCCGATGACCACCACCACCGCCACCTCGGTCAGCCTCGCCGTCCGCGACGTGCACCTCGCCTTCGGGGCCAACCGGGTGCTGCGCGGCGCCGACCTGGACGTCGCCTCCGGCGGCACCGCCTGCGTGATCGGCCCCTCCGGCTCCGGCAAGTCCACCCTGCTGCGTACCGTCAACCGGCTCATCGAGCCGGACTCCGGCGACGTGCTGCTCGACGGACGCAGCGTGCTGCGCGACGACCCGGACGCGCTGCGCCAGCGGATCGGGATGGTGTTCCAGCAGTTCAACCTCTTCCCGCACATGACCGTGCTGCGCAACATCACCCTGGCGCTGCGCAAGCTGAAGAAGCTCTCCGAGGACGAGGCCGTCGAACTCGCCCGGGCCCAACTGGACCTCGTGGGGCTGGCCGCCAAGGCCGACTCCCGGCCGGCGCAGCTGTCCGGCGGCCAGCAGCAGCGGGTGGCCATCGCCCGCGCGCTGGCCCTGCGACCGGAGATCATGCTCTTCGACGAGGCCACCTCGGCGCTCGACCCGGAGCTGGTCAAGGGCGTGCTCGGCGTGATGGCCGACCTGTCCGCCGGCGGCATGACCATGGTGGTGGTCACCCACGAGATGGGCTTCGCCCGCTCCGTCGCCGACACCGTCGCCTTCATGGACCACGGCGTGGTGCTGGAGGCCGGCGAGCCGGCCGCGATCTTCGAGGCCCCGGAGCACCCCCGGCTGCGCCGGTTCCTGTCCCAGGTGCTGTGACGGGCCCGGACGGCGCCGGTCCGCACCGATAATGCCGGTATGCCACTGGACCACTACGGCGTGCTCGTCGGGACGCTCACCGCGCACCACCGCGACCCTCCGGACGAGCAGGGCCGCTGGTTCCACGTCAACCTGACGGTCGCCGCGCCCGCCGGGCACTACCACTGCGCCGTGGACGTGGACAGCAAGCAGTCCGCCACCGGCGTGCAGTGGCGGCTGGTGACCCTGCCCGCGGACCGCCTGCCGACGCTCGGCGCGCTGACGACCGGGTGCCACCCGCTGGCGACGACGTCGTCCTCGGGGGCGCTCGACTACCCCCGGCATCCCGCGTTCCGGCTCACCGACGGCTGCCTGACCGCCCTGCTCCCCCCGGCGGTGCGCCGGTGGCTGGCCGCCCGGGCGTGGTCGTCGGGATCCCACCTGGAGGCCGCCACGGCGCTGGAGTCGATCCTGGCGCCCGGCGCCCGTACCGCGATCTTCGGCGAGCCGTTCGAGCGCGGACTGGGCATGCACAACATCCACCAGAACCAGGGTGACCCGGCCGGCTCGCAGTGGTGGGCGGAGAACGGCACCTGGCAGGACGGGGCCACCGTGGTGTTCCGGCCGGACGGCCGCTACGACGTGTTCCTGTCGAAGTTCACCTCGCAGTCGTACGAGACCGACGACGCGGGGCATCCACGGTAGGGCAGGGGCCGCCCTCCGCGCTGCCGTGCCGGCCGGCACCCGGTGCCACAACCGCACCGGCCGGCGCGAACGGCCGATGCCGCCCCCGTGGGACGGGGACGGCATCGGCGGACGGAACGGACGCGACCGGGTCAGGTCATGTCGTCGTAGCGGCGGTCGATCGGCGCGGGCGCGGCGACCGGCTCCGGCGCGCCGATCGGCCCGGAGTGGCTCAGCTCCGGCGTGGCGGTCACCGGCTCGTCGTCGAGCTGCAACGGCGAGACCTCGTCGTCGGCGATGCCGGCGTAGACCTCCTTGCCCCGCCCACGACGCTTGTCGTTGAGGAAGGCGACGCCGACCGCGGCGAAGTAGAGCGCGGAGAGGCAGATCGCCAGGGCGGTCATGCCGAACGGGTCCGGGGTCGGGGTGACCACCGCCGCGAAGGCGAAGAACACGAAGACCGCCACCCGCCACCAGCTCAGCAGCTTCCGTCCGCTGGCCAGGCCGACGAAGTTGAGCATCAGCACCACCAGCGGGAACTCGAACGCCACCCCGAACAACATGATCAGGTTGGTGACGAACGAGATGTACCGGGTGATGTCCAGCGTGGTGGTGATGTCACCGCCGCCGGAGATGTTGAGCAGGAACTCCAGCCCCTTTGCGGTGACGAAGTACGCCAGCACCGCGCCGGCGGCGAAGAGCGGGGCGGCCAGCGCGGTGAAGAAGTACGCGTACCGCCGCTCGTGCCGGTGCAGGCCCGGGGCGATGAACGCCCAGAGCTGGTAGAGCCAGACCGGCGCGGCGATGATCAGGCCGACCCAGAGACCGACCTTCAGCTGGAGCAGGAACAGGTCCGCCGGGCCGAGCTGGACGAAGTTGCAGGACCCGTTGACCAGCCGCGCCTTCGGCAGGTCGCAGTACGGCTGCTGCAACAGGTGCAGCACCGGGCCGGAGAGCCAGATGCCGAAGCCGAAGCCGACCAGGATCGCCAGCGAGGCGCGGAACAGGCGGTTACGCAGCTCACGGATGTGCTCCATGAGCGTCATCGACCCGTCGGCGGCCCGGTCGAAGTTGCTCGGGCCGCGCTTGCGGAGCGCGAAGGCCACGGTGTTCGGGCCCTTCGGTCAGTTGTCGCGGACGCGCTGCACCGGGTCGACCGGCGGGGCGACCGGCTGCTGCGGGGCCTGCTGCGGGGCGTACTGCTGCTGCGGCTGGGCGTACTGCTGCTGCACGTACTGCTGCTGCGGAGCCTGCGGCGGCAGCGGCTGGTAGCCGGCCTGGGCGTCGGCCTTCTCGGCCAGGTCCTTGTCGTCGTCGTGCAGGCTCTTGGTCTCCGCCTTGATGATCCGCAGCGAACGGCCCAGCGAGCGGGCCGCGTCGGGGAGCCGCTTCGCGCCGAAGAGCAGGATCAGCACGACCACGAGTACGGCGATGTGCCACGGCTTGAGGGCACCCATGGGAAGCTCCAGTCGCTCTGAGTCGAAGGGTGTGTCGCCGCCCATCGTACGTGCGTCTCGGGCCGCTGCCACCCGCCGGGCCACTGGTGACGCGGCCGGCCGGTGAAGTCTTGACCACCGCCGAGTGTCCCGTCAACCACCTACCGGCGCTCACTGCTGCGCGAAACGGAGGCCGATCGCGCAGATCTCGCGCGATTCACCGACCGCTGTCGATCACCGACCGCGCTTGGCCTTGATCAGCTCGATCCGGTCCTGGGCGAGTTCGGCGCGCTGCTGCAACGCCTCCGCCCGCGCCTGGAGCTCCTCGGCGGCCTCGCGCAGCGCCTCCGCGTCGGCCTGGCGGCGTTGCAGGGCCACCGCCGCCCGTTGCAGCCGGGGCAGCCGCGCCACGACCGGCCGCACCGCCAGGGCCAGCACGACGAGCGCGAACAGCACCACCGCGAGCACGATCCACTTCACCACGGCGGTCAGCCTACTGGGTGACGGCTCCCACCGCCGGGTCGGCCGACGGCGCCGCGCCGGCCGGGGTGGCGTACGCCGCCAGCGCGGCGGCGGCCTGGGCGCGGACCTGCTCGGCCAGCTCGACCGGGGCGACCACGGTGACGTCGGGCCCGAGCCCCAGCACGAACCGGCGGGCCCAGCCCAGGTCGGTCACCCGCAGCGACACCAGCCAGTGGTCGCCGTCGACCTCCACCCGCTCGCACGGGTAGTACTCGGTGATCCACCGGTCGCCCCGACCGATCCGCAGGGTGATCAGGGGCAGGTCCGGCGAGGGGCGGAACACCCCGTCGCTGAGGTCGTGCCGGCGGGCCTGCGGCGGCACCACGGCCGCCTCGTCGAGTTCGGTGACCGCGTCGATGCGGTCGGCGCGGAACAGCCGTACCCCCTCCGCCCGCCGGCACCACGCCTCCACGTACGCCCGGCCGCCGACCACGAGCATCCGCAGCGGGTCGATGGTCCGCTCGGTGGTCTCGTCCCGGGCCGCGGTGTAGTAGGTGATCCGCAGCGCCCGGCCGCGCTCCACGGCGGCGCTCAGCTCGCGCACCCGCTCGGTGTCGCCCGGCAGCCGCACCGCCACCGGCGCGCCCACCAGGTCACCGGCCGCGCTCTCGATCTTCGCCAGGGCCCGTTCGACGGCCTCCCGGTTGGCCACCCCGGGGGTCTCCGCGAGCATCCGCAGGGCCACCACCAAGGCGAGCGCCTCGTCCGGGGTGAGCCGCAACGGCCGGTCGATGCCCGCGTCGTAGGTGATGGTCACCCGGTCACCGTCGAAGGCCATGTCGATCAGGTCACCGGGGCCGTACCCGGGCAGCCCGCAGACCCAGAGCAGTTCCAGGTCCTCGCGCAACTGCCGCTCGGTGACACCCAGGTCCCCGGCGGCCTCGGCGATCTCGATGCCGGGGCGGGCCAGCAGGTACGGCACCAGGTTGAGCAGCCGGGCGAGCCGGTCGGCGGAGGCGCGTGAGCCGCCCCTGGCGGCCGGGCGGGTCACCGGGCACCCCCGGCCACGGCCAGGTCCTCGTGCCGGGCGGCGATCTCCTTGAGCCGTTGGATCACCGCGTCGCGCACCTCCGGCGGATCCAGCACCCGCACGTCCGGGCCGTACCCGACGAGCTGACCGGCGAGGTAGTCCGGGTCGGCGTACGGCAGGGTCAGCCGGTCCCCGGCCGGATCCGGCACGGTGTGCACCGCCCAGCGGCGCAGGCCGGCGGCCCGGCCCGGGGCGGCCAGCACGGTAGCCCGGCCGGTCCGTTCCACCGGCCCGGACCAGCGGGCCACGTGGCTGATCAGGTCCACCCCGGGCGGGGGGTCGAAACTCGCCGGCTCGCCGGTCGCCCGCACCGCGCCGACCACCCGGGACAGCCGGAAGCAGCGGGTGGCGTCGCGGTCCAGGTCGTGGCCGACCACGTACCACCGGCCACGCCAGCAGACCACGCCCCACGGCTGCAGCCGGCGGCGGGTGGGGGCGTCCCGGTCGGGCACCCGGTAGTCGAAGGTGACCTGCCGCCGGTCACGGGCGGCGGCGGTCAGCGGCGCGAACGCCGGGTCGACCGTCACCATCGGCTCCAGGCCGAGGGTGGCCTGCGGGTCGACGTCCACCCCCGCGGCGCGCAGCTTGGCCAGCCCGGAGGAGGCGGCGGCGGCCAGCCCGGCGTGCTGCCAGAGCCGCGCCGCGATGCCGACGGCGGCGGCCTCGTCCGGTTCGAGCGGGATGTCGGGCAGCGCGTACTCGCGGTGGGCGATCCGGTACCCCGGCTCGGCGTCGAAGACGCTCGCCGTCCCGGTCTCCAGCGGGACGCCCAGTTCCCGCAGCTCGGCCTTGTCCCGCTCGAACTTGCGCTGGAAGGCCTCGTGCTCCTTGGGGTCGTCCGGATCGTGCTCGTAGCCGGGCACGGTCGCGGCGATCTGCGCGGCGGTCAGGAACCGTCGTGTGGACAGCAGACAGATCACCAGGTTGACCAGGCGTTCGGTGCGGTTCCGCGACACGGGTGAACGCTAGCAGCCCGCGCGGACGCGCCGTGCACCCGCGCGGGCGCGTCGTGCCGCCCGACACCACCCGCCGCGCCGCAGCGTGTCGACCGGCTCGACCCACGGTGAGACCCGGGGCGCGGACCGAGGTCGGCACGGCGGTGGCCCCGGGCGTGGACGGCGACCGCCGCGCCGATAGCGTGCCGGGCATGGTGCGATGGCGGTCCGGGACGGTGGCGGCGGTACGGCGACGGTGGGCCGGCGCGGCGGAACTGGACGTCGACCTGCCCGACGGGTCCGTCATGCGGGCCCTGGCCTACCCCGCGCTGGTCGGCGACCCGCAGCCCGGCGACCGGGTGCTGCTCAACGCGGGCGCGCTGCTGATGGGGCTCGGCACCGGCGGCTACGCCCTGGTCGTGGCGCTGCCCGACCGGCTTCCGCCGGACCCGCCGCAGGCCGGCGACAGCCGCGACGCCGGGCACCTGGTCAAGGCCCGCTACACCCCGTTGCAGGCGATCATGCTCGGGGTGGACGAGGAGGCGTCCCCGCACCACGAGTTGCTGGCCGGCGCGGAGAGTCTGGACGGCCTGCCGGTGGTCACCGCCGACCTGCACTCGGCGCTGCCGGCGATCGTGGCCGGCGTGCACGCCGACGCGCCCCGGGCCCGGGTGGCGTACGTGCTCACCGACGGCGGGGCGCTGCCGGCCTGGTTCTCCCGCACCCTCGACGGGCTGCGCGACCGGCTCGTCGGCACGGTCAGCGTCGGCCAGGCGTTCGGCGGCGACCTGGAGGCCACCACCGTGCACAGCGGCCTGCTCGCCGCCCGGCACGTGCTGCGCGCCGACGTCGCGATCGTCGCCCAGGGCCCCGGCAACCTGGGCACCGGCACCCGCTGGGGCTTCTCCGGAGTCGGCGTGGGCGAGGCGGTCAACGCGGTCGCCGCGCTGGGCGGGCGGCCGGTCGGCTCGCTGCGGATCTCCGACGCCGACCCGCGCCCCCGGCACCGGGGCGTGTCGCACCACAGCCTCACCGCGTACGGCCGGGTGGCCCTCGCCCCGGCGGAGCTGGTCGTCCCCGCCGGCCTGGACGCGGCCCTGGCCGCCGACGTGGACGCCGCGCTGGCGCCCCTCGCGGCGCGGCACACCCTCGTGACGGTGCCCACCGACGGGCTGGACGCGGCGCTGCGCGCCCTGCCGGTGACGCTGTCGACCATGGGCCGGGGCCTGGACGCCGACCACGCCTACTTCCTCGCCGCCGCGGCGGCCGGACGTCACGCGGCGCGGCTCGTGCCCTGAGCCCCGGCCCTGGTCGGTCGGCTCAGAACGCGCCGTAGCCGTGGGCGACGATGTGCCGGGCCGAGTTCTCGTACGCCTGCCCGTCCTGCGGGGCGAAGGTGCCCAGGCCGTCGACGTACCGGTTGTACATGCAGAACGCGGCGGCGATCAGCACCGTGTCGTGGATCTCCAGGTCGGTGGCGCCCTCGCGGCGGGCATCGTCGACCAGTTCACCGGTGACGGACCGCCCGCCGCGCTGCACGGCGGCGGCGACCCGCAGCAGGGCGCGCAGCTTCGCCCCGATCGGGGCGGTCTCCGGGTCGGCGCGGACCCGGTCGACCAGGTCGGCGCCCTCGGGCAGCTGCGCGGCGGCGATCGCCGAGTGCGACGAGCAGCAGAAGTGGCACTCGTTGAGTCCGGAGACGTAGGCGGCGATCAGCTCCCGCTCGCCGGGGCTCAGCGTGGGGTGCGGCGCGCGCAGCAGCGCCTCCGCCAGGGCGTTGAGGGGTTTGGCGGTCTCCGGGCGGTAGATCATGGGCCCGGTGATGCCGGGGTGCCGCTTCTCGTCGAGGCCGAGGTCGATGTGGGCGATGACGTCACCATCCCTGGACAGGGCCGCTGCGGGCGGCCACCGACTCGTGGATGGTCACGCTGGCACGCGCCGGGCGCGCGGCCCAACTCCGTACGTGCGCTGTTTCGACGACGGCGGGAGCGGGACTCAGCCGAGCAGGAAGATCAACGCCAGCCAGCCGCCGACGATGGCGATCAACGCGACCGCGAGCACCCAGGTCGGCACGGTGTACTCGCCCCGGCGGTTGCGCTCGACTTCGGCGCGGATCTTCTCGCGGCGCCGCTCGATCCAGTTCAGCTTCTCGGTGCCGCCGCGCTCGCGGTCGGCCGGGTCGGAGGTCATCATCGCGACGCCAGCGTACCGGTGCGGCGGCGGCCGGTGCGCCGCGCACCGGCCGCCGGGGCGTCTCACATGCTGGCGATCAGCCGCTCGACCCGCTCGTCGTAGGCCCGGAACGGGTCCTTGCAGAGCACGGTGCGCTGCGCCTGGTCGTTGAGCTTCAGGTGCACCCAGTCGACGGTGAAGTCGCGCCGCTTCTCCTGGGCGTGCCGGATGAACTCGCCACGCAGCCGGGCCCGGGTGGTCTGCGGCGGGGTCTCCTTCGCCTCGAAGATCTCCGGGTCGGTGGCCACCCGGTCGACCTGGCCACGCCGCTCCAGCAGGCCGTACAGGCCACGGCCGCGCCGCAGGTCGTGGTAGGCCAGGTCCATCTGGGCGACCCGGGGGTGCGACAGCGGCAGGTCGTGCTTGCGCTGGTAGCGCTCGATCAGCCGCAGCTTGCTCACCCAGTCGATCTCCCGGGCCACCGGGTCCAGGTCGCCGGTCTCGACCGCGCGCAGCACCCGGCCCCACAGCTCCACCACCCGCTTGGCGGTCTGGTCGCCGCCGCGGCGCTCGACGAACTCGGTCGCCTTCGCCAGGTACTCCTGCTGGATCTCCAGCGCGCTGACCTCCTTGCCGGAGGCGAGCCGGACCTTGCGCCGCCCGGTGATGTCGTGCGACACCTCGCGGATCGCCCGGATCGGGTTCTCCAGCGTCAGGTCCCGCATCACCACCCCGGCCTCGATCATCCGCAGCACGATGTCGGCGCTGCCGACCTTGAGCAGCGTGGTGACCTCGTTCATGTTGGAGTCGCCGACGATGACGTGCAGCCGCCGGTACCGCTCGGCGTCGGCGTGCGGCTCGTCCCGGGTGTTGATGATCGGACGGCTGCGGGTGGTCGCCGAGGAGACGCCCTCCCAGATGTGCTCGGCCCGCTGGGACAGGCAGTAGACCGCCCCGCGCGGGGTCTGCAGCACCTTGCCCGCGCCGCAGATCAACTGCCGGGTGACCAGGAACGGGATGAGCACGTCGGCGAGCCGGCCGAACTCCCCGTGCCGGGAGACCAGGTAGTTCTCGTGGCAGCCGTACGAGTTGCCGGCCGAGTCGGTGTTGTTCTTGAACAGGTAGATCTCCCCGGCGATGCCCTCGTCGTGCAGCCGCTTCTCAGCGTCGATGAGCAGACCCTCCAGGATCCGCTCACCGGCACGGTCGTGGGCGACCAGGTCGGTGACCGAGTCGCACTCCGGGGTGGCGTACTCGGGGTGCGAGCCCACGTCCAGGTAGAGCCGGGCCCCGTTGCGCAGGAACACGTTGCTCGACCGGCCCCACGACACGACGCGGCGGAAGAGGTACCGGGCGACCTCGTCAGGGGACAGCCGACGCTGCCCACGGTAGGTACAGGTGACGCCGTACTCGGTCTCGAGGCCGAAGATTCGCCGCTCCATGATGTGACATTAGCCGCCCGGAGGCCCCGAACGTCACTGTCACAGCACAGCTCGTGCGCTCCGGTCGATCAAATCCCGTCCGAGTACGACAAACCGTCGGTGCCCAGACTCGCCACGTACGTCCGGCAGGTCTGGTAGTCCGGCAGCAGGCCGGCCTCGCGCGCCTGCGCCAGCGTCGGGGCGTCGGCGTCCTTGGCCGACAGCCGCGGCGACCCGACCGGCCACTCGATGCCCAGCTCCGCGTCGAGCGGGTGCACCCCGTGCTCGCCGGTCGGGTTGTAGGTGGTCGAGCAGAGGTAGCTCAGCGTCGCGTCGTCGGTCAGCGCGCAGAAGCCGTGCCCCAGCCCCTCGCTGAGGTACACCGCCCGCCGGTCGACGTCGTCGAGGCGGACGCTGTCCCAGCGGCCGAACGTCGGCGAGCCGACCCGCAGGTCCACCACCACGTCGAGCACCGCGCCCCGGACGCAGGTGATGTACTTCGCCTGCCCGGGCGGCACGTCGGCGAAGTGGATGCCGCGCACCACACCCCGGGCCGAGACCGACAGGTTGCCCTGCGCCAGGCGCAGCGGGTGCCCCACCGTCTCGGCGAGGCGGTCGAAGCGGTACCACTCCATGAACAACCCGCGCGGGTCGCCGTGCTGCTGCGGGGTGATCTCCCAGGCGCCCTCGATGCCCAGCTCACGCATCTTCACGTCGCCACCTCCGTTCCCGACCGGGGGGCCCGCCGAGCCGGCGTGTCGCCCGCGCTCATCGTCCCGCCACCTCGTCCTTCTCCGCCAGCAGGCCGAGCAGGTAGTCGCCGTAGCCGCTCTTGGTCAGCGGCTCGGCCAGCTCGCGCAGCCGGTCGTCGTCGATCAGACCGGCCCGCCAGCAGACCTCCTCGACACACCCGATCTTCATACCCTGGCGTTCCTCGATCACCCGGACGAACTCACCGGCCTGCATCATCGAGGTGAAGGTGCCGGTGTCCAGCCAGGCGGTGCCCCGGTCCAGCACGGTCACCGACAGCTCGCCGGCCAGCCGGTACGCCTCGTTGACGGCGGTGATCTCCAGCTCGCCCCGGGCGCTGGGCCTGAGGTCGCGGGCGATCCCGACCACCCGGTTGTCGTAGAAGTACAGCCCCGGCACGGCGTAGCGGGACTTCGGCTTCTCCGGCTTCTCCTCGATCGACAGCACCCGGCCGTCGGCGTCGAAGTCGACCACGCCGTACGCCTCCGGGTTGGCCACCGGGTACGCGAACACCCGGCCGCCCACCGGGTCGCCGCCGGCGGCCAACTGCCGGCCCAGGCCGGCGCCGTGGAAGATGTTGTCGCCCAGGACCAGCGCCACCGACTCGTCGCCGATGAAGTCCGCGCCCAGCACGAACGCCTGCGCGATGCCCTCCGGGCGGGCCTGCGTGACGTACTCCAGCCGCAGGCCCCACTGGCTGCCGTCACCGAGCAGCCGCTGGAACTGGGCCTGGTCCTCCGGCGTGGTGATCACCAGGATCTCGCGCACCCCGGACATCACCAGCGTCGACAGCGGGTAGTAGACCATCGGCTTGTCGAAGATCGGCATCAGCTGCTTGGAGACCGCCCGGGTGATCGGCCAGAGCCGGGACCCGGTGCCACCAGCGAGAAGGATTCCACGCACCCGGGGAGACTACCTGCACCGGTGTGAACCGGACACCGGGGTCGCCGTCCCCCGGCCTTCCTGCGGATTCGCGTACACTTCCGGACCCGTGAGGATTCTCGTCACCGGCGGAGCCGGATTCATCGGGTCGGAGTACGTACGGATGCTGCTGGGCGTGCCCGGCGGCGACGCGTCCGGGGTGCCCGCCGTCGAACCGGCCGCGGTGACCGTGCTGGACAAGTTGACCTACTCCGGCAACCTGGACAACCTCGCCCCGGTGCGCGACGATGCGCGGCTGCGCTTCGTGCAGGGCGACATCTGCGACCCGAAGCTGGTCGACGAGGTCGTCGCCGGTCACGACGTGATCGTGCACTTCGCCGCCGAATCGCACGTCGACCGCTCGATCGAGGGTGCCGCGCCGTTCGTCACCACCAACGTGCTGGGCACCCAGACGCTGCTCGACGCCGCCCTGCGCCACGGCGCCGGCCGCTTCGTGCACGTCTCCACCGACGAGGTGTACGGCTCGATCGACGAGGGGTCCTGGACGGAGACCTGGCCGCTGGCGCCGAACTCCCCGTACTCGGCCTCCAAGGCCGGCTCGGACCTGCTCGCCCTGGCGTACCACCGCACCCACGGGATCGACGTGGTGGTGACCCGTTGCTCCAACAACTACGGGCCGTACCAGTTCCCGGAGAAGGTCATCCCGCTGTTCGTGACCAACCTGCTCGACGGCGGCACCGTCCCGCTCTACGGCGACGGCGGCAACGTCCGCGACTGGCTGCACGTGCACGACCACTGCCGGGGCATCGCCATGGTCGCGCACAAGGGCCGCGCCGGTGAGGTCTACAACATCGGCGGCGGCACCGAGCTGACCAACAAGGAGCTCACCGGCCGGCTGCTGGAGGCCTGCGGCGCGGACTGGGACCGGGTCGTCCCGGTCGCCGACCGCAAGGGCCACGACCGCCGCTACTCGCTGGACATCAGCAAGATCAACGCCGAGCTGGGGTACGCCCCGAGCATCGACCTCGACCGGGGCCTCGCCGAGACGGTGCAGTGGTACCGCGACAACCGGGCCTGGTGGGAGCCGCTGAAGGCGGCCAAGGCCGCATGACGCGCGTCCTCGTCACCGGCGCGGGCGGCATGCTCGGGCAGGACCTGCTGGCCGTGCTGGCCAGCCGGCCCGACCTCACGGTGAGCGCCGCCACCCGCGCCGAACTGGACATCACCGACGCCGGGGCCGTCCGCGCCGCCGTCGCCGGGCACGACGTGGTGTTCAACACCGCCGCCTGGACCGACGTCGACGGCGCGGAGCAGGCCGAGGCCGCCGCCACGGCGGTCAACGGCGACGGCGTGGCGCACCTCGCCCGGGCCTGCGCCGACACCGGGGCCCGCCTGGTGCACGTCTCCACCGACTACGTCTTCCCCGGCAACGCCGACGCCCCGTACGCCGAGGACGCACCGACCGACCCGATCAACGCGTACGGGCGCAGCAAGCTGGCCGGGGAGCGGGCCGTCGTCCGATTTCTCCCCGAAACCGGCTACGTGGTACGCACCGCGTGGCTCTACGGCGCGCACGGGCCGAACTTCGTGGCCACCATGCTGCGCCTGGCCGGGCAGCGCGAGCACCTCGACGTGGTCGACGACCAGCAGGGCCAGCCCACCTGGTCGTACGCCCTGGCCACCCAGCTGGTGGCGCTCGCCGACGCGGCGCTGGCCGGGCGGGCCCCCGCCGGGATCTACCACGGCACCTGTTCCGGCCGCACCACCTGGTACGGCCTGGCCCGGGCCGCGTTCGCCCTCGCCGGGCTCGACCCGGAGCGGATCCGACCCACCACCAGCGACCGGTATCCGCGTCCCGCCCCCCGACCGGCGTACAGTGTGCTAGGGCACGACCGCTGGGCGGTGGCAGGTCTGCCGCCACTGCCGGACTGGCACGACACGCTGTCCGACGCGTTCGACTCCCCCACTCCACCCGCCCCGTGGAAGGTCGCATGAAGCTCACCCTGGTCACCGGCCTGACCGGCCTGATCCTGCTCGTCACCATCGTCGAGCTGCTGCGTCGCCGGCAACTGCGCGAGAAGTACGGCATGCTCTGGCTCGCCGTGCTGTTGATCGTCATCCCGCTGTCGCTGTTCCCCCGGCTGCTGGACAACGTGGCCGGCACGCTCGGCGTCGCCTCCGGCGTCAGCCTCGTGCTCTTCCTCGGCATCGTCTTCCTGCTGCTGGTCTGCGTGCACCTGAGCTGGGAGGTCAGCGCCCTGGAGGAGGAGACCCGCACCCTGGCCGAGGACTTCGCCCTGCTCCGCGCCGAGGTGGAGGCGGAGCGGGCGGCCCGGACCGCATCCGCCCGAGACGAACTGGTGTCCCACGATGGTTAACGGCAAGCGCGTACTGATCATCATCCCCGCGCTCAACGAGTCCGGCTCGATCGCCGACGTCGTGGGCGAGGTCCGCGGCGAGCTGCCCGGCGTCGACGTGCTGGTCGTCGACGACGGCTCCACCGACCGCACCGCCGCCGTGGCCGCCGCCGCCGGCGCGCGGGTGGCGAAGCTGCCGTACAACCTCGGCGTCGGCGGGGCCATGCGGCTCGGCTACCGGTACGCCCGGGACAACGGCTACGACGTCGCCATCCAGATCGACGCCGACGGCCAGCACGACCCGCGCTACGTGCCGAAGCTGGTCGACCTGCTCGACGAGGTCGACCTGGTCATCGGCGCCCGGTTCGCCGGCGAGGGCGACTACAGCGTCCGTGGCCCGCGCCGCTGGGCGATGGTCATGCTGTCGCTGGTGCTGTCCAGGGTCGCCAGGACCAAGCTCACCGACACCACTTCCGGCTTCCGGGCCGCCAACCGGCGGGTCATCGAGATGTTCGCCGGCTGGTACCCGGCCGAGTACCTCGGCGACACCGTCGAGACGCTGGTGCACACCGCCCGGCGCGGCTACACGATCCGCCAGGTTCCGGTCGCCATGCGCAAGCGGATGGCCGGCACCCCCAGCCACTCCCCCGCCAAGGCCATGATCTACCTGGGCCGCGCCTTCGCCGTCCTGACGCTCGCGCTCATCCGCCGGTGATGCGGCGCCTGCTCAACCTCGTCCCGCCCGGCACCCTCGCGGTGGGTGCCGGGCTGGCGTTGCTCGGGCTGGCCTCCTACGTCCACCTCGCCGTGGCCGGACACAGCCTCACCGAGGCCGACTACTCCTCCCTGTCGGTGCTCTGGTCGATCGTCTTCACCCTCGGCATCGGCGTGTTCCTCCCCGTCGAGCAGGAGATCGCCCGGGTCGTCGCCACCCGCCGCAGCCAGGGGCTGCCGCCGGGGCCGGTGCTGACCCGCGGCGGCATCCTCGCCGTCGGCGTGCTCGCGCTCATGGTGGTGGTCCTGCTCGCCGGGCACGACCTGCTCGCCGACCGGCTCTTCGCCGGCGACGGCGCGATGGTGTGGGTGCTCATCGGGTCGCTGGCCGCCATGGCCGTGGCCTACACCACCCGGGGCATCCTCTCCGGCCTGCAACTCTTCCCCTGGTACGGCGGCCAGCTCGGCGTCGACGGCGGCCTGCGCATCGCCATGGTCGCCCTGCTCGGGCTCACCGGCGTCACCTCGCCGCTGTGGTACGGGCTGGTCCTGGTGATCGCCCCGCTGGTCGGGGTGCTGCTCACCCTGCCGCCGGTGCTGCGCGCCGTCGGTGGCGGCGTGCCGGTGGCCTGGGGCGCGCTGCTGCGCGGCCTCGGCCTGCTCACCGTCTCCAGCCTGCTCTCCCAGGTCGTGGTCAACGTCGGCGTGATCAACGTCCGGCTGCTCGACCCGTCCGACGTCGCCACCGCCGGGGCGCTGCTCTCCGCGCTGGTGCTGGTCCGCATCCCACTGTTCGTCTTCGCCTCCCTGCAGGCGTCCCTGCTGCCCGGCCTGGCCACCTCGGCCAGCACCGGCGACCTCGGCGGCTTCCACAACCTGCTGCGCCGGGCGCTCGGCATCGTCACCGCCCTGGGCGTGCTCGGCGCGGTCGGCGCGGTCGCCCTCGGCCCGTGGCTGGTCGGCGTCCTCTTCGACGCCTCCGACGTGCTCGGCCACGGCGACTTCGCCTGGCTGGCCGTGGCCACCCTGGCCTACCTGTGGGCGATGGTGCTCGGCCAGGGGCTGCTGGCCCTCGACCGGCACCGGGCGCAGGCCGTCGCCTGGACGATCGGCGTGGCCGCCCTGCTCGTCGTGACGCTCACCCCGATGTCGGTCGCGCTGCGCGTCGAACTCGCCTACGCCGTCGGTTCCGTCGTGGTGGCCGCCACCATGGCGCTGCTGCTGCGCCGTGGCAACCGTCCCCACCCCGTCCCGGCCCGGCCCCTCGACGAGGCCGTGGCGACCGGAGTTTCCGGAGGCATCCGATGACCCGCCCGCAGGTCTCCGCGGTGATGTTGGCCTACGGCGCCGAGCCGTACCTGGTCGACGCCGCCCGCGCCGTACTGGACAGCACCGACGTCGAGATCGAGCTGATCGTGGTCGACAACGGCTGCACCGGCGACGGCATCGACATCGTCAAGGGCTTCCCCGGCGTACGGGTGATCCGCCCCGAGGAGAACACCGGCTACTCCGGTGGTTGCCGGGTCGGCGCCGCCGAGGCGACCGGCGAGTGGCTCGCGTTCGTCAACTCCGACGCGGTCGTCGCCCCCGACGCGCTGGCCAAGGTCGTCGCGGTGGCCGGCGAGCCGGGCGTCGGCGCGGCGATGGCCTCGATCCGGCTCGCCGACGACCCCGAGCTGATCAACACCTCCGGCAACCCGCTGCACTTCACCGGCCTGTCCTGGGCCGGCGGCAACGGCGAGCCGGCCAGCGCTCACGCCGTCCGCACCACGGTGCCGTCGCTGAGCGGCTGCTGCTTCGTCATCAACCGGGCGCTCTGGCGGGAGCTGGACGGCTTCGCCGCCGAGTACTTCGCCTACCACGAGGACACCGAGCTGAGCCTGCGGCTCTGGCAGCGCAACCTGCGGCTGGAGTACGTCCCGGACGCCGTCGTGCGGCACCACTACGAGTTCTCCCGCAACGCGCTCAAGCTCTACCTGGTCGAACGCAACCGGCTGGTCACCCTGCTCACCGCGTACGAGACCCGTACCCTGGTCGTGCTCGCGCCCGTCCTGCTGCTCACCGAGGTCGCCATGCTCGCCGCCTCGCTCGCCGGCGGCTGGTCGAAGCAGAAGTTCAAGGGCTGGGGCTGGCTCTGGACCAACCGGGCCTGGCTGCGCGCCCGCCGCCGGCAACTGCAGGCCGAGCGGACCGTGCCAGACGGGATCATCGCCGAGCTGATGACCGCGAAGGTGGCCCCGTCCAACGTCGACTCGCCGCCCGGCATGGGCGTCTTCAACGCCGTCGCCGCCGGCTACTGGGCCCTGGCCCGCCCGCTGCTGCGCAAGCGCTGACCGTACCCGCGCGAACGGCCGCCCGCACGATCCGGGCGGCCGTTCGGCGTCTCGGGCCCACGACCACACCCCCCGCCGAACCCCGTCAGGCCACCGTCCGCCCATTGACGAGCACCCGCTCCCCCGCCACACCTCCCCGTTGGCTGCACTTTCACGGAATGAGTGGCTGTTCCGCGCAGGATAGCCACTCATTCCGTGAAAGTGCGTGGAACGGCGGGGTGCGCGGGTGCGCGGGTGGTCGGGGGCTGGCGCGGACGTGGGTGTGGGGCCGGCGGCGTGGACGCGGGCCGACGGCGCGCTGGTCCGGAGACGCCGCAGGGGCCGGGGGGAGATCCCCGACCCCTGCGACCTGAGTCCCTTACGCCTCCGGCGGCGTGTCCTGCTGGCCCTCCAGGTCCGCCGAGCCGGCGGACGTGGTCGGCTTGTGCGCCTCCTCCGTCGGCACGGTCGGCGTCTTGGCCCGGCCGCCGGCCGGCGCGGCGTCACCGGAGGCGTCGCCGTCCAGCAGGGCGGTCAGCGCCGCACCGGTGATCCGCCGGAAGGTACGGCCCACCCGGGCGCGGTCCAGGACCGCCACCTCCAGCTGGTTGGCCGCGATGGTCCGGGCGGCGCCGCCCTCACCGCCGACGCTGCTCAGCGCCCGCACGGCCACCCGCACCGCCTCGCTGAGCGTCATCTCCGGCCGGTGGTCGGACTTGAGGACGTTGGTGATCGCCTCGGCCTGCCCGCCCATCGCCATCCGGCCCGGCTCGTCGTTGACCGAACCGTCGTACGTGATGCGGTACAGCTCGTCCTCCTCGGACGTGGCGCCGACCTGCGCCACGCAGATCTCCACCTCGAACGGCTTGGACTGCTCGGTGAAGATCGCGCCGAGGGTCTGCGCGAACGCGTTGGCCAGGGCACGGCCGGTCACGTCGCGCCGGTCGTAGCTCAGGCCGTTGAGGTCGGCCATCCGCACGCCGGCCCGGCGCAGGTTCTCGAACTCGTTGTACCGGCCGACGGCGGCGAAGCCGATCCGGTCGTAGATCTCGCTGACCTTGTGCAGGGCGCTGGAGAGGTTCTCCGCGACGAAGAGCACCCCGCCGGCGTAGCTCAGGACCACCGCGCTACGGCCCCGGGCCACGCCCTTGCGGGCCAGCTCGGAGCGGTCGCGCATGATCTGCTCGGGCGAGGCGTAGAACTGCATGGCCACGGCGGCGGTTCTCCTTCGGGCGCTGTGCTGACGACTGCTGACTGCTGGGTGGGGTGGGAGCGGGGTCAGCCGCCCGGGTTCTCCATCCGCGCGGCGACGACCGCCTCGGCGATCGACGCCGTCTGGGCGTCGGTGAGCCGGTGGGTGCCCTCGGCCGTCGCCGTCATCACCACCGGGTAGATCCGGCGGGTCAGATCCGGCCCACCGGTGGCGGTGTCGTCGTCGGCGGCGTCGTAGAGCGCCTCGACGGCCAGCCGGGTCGCGTCGTCGATCGACAGCCCCGCGCGGAACCGCTTCTTCAGCGCCGACTTGGCGAAGAGCGAACCGGAGCCGATCGCGTCGTAGCCGGTCTCCTCGTACGGGCCGCCGGTCACGTCGAAGCTGAAGATCCGGCCCGCCCGGGCCGGGTCCTTCGCGGCCAGGTCGAAGCCGGCGAAGAGCGGGATCACCGCGAGGCCCTGCATGGCCGCGCCGAGGTTGCCCCGGATCATCGAGGCGAGCCGGTTGGCCTTGCCGTCGAGCGAGAGCATCGCGCCCTCGATCTTCTCGTAGTGCTCCAGCTCCACCTGGAACAGTCGCATCAGCTCGATGCCGATGCCGGCGGTGCCCGCGATGCCGACCAGCGAGTACGCGTCGGCCGGGTGCACCTTCTCGATGTCGCGCTGAGCGATGAGGTTGCCCATGGTGGCCCGCCGGTCGCCGGCCATCACCACGCCGCCGGCGGCCGAGATGGCCACGATGGTCGTCGCGTGCGGTGCCATGTCGGCGGCCATGCCCGGCGGCAGCGGCCGACGGCCGGGCAGCATCTCGGGGGCCACCTGACTCAGGAACGTAGTGAAGGAGGACGTCCCCGCGTTGGTGAACACATCTGGTAGACGCCCGGATGGATCAAAACCCGCTGCCACGTGGTTCCTCTCAGGTACGTGATCGCCCTGGCCAGCCTCGTGGGACTGTCACGGGACCGGCCAGGACCACCGTTGCAGTTGAAGCAGAGTATCCCGCGCACCCACCCGGTGCGATGATCGTGGTCCAGATGTTGGGGATCTTCCCCGCCGCAGATCGCGCAGACGCCACCCGGCTCGGCCAGGACCCCCGCAGCGGGTCGATCTGCCCACGGTCGGGGCACCACTGGAGACCGTCCGCCACCGACACCAGAGACCTGCGCTGTGAAGCGATGCCCCGCCTGCGCCGCCTGGTCTCGGAGCGGGCGGCCGCACACGCCTTGCAGTAGAAGGCGAGCCCGTCCGCCCGGCGACGGTGAAAATCGGTGGGCGGGAGCAGCCGCCGGCACGGCGGGCACAGCTTGTCCGACGCCTGAGGCGAACCGGGCATATGCCCTATTCTCCGCCCTTCTGGACGTATCCTCTCACGAATTCCTCGGCGTTCTCCTCCAGGACGGAGTCGATCTCGTCGAGCAGGTCGTCGACGTCCTCGGTGATCTCGGCGTGCCGCTCGGCGACCTCCGGGTTCGCCTCGGTGGTGACGTCCTCGATCTCCTCGCCCTGACGGGCCTTGCCCGACTGCGACTGCCCGCCGCTGTCACGAGTGGCCATGGCTGCCTCCTCCACGATCGTCTCCGATGAACTTACCTCGCCTGAGCGACGAAAGGCCCGTCGCGCGCCGGCTCGCGGCGCCCGACGGGCCCTGATCGGCGGCCGGTCAGCCGCCGGTCAGCGTCTCCAGCAGGTCCTTGGCGCTCTCGCAGCGGTCGAAGAGGGCGCCGACGTGCTTGCGGGTGCCCCGCTCCGGCTCCATCATCGGCACCCGCACCAGCGACTCGCGGCCGATGTCGAAGATCACCGAGTCCCAGCTCGCCGCCACCACCTCGGAGGCGTACTGGGCCAGGCAGCGGCCCCGGAAGTAGGCCCGGGTGTCCTCCGGCGGCTCCACCATCGCGGTACGGGTCTGCTCGTCGTCGAGCAGCGTCTTCATCGAGCCGCGCGAGACCAGCCGGTGGTAGAGGCCCTTCTCCGGGCGGACGTCGGAGTACTGCAGGTCGACCAGTTGGAGCTTGTGCGAGCCCCAGCCCAGCTTCTCCCGCTCCCGGTAGCCCTCCAGCAGCCGCAGCTTGGCCACCCAGTCCAGCTCGTCGGCGCAGAGGAACGCGTCGCGGCCGAGCCGGTCCAGCACGCTCTCCCAGCGGTCCAGCACGTCCACGGTCTGCTCGTCGACGTCGTCGCCGTACCGGTCGTCCACGAAGGACCGGACCCGCTCCAGGTACGCCCACTGCACGTCCAGGGCGGTCAGCCGGCGGCCGTCACGCATCCGCATGAGGTGCTTGAGCGACGGGTCGTGGCTGACCGCGCGCAACTCGCCGACCGGGTCGGCGATGCCGAGGTCGGCCCCGAGCGCCTTCTCCTCGATCATGGTGAGGATCAGCGCCGTGGTGCCGACCTTCAGGTAGGTGGAGATCTCCGACAGGTTGGCGTCACCGATGATGACGTGCAGCCGGCGGTACTTGTCGGCGTCGGCGTGCGGCTCGTCGCGGGTGTTGATGATGGGCCGCTTGAGGGTGGTCTCCAACCCCACCTCGACCTCGAAGAAGTCCGCCCGCTGGGAGATCTGGAAGCCGCTGGCGCCGCCGTCCTGGCCGATGCCGACGCGACCGGCGCCGCAGACGATCTGCCGGGTGACGAAGAACGGCGTCAGGTACGCCACGATGTCGGCGAACGGGGTCTGCCGCCGCATGAGGTAGTTCTCGTGCGCGCCGTAGCTGGCGCCCTTGTTGTCGGTGTTGTTCTTGTAGAGGTGGATCGGCTGGGTGCCGGGGATGGTGGCGGCGCGGCGGGCCGCCTCGGCCATCACCCGCTCGCCGGCCTTGTCCCAGCGGACCAGGTCCAGCGGGTTGGTCACCTCGGGAGTGGAGTACTCCGGGTGCGCGTGGTCGACGTAGAGCCGCGCGCCGTTGGTGAGTATCACGTTGGCCAGGCCGAGGTCCTCGTCGGCGAGCGCCTCGGCGGGGTCGTACGCGGCGCCGGAGTAGGTGAAGCCGCGCGCGTCGCGCAGCGGCGACTCCTCCTCGTAGTCCCAGCGGGCGCGACCGCCCCGGTTGAGTTCCGGACGCGCCCCGTAGGCGTTGACCACCTGGGAGGAGGTGACCATGGGGTTGGCTCCGGCGTGGCCGGGCACGGAGATGCCGTACTCGACCTCGGTGCCCATGATTCGTCTGACGCTCATCGACCTACCTGCTCCGCTCGGCCCAACCCGGTCCCCCGTCCACGTCGAGCGTAGTCGCCCTCAGGGCGTGGAGGGGCACGCCGGCACGGCCGGCGTCGTCTGCGGGGTGCCCGGCGGCGGTGGCGGGTCGGAGGGGAGCACGTCGCACTCGGGCACGGCCAGGGGCACCCAGACGACCCGTTCCCGCAGCGCCGGGTCGTTGACCAGCATCCAGTGCACGCGCCGCTGGGCGCGCCAGTCGGCGACGACGAACCGGATCGGCCCGCTGACCCGCCGGGCCATCTCGTGGGTGCGGTCCGGTTCGTCGAAGACGATGTCGTAGACGCCGGGCTCGGTGCGGGCGGTGGTGCCGTGCAGGGCGGAGAGGCAGAGCGTCTCCACGTACGCCCGGTAGGCGCCGCGGTCGAGCACGATGGTCGTGACGCCGGGCTGGTCGGGGTAGCGCCGCTGGGCCTCGGCGCAGACCCAGGCCACTCTGGCCGGCAGGCTCAGGTCCTGGTGGACCCAGCGCTGGGTCCAGGTCTGGGGGTGGGCGACGAGCAGGCTGTGGTGCCATCCGGTGACCCCGCCCAGGGTGACGGCGAGGGTCGCCACGAGCAGCGCGCCGAGGACGCCGGTGGCGCTGGCGGTGACCGCGCGCCAGGACCGGCCGAGGCGGGGTGCGGGCAGCAGCCGGACGACGGCCGCGGCGCCGACGATGAGCAGCGCGGTGGCCAGGTGGGTGGACTTGATGAAGTAGTAGCCGGGCTCGACGCCGGAGGTGGCGTTGTACCGGGCGATGCCCAGCGGCAGGGCGACGCCGACGGCGCAGACGAGCAGCCAGCGCCGCCAGGCGGGGTCGGCGCGGCGGATCTGCACGAGCAGGGCGACGCCGACGATCCCGCCGAGCCAGATCAGGGCCCGCCAGGCCTCGGTGCGGGCGCCGATGCCGCCGCCGACGTCCAGCGCCTCGGTCTGCTCGGCGCGCAGCACGCCGAGCAGGGGCGCGACGAGGGCGAGCGCGGTGCCGGCGAGGCCGACGGCGAGCACGGTGGGCCAGCGGCGCAGCGCCTCCCGCCAGTGCCCGAGGACCCAGCAGAGCACCAGCACGGCGGCGGGCGGGAGGAAGAGGTAGTAGGTGAAGCCGACGCCGACGAGCAGGGCGACCATCAGTACGAACTGCTCGCGGGTGCCCACGACGGGACGGCCGACGAGGGCGGCGAGCAGCACGGTGAGGGTGAGCCCGAGGACCTCGGTCGGGTAGCCGGAGAGCAGCAGCCGGGGCAGTTGGGTGCCGAGCAGGAGCGCGCAGACCACCACGGTGAGGGCGGCACGGTGCAGCAGGTGGATGGGGCCGGAGATCCGCTGCGCGGCCCAGTTCACCGCGAGCACGAACAGGCCGAAGCCGGCGAGGGTCCAGCCGGCGTAGTGGGTGACCGCGTCGGGGCCCCGGGGGCCGGCGCCGACGGGCACGAGGAAGCCGTCGAGCATGGCGGCCAGCAGGTGCCAGCCCTGGGGGTAGTACATGAGCTGGGAGAGGATCTGGTCCTTGGCGGCGGGGTCGACGAAGGCGTACCCGCCGAGGCGGCCGATGACGTCGAACATGGCCAGGTGACGCCAGTTGTCCTCGCCCCGGGCGAGGATGCTCAGCTGGTCGGCGAGGTCGCTCGCGCGCCGCCAGGGCCCACTGAGGTAGATCGTCATCGCGGCGGTGGCGGCGACGGGGAACAGGTCGGCCCAGCCGGGGCGGGGCAGCCGGGGTCGCCGCCGCAGCGCCGCCGCGGTGAGCACGACCGTGGTGAGGGCGAGCCCGGCCAGCGGCACCGGCCGCATGCCCCAGGGCCAGACCGCGAAGAGCAGGCCGCCGGCGGTGGCGGCGCCGAGCAGCAGCGCGAGGGCGAGCAGCAGCCGGTCGAGCAGGGTACGCCCACCGCGCAGCACGCTGGCCGTGGCGAGCAGCACCAGCGGGAGCAGCAGCCACTCGCGGTGCAGGGCGTGCGCGGCGAGGGGGGCGAGCCAGGCGAGCGTGAGCCCGGCCAGCACCGCCACGAGCGCGCGTCGGCGACGGCGTCGGGTGGGCGCTGGTGGCTGCTGGTCCTCGACCGCCGTGCGGGTGGGCGGCTCGACGACGGTGAGCTCGGGCGGCACGAGACTCCTCGGCAAGTCGACGGCGGTGTGGGAATTCTAGCGACGAGTCCGGCATTCCGCCCGCCGGGTGGGCGTCACCCCGGTGAACGTGTCGTGACATGCGGGAAGGGCCTGCGGGGTGTCCCGCAGGCCCTTCCGACGCGATCCGGTCAGAGGTACTGGCCGGTGTTGCTGGCGGTCTCGATGGAGCGGCCGGCCTCCGCGCCCTTGCCGCCGGAGACGAGCGTGCGGATGTAGACGATCCGCTCGCCCTTCTTGCCGGAGATACGGGCCCAGTCGTCCGGGTTGGTGGTGTTGGGCAGGTCCTCGTTCTCGCGGAACTCGTCGACGCAGGCGTCGAGCAGGTGCTGCAGCCGCAGCCCCTTGCGCCCGGAGGTGAGGAACTCCTTGATCGCCATCTTCTTGCCGCGGTCGACGATGTTCTGGATCATCGCGCCGGAGTTGAAGTCCTTGAAGTAGAGGACCTCCTTGTCACCGTTGGCGTAGGTGACCTCCAGGAAGCGGTTCTCCTCGGTCTCGGAGTACATCCGCAGCACCACCGCGTCGATCATCGCGGCCACGGTGGCCTGGGCGTCGCCGCCGTGCTCGGCCAGGTCGTCGGGGTGCAGCGGCAGGCCGGAGAGGATGTACTTGGAGAAGATGTCCTTGGCCGCCTCGGCGTCCGGACGCTCGATCTTGATCTTCACGTCGAGCCGGCCGGGGCGCAGGATGGCCGGGTCGATCATGTCCTCCCGGTTGGAGGCGCCGATCACGATGACGTTCTCCAGGCCCTCCACGCCGTCGATCTCGCTGAGCAACTGCGGGACGATGGTGTTCTCCACGTCCGAGGAGACACCGGAGCCACGGGTCCGGAAGATCGAGTCCATCTCGTCGAAGAACACGATCACCGGGGTGCCCTCGCCGGCCTTCTCCCGGGCGCGCTGGAAGATCAGCCGGATGTGCCGCTCGGTCTCGCCGACGTACTTGTTGAGCAGCTCCGGGCCCTTGATGTTCAGGAAGAAGCTGGTGTGCTTCTCCTTGCCCTGCCGCTCGGCGATCTTCTTGGCCAGCGAGTTGGCCACCGCCTTGGCGATGAGCGTCTTGCCGCAGCCCGGCGGGCCGTACAGCAGGATGCCCTTGGGCGGGCGCAGCTGGTGCTCACGGAACAGGTCGGCGTGCAGGAAGGGCAGCTCCACCGCGTCGCGGATCTGCTCGATCTGCGCCTGGAGGCCACCGATGTCGGTGTAGTCGACGTCGGGCACCTCCTCCAGGACCAGCTCCTCGACCTCGCTCTTCGGGATCCGCTCGTACGCGTACGCCGAGCGGGGCTCGATCATCAGCGAGTCGCCGGCCCGGATCGACGTGCCGATCAGGGTCTCGGCGAGGTGCACGATGCGCTCCTCGTCGGAGTGCGACACCACCAGCGCCCGGTCGCCCGGTGTGCCGTCGGGACCGGCGAGGATCTCCTTGAGCATCACCACCTCGCCGACCCGCTCGTAGCCGAACGCGTCGACCACGTTGAGCGCGTCGTTGAGCAGGACCTCCTGGCCACGCCGCAGCTCGGCGGCGTCCAGCGAGGGTGATACGGCCACGCGGAGCTTGCGCCCGCCGGTGAAGATGTCCACCGTGCCGTCGTCGTGCCGCGCGAGGAAGACGCCGTAACCGCTCGGCGGCTGTGCCAGGCGGTCGATCTCCTCCTTGAGCGTCACGATCTGCGCGCGAGCCTCCTTGAGGGTGCTCACGAGCCGGTCGTTGTTCTCGGTGAGCCGCGCCAACTGTGCCTGGGTGGCCGCCAGCCGCTCTTCGAGCTGCCGGACGTGTCGGGGGCTTTCGGTCAACTTGCGCCGCACCAGAGCGAGTTCCTCTTGCAGGAACGCGACCTGCGTGGAGAGATCGTGGGCTTCCTTCTCCCACCGTGCGGCGCGCGAGTCCGCGTCGTCGCTGCGTGCCACGTCCCACCTCCCCGGGGGGCTTGAACGTTCTGCCCTAACACTAGCCGCTATGAGGCCGATTCGGTCCTACGCAACGCCCTCGTCACCGAACCTTGATCGCGAAGGGACGCCTGAGGGGCAGGTCCGGGCGTTCGGGTACCGTCGAGGCGTGGGACGGGAGAACATGGGGGGTGCACCGGTGGCGGAGGTCGCGACGGACCAGCTTCAGGTCTGGGTGGATCAGGACCTCTGCACGGGCGACGGGCTCTGCGTGCAGTACGCGCCGGAGGTCTTCGAGTTCGACGTCGACGGCCTGGCGTACGTCAAGGGCCCCGACGGCGAGCTGCGGCAGGCGCCGGGCGCCCGCGTCGACGTGCCGGAGCACCTGCGCCTCGAGGTGATCGACTCCGCGAAGGAGTGCCCGGGCGAGTGCATCCACGTGGTGCGCGGCAGCGACGGGGTCGAGGTGGCCGGCCCGGAGGCCGAGGACGACTGAGCCGCCCCCGCGCGGCGGTACGGGGCCGCGGACGACCAGGTGTCGTCCGCGGCTCTCGCGTACTCAGAGCACCGGGCGCCCGACCACCGAGGCGACCAGCCGGGCGAACTCCTCCAGCCGGGCGATCTGCCCGGCCCCGCCGTCGTCGAGCGTCTTGCCGAAGCGCAGCGCGTCGTGCCGGGGCGCGCCGACCACCTCGTCGCCCGGCGGCGCCTCGTCCAGCGAGGTGAGCAGCAGGTAGACGTCGATGCTGTCGACCCGGACCTCGCCGTTGTCGGCGCGGGTCAGCCGCCGCCGGCAGCCGACCTCGGTGACCGTCGAGACCGGCACCACCCGCAGCGAGGAGGTCATCGAGCCGGGCGGCCCCTCCCCCGGCGGCACGTCCTCGCCGTGCCACAGCACCAGCCGGCTGCCGTCGCAGACGACGACCTCCTGCCAGACCCCGTTGACCTCGTTGACGAAGCGTTCCAGCGTGAAGCCGAGCACCGACGCCCCGCGCAGCACCCCGTGCAGGGCCTCGAGCGCGATGTCCGGATCGCGCAGGTACGCCCGCGCGGCGGACTCCAGGTCGGTGTAGGGCGACCAGTCCGGGAACACGGCCGGCAGTTCACCACCGCCGAAACCCGGCCGACTCATGCCATCTCCCCCAGGTCGTGCCGCCGACCCGCACCGGCCGGCGGAATCCGCCCGATCACTCCCCGCCGCCCCGGCGCACCGTCACGGCCGGTCCACCTCACCCGTCGTGGTCGGTTCGACCCCGGCGGCCTGCGCGGCCGCCGCCTGGCGGGCGGCTGCCGCCTCGCGCAGCGCCTGCTTGCGCTCGGCGTACGCCTCGGCGCCCTTGCTGGGCTTGCGGCGCCGCGGCGGGGCGGTGACGCCCGGAGCGAGCTTACGCGCGGACACCAGGAACGCGGTGTGCGCGATCATCCGGTGGTCCGGGCGCACGGCCAGCCCCTCGGCGTGCCAGTCGCGCACCAGCGACTCCCAGGCCCGCGGCTCGGTCC
Source organism: Micromonospora coxensis (assembly GCF_900090295.1). Taxonomy (NCBI): domain Bacteria; kingdom Bacillati; phylum Actinomycetota; class Actinomycetes; order Micromonosporales; family Micromonosporaceae; genus Micromonospora; species Micromonospora coxensis. Next base: position 6,156,191 of record NZ_LT607753.1, on the reverse strand, counting down.
AGCCGCCGCGCTCGCGCAGCGCCTCCACCAGCTCGGACAGCTGCGGGGTGGTGGCCACGTAGCCGATGAACACGCCGCCGGGCAGCAGCGCCCGCTCGACCATGTCGAGGGTCTCCCACGGGGTGAGCATGTCCAGGATGATCCGGTCGAAGCCGGTCTCCGGGCAGTCGGCGACGTCGCCCACGTGCAGCCGCCACGCCGGGTGCGGCGCGCCGAAGAACGCCTCGACGTTGCGCTTGGCGATCTGCGCGAAGTCGTCGCGCATCTCGTACGAGTGCAGCTCGCCGCCGGTGCCGACGGCGCGCAGCAGCGAGCAGCTCAGCGCGCCGGAACCGGCGCCGGCCTCGAGCACCTTCGCGCCGGGGAAGATGTCGCCCATGGCCACGATCTGCGCCGAGTCCTTCGGGTAGATCACCTGGGCGCCGCGCGGCATGGACAGCACGTAGTCCGACAGCAGCGGACGCAGCGCGAGGAACGCGGTGCCGCCGCCGGAGGTGGTCACCACGCTGCCGTCGGGCTGCCCGATCAGCGCCTCGTGCTTGAGGATCCCGCGGTGGGTGTGGAACTCCTTGCCGGGCTCCAGGACGAGCGTGTGCATCCGCCCCTTCGGGTCGGTCAGCTGGACCCGGTCGCCGGGGCGGAACGGCCCCCGGTGCACCGGAGGCAGCTCCGGGACGACGGTGCGTGTGCCGGGCTCGGCCGGGAGGGCGGAGGAGTGTGCGGTCACCTGTTCATCTTCCGTGTGGGTTCGAGGACCTGTGCCAGATCCGCGATGTGCAGAACGCCGACGACATCTTCGCCTGCCGTCACCACGTACCGTGCGGCCGGGTGCGCCTGGACGACCTCCAGCACCCGCTCGCCGTCGAGCCCCGCCGGCAGGGTCGGCAGCTGCGCCAGCGGCCGGGCCACCGCGTCCACCGCCAGCCAGGGCCGCCGCGGCACGGGTACGGCGTCGGCCGCGGCCGGGTCGAGCAGGGCGAGCGTGCGGCCGGTGGAGTCGAGCACGGTCACGGCCGCGCCCGGCGGCGCCTGCTCGGCGTGGCGGCGCTGCGCCTCGGCCAGCGGGGTGCCGGTGGGCACGCCGAAGACGGGGCGGGTGAGCCGGGCCAGGTCGATCGACGGCACCCGGCGGCTGATCCGGGCGTACCGGATGGACTGGCCGGCGCCGCGCCACAGCGTGACGGCGACCAGCAGCATCAGCGGCAGCGCCAGGGGCACCAGGAGCCGCTCGACGGTGAGCAGGACGACCAGCCCGGCGGTGCCGACGGCGACCGCCCGGCCCACCCAGCCGGCGACCTCGGTGGCGCGGTGCCGGTCGCGGGTGGCCGCCCAGACGGCGGCGCGCAACGCCCGGCCGCCGTCCAGCGGCAGCCCGGGCAGCAGGTTGAAGATCGCGACGACGACGTTGCTCAACGCCAGTTGCAGGGCGAGCTGGTGGGCCAGGGTGCCGGCGGGCAGCGCCAGGGTGAGGCCGACGCCGACCGCGCCGAGCACCGCGGAGACCGCCGGCCCGGCCAGGGAGACCAGCAGCTCCACCCGCGGGCTGGGGGCGTCGGAGTCCATCTCGGTGTAGCCGCCGAGCAGTTCCAGGGTGATCCCGCGCACACCGATGCCGTGGCGGCGGGCGGTGAGCGCGTGGCCCAGCTCGTGCAGCAGCACCGAGCCGAGCAGCGACACCACGAAGCCGAGACCGATCAGGTAGCCGCCGAGCGGGGGCAGGTCGAGCCGGTCCCGGGCGAACTGCGCGTACATGACGGTGATGAGCAGGGTCAGCAGCAGCATCGAGACGTCGACGCGCAGCGGCACCCCGAACACCCGGCCCACGGTCAGGCCGGCGCGCCGGCCGGCGCGACGCGGAGCTGGGGTCGGGGAGTTCACCGCCCCGATGCTACGCGTCGCGGATCATGCTCCGGTGCGGCGATCAC